>JBAKGE010000056.1:0-12660 GCA_037191085.1 Porphyromonadaceae bacterium | reverse complement strand
CCAATGCTTCGATCAAATCGACGAATCCCATATCATATATATCACAATTGACCGCTCTCTCGAAGTGTCCCACTGTATACTCGGCTGGTGTACGTACGTCTATAATCGGAATAGAGGGGTTGGAGATGATTTTTTTGAATTCCTCTAAAGTGATGTTTTGTATAGGATTATCGATCATGACAGTGTAGAGGTACGCTTGGTTAATGCCACATTGAACGCTCGTTCGTACTGGGGAAAGAAGTGGTGCCAGTCAGCCCTCAGTGCTGTCTTACGTGCGCCTTCTATCGCCTCGACTCTCTGCTCAGCTGTGAGTTCGGAGTAGTGCTGTATGGTATTGGCGATATTGGTTACGAGGGCATCGAAATTTTCGTCTGACCGCTCCAATACTACTATTCCCTCTGATATCCCTGTGCCCTGTATGTGCTGGCGAGCCCATAGCCCAAAGCCTGCTTTGTCAGTGGTGACAGTCGGTACCCCAAACGCTATACTCTCCAAAGGAGTGTACCCCCATGGTTCATAGTAGGACGCAAAGACGGAGAGATCGAGGGCTGGTAAGAGGTCATAGTAGGAGATGTCCAGTACGCCATCGTTGCCATCGAGGTATGAGGGAACGAATAGCGGGTACACACTCCCGCCCCACAGTGTACTGAGGTTACGTAGGTGCCCGAGGATAGGATTGTGATCAGGGTCATGTAACTCGTGTGTGATGTAAGGTGTGCGCATCGGCATTGTCAGTTCTTCACCGCTCTCTATGCCGAAACGTATCCCTGTTCGTGCCCCCTTGACCCATGAGGGAACCGCTATCACTGCTATGATCTGCCTATGGGAGCATCGCTCTGCTAGTGTCCTTAGAGATTCGATGAATACATCCAATCCCTTATTGCGGTACTCACTACGTCCGCTCGTTGCTACGACGAAGGCACCGTCGTCGATGTGACATCCATAGAGTGTCTGTGTGATTTGGATGAGCTTTCGACGACCATCTCTACGGAGATTTTGGTACCTCTCAGAATTGGGGAGGAAGTCCTGCTCGAATCCATTGTAAACGACTTGATCTGATCCCTTGTCCAGTAGCTGTTTACATTCGATGTTCGTCACCTCGCTCACGGTTCCAAAGGCGTCTGCCGTCCAGGCAGCCCTCTTTTCTATCGCATGCTTGCCCACAACTCCAAGCTCCTCTGCCATCTGGTCTCCATGATAACCCTCCATGTACTTGTACAATTGTTTGCCATTGCCTGCTATGGATCGACCGACCGTCGTGGCATGTGTGATGAATACTGTCGCCACCTTGGGGGCATGCAGTCGGAGCCACAGTAGCCCCATTCCTGTGGTCCACTCATTGAATATTCCTACCGGACGTTCCGAGTCCCAATGCCTCGTATATGCCCTCATGACCATAGCGGCAGCGATAGCGAAGTGGCACGACTCGTCATAGTCTCCGTAACCCATTTCGCCTCGGAGACCGTAGTGCTCCCACATCTCGAAATACAGTGCTCCTGTCTCTTCGTATAGGGGTTTGTAGTCTACCAGTATGCAGCGAGGACGCCCGGGCACCTCCCAGTGCCCGATGTGCAGAGATAGTCCTACTTCGGCACTCAATGTCTGCTGTAGCTCTTGGAGGTCATCCGACGGGCAGAAGTCCTTTTGATCGTTTTGGTCAAACCAAGGTCCGATGAAAAGAACTCTCTCTGTCCCATACTGCTCTATCATCGTAGCAGAGCGAGTGCTAAGTACGGTGTAGATACCACCGACTTTATTGCACACTTCCCATGAGGTCTCCATGATCAGGGTAGGGCGTAGAGCCGGTATTTTGTCTGTCGAAGTCATCACCATAATCTCCAATAACTAAAAAACACCCCCAATGATCAAAAACTCAGACCAAAGGAAGGTGTTCGATGAATTAATGTGTTGTCCCATGAGGATTCGAACCTCAACAGACAGAACCAAAACCTGTAGTGCTACCATTACACCATGGGACAAGGATCGCAAGGAGACGCCCTCCTCTGAAATCTCTGCAAAGATAGAACTTTTCTTTGACCTATACAAATCATGCCCTCTTCTCCCATTCACTCAGGGTCCGATATGGCAGTGAATCAGTGGCGCGTATTCTGTATTGTGCTTCGGAAGGGTGCGGTGCGTGGTCTCGAAAAGCTCTGGGTCGTCGATGCATCAATGTCCCAGAGCTTTGTCTGACAACCTCTGGGACATTGATGCATCGACGACCCAGAGAAATTTTTATGCGGATACGGGAAGTCGTCGCGTCGATTGTCCCACTGGTCGCTGCCCGACTCAGTGTGGAGTGGGTAGAGTTAGTTCCGGATCCGGACAGATTTTTCCCACCATATTTTCTGAGGGGAGAGCCTGATCGGGGCTAAGGACGATGACGGTACCGGGGACAAGGCTTAGCATGTCGCTGATGAGAGTGAGAGCGTGGCTACGTGCTTGGGAGATTACGCCCTCGTGCTTGAGATCGCTCCGTACCTGTGCCATGGCTTGGGAGCGCATCTGATTCTCCTGCTCTATGGAGAGTCGTGGACCGGCCATGCGACTGAGGACATTCGTTCCCCACACATCTAGCACTTTGAATCCCTGACCCTCGTCCTCGAGGATGGTGACTGTCTCGTGCGGTAGGCGCACTACGATAGTATCTCCCTGTATGTATGATTCCAGTCGCTCCACGTCGTAGGAGATACGGAAGCGGTATGACCCTATGCCGAATGCTCCTATGCCATTTTTCTCATACTTCACAGGCACGGAGCGGACGCCCTCCAGGGAGGTAATACGGACGATAGATCGCACATCTGCGATAGTACTGTAGAGGATCCTGTGCGTGGTTTCACTGGCACGGCGCCCACGGAGATGAGCACTGATGAGGAGCCCGGCGACGATGAGAAATATCGCAGTGGTGGCAATGATTATGTTGCGTATGCGACTTTGTGGAGATCGGTGACTATGAGAGGTCATGGCGACGGTGTGTAAAATTGCAGTCTGAAGTGTATGGAGATCTCCTCGTATCCTTTGCTACGAAAGAGTCCTGTGAAGTATGCTATCGCCTGTTCTTTGGCCTGCTGCACGAGAGCGGTGTGATTGGGAGAACCGGGTTTGATACGTTCGCGCGCTTGCTCTGTGGCTTTGGCTTGTACCTGTGAGCGTTCTTCGGAGGTAATCGGACGTCGGGTCCCGGTCACTCTTTCGTGCAGGAGTTTGATCTCCCCGCTACGACCGATAGGCTCTACCTGTACGGAGGGTAGGGTAAGCGTGACTTTTTTGCCTTTTGATGACAGTGAGATGTCCTCTATGGATAGCTGTGAGAGGTCTATGTATGCGACGGCATAGTGCCCGAAGGAATAGACCCCTACGCGCTGCCCTACCCGTAGGAGGTCATCGAGGTAGGTCATGGCATCCTCAAGCGATGATATTGTGTTCAGCGACTCTCCACTCCCCGATATCATGATGACCTCCTCGCTGCGCTGCTCTATCAGCTCGAGCTTAGCTACTTCGTGCAGGTGGCTTAGGATGCCTTCCTCAGTTTCTCGAGAGGAGGACCCACAGCTCAAAATAAGGGGAGCGAGGAAGAGAGAGTAGAGGAGTAAATGATGAGGTCTCATTGGTCTTGGGAGTTTTTATCTCTGGATGCATTGATCGGATCCTTGTGTGTCACCCCTCCCGGGAGAATGGTAGAACGAGACAGGATATAGAATACTGCCAGTGATACGATGTCCAATAGCAGCCACGACCATTCGGGGAGTATAAAAGGTGCCACGGGGTTGTAGAGCACGGCGAAGATGACCATGAAGGGGAAGTAGATAGTTATTCTTTCCTTGTTACGCAGGATCTGGACAACGTAGTAGAGTGCACCTCCACAGAGTATCGACCGAGTTGCAAGGGTTCCATATGTCACCGGCCGAACTACCAGTACGAGATCTATAATGGCGACGAGGGCTATTAGGGCATAGAATGATTTATTATTCATTGGTAGGACCGGTCTTATCTAAGTGATTGAAGTAGGTGTGGAGGAGTTGAGCGCTCGCTACGAATGAGCTGAGTTTATTATTCAGGACGTCCTGCTCAACTCGTTTGAGGTGAGCCTGTACCTCCGGATCGCGATAGAAGGAGTTTTTGAGTCCTTCGTTGATGCTCTCATACATCCAGTATTTGGACTGTCGGTTGCGGTTGAATTGAAAGTAGCCGTTTTTCTTCGCGAAGTCTATATACTCATCTACCATACTCCATGCCTTGTCTATATTGAGCGAATAGAATCCGGAGTATGTCTGTACCCGTGGTACCCAACCGCTCTCCGATGCCGGAAAGAGGTGCAGGGCATTGCGGAAGTGCTGGGCTGCCAACTCTGCCTTGGGTATATTGTCTCCGTCCGCTTTATTGATGACTATGCCGTCGCACATCTCCATGATACCGCGCTTGATGCCCTGTAGTTCGTCGCCGGTACCAGCCAGCTGGATGAGGAGGAAGAAGTCCACCATCGAGTGCACTGCGGTCTCGCTCTGTCCGACACCGACAGTCTCTACAAATATTGTATCGAAGCCTGCAGCTTCGCAGAGTACTATCGTCTCTCGGGTCTTACGAGCTACGCCTCCGAGCGAACCGGCGGATGGGCTGGGGCGGATGAAAGCATCCTTCTCCTTGGAGAGGGCATTCATGCGTGTTTTATCGCCTAGAATGCTGCCCTTGGAGCGTTCACTGGAGGGATCTATGGCAAGGACAGCCAGCTTGTGTCCTTGGCTGAGGACGTGCATGCCGAAAGCGTCGATCGATGTACTCTTGCCCGCTCCAGGTACCCCTGTAATCCCTACGCGCACAGATTTGCCTGCGTACGGTAGGGAAAGTTCGATCACCTTCTGTGCCATCTCCTGATGCTCAGGAAGGGTACTCTCTATCAGTGTCACGGCACGTGCGAGCATGGAGCGATCACCTCTCAGAATACCCTTGACGTACTCCTCTGCGGTGAATACCCTGCGCTTACGTTGTTTGAGATAGGGGTTAACGGTGGGGACATTATTGACACCTGAATTTACCTTTAGTCCTTTATATTCTTCGCTATTTTCGGGATGACTTATTGCCATATTTATATCATTTTATGTGTGATCCTACTATAAGTACAAACATAATCAAAAAATAGGAGCCAAGCACATTGACCCAGTGTACGACGAAGCCCCGAGCACTCCATCCGGAATGCTCGGGGCTTCTCTAAGAAAAGGGAAGAATCCTAAGGATTTCCCATGAGATAGTGGGTTACTTCAGCCCCCTTGCCCTGAGGAGTGCATCGGCATCCGGCTCAGCAAGACCTGTAAAGTCACTGAAGGCCTTACCCAGATCTACCGTATTCCCTACGCTGAGGATGAGGTCACGGTACTTCTGACCTACCTCTGGATTGAGAGCACCGTTCTTGGTGAAGAATTCACTTACGTTGGATGAAAGAACTTCGGACCATAGGTAGCTGTAGTATCCGGCAGCGTAACCACCGCCCCAAACGTGGTTGAAGTATGAGGATGCATAGCGGGGAACAATCTGCGACATGTTCAGCCCCAGAGCTTCGAGAGACTTGGTGTCAAAGCTAGGAGCATCTGCTTCAGATACGGCGTCGGCGGACGAGCGCATGTGCCACAGTTGATCGATAGAAGTCGACTGTAAGTTCTCGCCCAATGAGTATGCAGGGAGGTAATTAATCGACTCAAGCATCTTGCTCTTCAGCTCCTCGGGCATCGCCTCGCCAGTTTCGTAATGACGTGCATAGTGACTAAATACCTCTGGCACGCTCGCAAAGTATTCATTGAACTGTGAGGGCATTTCTACGAAGTCATTAGGTACGTTTGTGCCGCTAAGAGTAGCGTATTCTACGTTCGAAAACATGCCGTGCAGCCCGTGTCCGAATTCGTGGAAGAGGGTAGTTACGTCATTCCACGTCAGGAGTGAAGGCTGACCTTCGGGTGCCTTAGTGAAGTTGCATACATTAAATACTACAGGCTTTGTGCCATTGAAGCGGCTCTGCTTGATGAACTGATCCATCCATGCTCCACCACGCTTGGTGGGACGACGGAACGGGTCGAAGTAGAAGAGTGCAAGTTCGCTACCGTCCTTGTCGAATACGGTATATACCTTCACGTCCTTGTGGTATACAGGGATATCCTTACGCTCCTCAAAGGTCAGTCCATATGCGCGATTTGCTGCATAAAACACACCATTGATCAGTACGGAGTCCACCTGAAAGTAAGGCATTACTTCATCGGTAGAAAAGTTGAACTTCTCCTGCTTCATCTTAGCGGCATAGTAAGCTACGTCGTAAGGTCGGAGTACGAAATCTGAGCCTTCGGTGCGACGGGCGAATTCCTGTATTTCCTTCATTTCTTTGGTAGCTGCAGGTACGTATGCAGAGATGAGAGAGCTCAGGAAGTTCTGTACGTTGGTTGTATTCTTGGCCATTGTATCGTGCAGATTGTATGCAGCGAAATTCTCGAAGCCAAGGATCTCGGCCTTCCGAGCACGGAGCTTGGACATCTCAGCCACGATAGCGAATGTATTGTGCTTATTGGTGCCGTCGGCACGGTGTATAGAGGCATTAAAGATCTTCTCTCTTAAGGCTCTATTATCCAGAGATGCCATGATGTTCTGCTGGGTGTAATTCATGATGAGAATAGCGTACGGAGCCTGACCACCGAGCTGTTCAGCATCAGCCTTGAGTTGAACTTTGTCGGCTTCACTGATGCCAGCTAACTCTGCTTCATTCTCGACCCACACGGTAGCATCGTTGCGACACTCGGTCATGATGTTGCCGAACTGCTGCTCCAGTACAGCGATGCGAGCATTGATCTTCTCCAGCTCAGCCTTCTTGTCAGCATCGAGAGTCGCTCCATTCTTTACGAATCCCTCATATATCTCCTTGAGGAGCTTCTGATCTTCGCCCTGGAGGGTATTGTACTCGTTGTCATACACAGCCTTTACTTTATTGAAGAACTCCTGGTTAAACGCCAGTTCGTCTCCCCATGCAGACAATAGTGGGATTGCCTCTTCTTCGATAGCACGGATCTCGTCGGTACCTTCAGCGCTGGCGAGCGCGAAGAAAGTGCTCACTGCGCGGTGGAGGAGCTTGCCACTCTTTTCATATTCCAGTATTACGTTCTGAAATGTCGGTGCTTCGGTGTTGTTGATGATAGCTTGAATCTCAGCACGCTGCTGATTGATACCTTCCTTGATCGCCGGCAAGTAGTGTGCATTCTCGATCTTGCTGAAATCCGGAGCTTCGAACGGGAGAGTGCTCACTTCGGCAAGTGGATTATCCTTCAGGGGGGTACCGCCCTTCTTGGAATCGCAACCGGTAACGAATAAAGTCATACATGCAATAGATGTGATGATGGTGTTTCTGATAATTCGCGACATTTTGGTCTTCTAGTGATGATATGATTAAATATAGGATTAGTAGTTCATCTTATCGGGCAAATATACGGAAATATTCAGAATTCGATTGTCTGCGTTAAGTATAATTATGTGCTTTGTGTCCCGGTCTATGAATAATGGCACGGCACGAGACACACGCATGTGCCATATGTGTACCGACTCCAAGCTGTCCTAAGCATAGGGTTTTACTACTTTGGTAGAGTTTGCTTTTGATCCCTTGGTTATTAGAGCGATATGGAGCCTGAAGCATGGAGCGAAAACACCGGGAGGCAGTCAAAAATGAGGGGCGATATTTTTAACACTCTGATACATGAATGTCGTATTAAAATTTATTTGCATTCTGTAAAAAAGGAGTAAATTTGTGCAGGTTTTTGACCGAGGGCTGCGTGAATCAATATTTGGGTATACAGCTCCCTGCAGAGCCGTACTGTTTGTATTACCTTATTTGTGTTCCTTCATTTGTTTTTCCTGAAGTAATGATCAGTAGAAATGTTTACACTTCGGCACTTTTTTGTGCCACTGCTCTTGCAGTATTTTCCTCTTCGTGTGGTTCAAAGTCGGATGGTCAAAAGGAGGATCAGCACTCTCGTGCGGTATCAGACACCATTTCTATCGCTCAGGCGGAGCAGATAATAGACTCCCAGACCTCTGCCACTATATCTCAGGAGGGGTTCCAGATTTTTGTCGAAAATCAAGCCCGTTTCTCCTCCGATACCGCAGCATGTAATCGTGGAGCTGAGGCATTCAGAGATTTCGTGGGGAGGTTCACATCCGATCCGAACTTCCGCAAGACTCGGGTGACCCTCCATGATGCTTCTTGCCAACTTCCTGCCAATACGGAGGGCAATATATTCGAGCAAAAGAAACCCGACGAGGACGGCTTCTTCTCCGCATGGAGCGTGATGGAGCAAGACTCGGTAGTCTTCTGTACCGGGTGGCTCAATTCGGAGGTCGCTGAGGAGTATACCTTCATCCGCAAGAGCAGTGGGCTGTGGTACCTCGTTGACTACTTTAATATCAATAATTTACAGTAGCGTCGGAGTAGGCATTGGATTTCTCTGGGTCGTCGGTTTGTCGACGTCCCAGAGAAATTTTTAAAAAGCTCTGGGTCATCGATAAGCCGATGTCCCGGAGCTTTTTTTCGAGAGGAGCGAATCATGTGCAAGGGATATGAACTGAGGTATCGATTCGCAATAGAGGATAGATTCATGGGGAGATTTGGACAGAAGGGGCGGGGTGGTTGTACGACTTCTTTTTTGGTACCTTTGTACGGCGTGTTTTCCCTTAGATGGTGTGCGGTTACGTGTGCTGCGAAAGGTAGGGCGAGCATGTAGATGTTTTAGTTATTTTATCACTTTGCTTTTTGAACACGAAAGATAAACTGATTCGCCATGCAGAACAATAGATCAGAGCATATGCAGGAGTCTGTACTCTATGACTTTAGTACGCTACAGTGGACAGGAGTATCCCTGGATCACATGTACGGGCACTTGATCAGCAATATAGGACTCATATCACATCATCCCGAGCGCGAGGCGGAGACCCTCAGCCGGCTGCTCTCTCGTCGACTGGAGGTGAAGGAGTCGCAGATCATCATCACCGAGGGTGCCACGGGGGCACTTCACCTCGTGGCATCGTCACATCGAGGTGCTCGCTCTCTGCTCCTCACACCATCCTACATGGAGATCCGTCATGCTCTCGATCGTAGCGAGCATCAGATCACGGAGGTGCGGGATGTCCGAGATCTGTCCAAGCTCGAGGTGACAGGGCAGGACTATGTCTGGCTGAGTACTCCCAGCAGCCCTGATGGGCGTACGTACTCTCGACGATCGCTGCTGACACTCGTACGCGAAAATCCGGAGGTCATATTCGTGGTGGACGTGACTATGTCAGCCTACCTGCTGGAGGATACACTGAAGCCCAATGATGTCCGTAAGTATCGTAACCTCGTGGTCATCTCCTCTTTCTCCAAGTCCTATAACCTTGCCGGTTTGCGGGTCGGCTATCTCGCTGCCACCACAGATCTGTGCGATAGGTTACGTAAGAATCTTATCCCACGATCTGTGTCGTCTATTGCCCTGGAGGCGGCTCGCTATGTCCTCCTTCATCCAGCTACATTTACTATCCCTATCCGCAAGTGGCACCGTGAGTCTAGGGAGCTACAGCAGGAATTGGAGAAGATCGACGGCATAGAGATTACGGGAAGTAGTGTCCCCTTTTTCGTCATGACCCTCCGGGATCATAGTGCAGAGGAGATAGCTGAATACCTGTATGAGCACCACCATATCCTCGTAGGTACAGCCAAGATGGACATAGATCTTCAGCCTAATGAGGTGCGTATCTGCGCTCTGCCTAAGTATGAACTCAATCATAAACTGACCCAAGCAGTCCGTGCATACATGCAGTCCGTACAGACCGATATGGAGCTACGTGATGATGAAAATACCCCCGACGAAGCATAAACTCTGACACACTATTTTCCCCCGATTGTATCCCCTGATGAGACTATACTGTACAGGCCTATTCCTAGGCCTACTCCTCCTAGCATCGTGTGCTTACCGCCCCAATAAACTCGAGAGTTTCCCTGCACTGATACCGATGCCACAGAGTGTAGTGTGGAGAGATTCCCTATACACTCCCCTCGCCAAACCCTATATCATCTCCTTACCGAATGATGAAGTGCGTACACTGCTCCTCTGCCAAGAGCTTAATGAGACACTCGTGAGTGCAGGTTTGCCCGCTCTGGATGTGGAGGTGGGTGCTCCCGTTAGTGCGGTGGCGATAGAACTGAGTACTGACCTCGCCTCCGATGCATACGAGATACACGTAGGCGATGAGTGTATCCGAGTACTGGCTGGCGGAGAAGACGGTATGGGATATGCGGTACAGACGCTGAGACAGCTCGTGACACCGGTAGGCTTTCCTATCGTAGATATCGTGGATCAACCACGGTTCGAGTACCGTGGGTTCATGCTTGATGAGAGTAGGCATTTTATGGGACCGGAGTATGTGAAGCACCTGTTGGATGAGATGCAGAGGTACAAGTTCAACCGCCTGCATTGGCACCTGGTCGATGCGGGAGGGTGGCGTCTGGAGATCAAGGCATATCCCGAACTGACGGGCAAGACGGCCTATAGAACACAAAGCGACTGGACGAAGTGGTGGGTGGAGCGAGACAGACGTTACGCCACCTCTGGCACGAAGGTAGCATACGGAGGCTACTACACACAAGAGCAGGCAAGAGAGATAGTAGCATATGCCGCTGAGCGTGGTATCACTGTGATACCAGAGGTAGAAATGCCCGGTCATAGTGAGGAGGTTCTCTATGCGTATCCCCACCTCAGTTGTAGTGGTAGTGCAGAGGCTCATGAGAGCGACTTCTGCGTTGCTAATGAGGAGAGCTTTGTATTCTTACAGACGGTACTGGACGAGGTCATGGCTGTCTTCCCCAGCCCATACATTCATATAGGTGGCGACGAAGCCGGCAAGGTGGCGTGGCGGACGTGTCCCAAGTGTCAGGCACTCATGGCAGAGAAGGGCTGGAGCTCTGTGGATCAACTACAGAGCTATATGATACATAGGATAGAGGAGTATGTCAATGGTAGAGGTCGCTCTATCATCGGCTGGGATGAGATACTTGAGGGTGGATTGGCACCTAATGCCACAGTAATGTCATGGCGTGGCGAGGAGGGAGGTATCGCAGCTGCTCGTCAGGGACATGATGTAATTATGGTCCCCAATTCCCATCTCTATTTCGACTTTTATCAGGAGAACCCTCTGACAGCAGAGCGAAGAGCGAATGGCGGATATACCACCATAGAGAAAGTATATGCCTATGACCCTATGCCTGCACAGCTCGGTGCAGACTATCAGAAGCACGTGAAGGGGGTACAGGCTAATCTGTGGACGGAATATGTCCTCGATCCAGAGCATGCGGACTATATGACCTTTCCTCGCCTGCTGGCAGTGTCGGAGATCGCCTGGACGAGACCGGAAATTAAGGACTGGGAGAGCTTTCGCTTGAGAGTCAATGGGCACGTGGATGCCCTCAAGAAAAGGGGAGTCTCGACCTACGACCTCACCAATAACCTCTCCACAGTCATGGGTGTAGACAGCATCAATCACCGAATATCCGTGAAGCTGTCATCTGAGCTTTACCCGGCTGACATTCGGTATACTCTCGATGGTACAGTACCTACTCCGGATAGTCCTTTGTACCTGGAGGACAACCCGATAGTGGTTACGGATAGTGCGACAGTAGTAGCAGGACTTTTTCGTGACGGTCAATTGCTCGGTACGGGATATCCGTTACGTCTCGACTACCACAAGGGAATAGGTAAGGTGATGACCTTCGAGACCCCGATAGACGGGAAGTACCCTGCCGGTGGCGATTCAATCGCTCTTCTCGACGGCTGGAGAGGGAGTATTACGTACTTAGACGGGCGTTGGCTGGGCAATTGCCGTGGAAAGTCGACGATAGGAACAGTGGATATGGGCGAGGAAATGATGCTCAGTCATATATTCACGAGAGCCATGCACGACCGTACGCCGTCCGTATTCATGCCGGCATGGGTAGAGTTGTCTATATCCGTAGATGGCAAGACGTATGATGTCGTGGATCGTGTGTACTCCACCACCGACCAGCAGGATATGCGCTTGCGTATGGAGACCTTTCACTTCTACCCGAACCGTAGAGCCAGATACGTTCGAGTGCATTATGAGCTTCCTGATGTGAATCAGTATTTGTTTACCGACGAACTGGTGATCTGGTAACTGGAGTAATGGTACTTGTCGCGTGAAAAATTGTATCTTTGCGTAGGAAGGGTAGATAATCACTGCTTAAATTATTAGAGATGAATATGATAGAGAAAATCGGAACTAATGCGGGTATTGTGTGGCACGTCCTTGACGGAGCCATAGCACCTATGGATCTCAAGTCTATTAAGAAACAAACCAAACTTTCTACCGAACGAGAAGTTCTCCTCGCCCTTGGTTGGTTGGCCAAGGAAGGGAAGCTTGTTTTTGAGGGTAGTGGTCGGGATTTTACCGTACGGCTCGCTCGCTGAGGGGACGAGATCCGTCGGACAAGTTCTCCTTTTAGGACACAGTGTCTATTGCGGCAGCCCTCATTGAACGACACCATAGGTTTGTATATGTGGTCAAAAAGCTCTGGGTCGTCGACAAATCGACCTCCCGGAGGTTGTCTCCCAAAGCTCTGGGAGGTCGATTTGTCTACGACCCCGAAGTTTT
>JBAKGE010000162.1:0-1519 GCA_037191085.1 Porphyromonadaceae bacterium | reverse complement strand
GTCGACAAATCGACCTCCCGGAGGTTGTCTCCCAAAGCTCTGGGAGGTCGATTTGTCGACGACCCAGAGCTTTTTTAGGGCATGTTGAGATGTCCTTGGGATGAATGGGAGGAGGATTCGTTTGCGATAGGGGATTTTTTCTCAAATTCCTGTGTTGATCTCCTTGGATTTATCGAGCTGATGATGATCCCCGAAGCAATGCCTTTCGTTTTTTACGTCGAACCTCCCGTTGAGGGATAGTGCCCAAGGGTGAGGAGATTTGGTTTTGCCCGATAGATGGCAAGGGTGTGCCTATTTCATTGTGGGTATGCTCTCAGTTTGTCGAATCGAGTGATTACCCTTCACCGAAGATAAATGAGGGAGGATTGAGGATATATAGGTGGTCGGTGGCTCTCGTGATAGCGGTGTATAGCCAACGACAGAAGGTGAGGTCAATCATCTCGGGAGTGAGATAGCCGAAGCTGAGGTACACGTCTTTCCACTGTCCGCCTTGTGCCTTGTGGCAGGTCATGGCATAGGAGTATTTGATTTGTAGCGCATTGAGATAGGGATCTTCTCTGAGCTTGAGGAAAAGGGCGCGGCGTGATGTACACTCGGGATAGTCCAGCACGACACTATCGTACAGCGCTTCCCTCTGCTCCGGAGTGAGAGCAGGCGAGCCATTGTATAGCCCGTCTATAATGATATTTGCACTGACAAAGGCACCACTACTGTCCACGAACTCGGCTTCACGAAACTTAAATCCATGGAGATCTCTCGACCGATAGGTGCCTAAGACCTTGAGTATTTCGCCATTCGCGATGAAGCTACTTGTTACCTTTCCCTCCTCATCCTTTGGGGTGTAGAGGTAATTATTGCGTACTACCATCATGTGCTCTCCGGGGATAACCTCATCGTCGTAGTACAGTGTGTGGTGTCGTATGCTGCGATTGTACTCCTCTGCATCTTTATTCGATCGTGTGATTAGTACCGTCTCCTCCTTTCCTGCTGTCCGAAAGGAATGCTCCAGCATATCCGGAAGGTCGTATCCACCGATGACGGAGATCTCTCGATCCTGTGCGGGCATAGGGAGCAGGGGTTTTGTCCAGGGCTTGCCCTCCATAAGATCGAGGATACGAGAGCGAAGTAGGAAGCTGGTAAATACGATTTCACTCGCCCCCTCCTGTCGGACAATATCCGAGAGTACTCCTGTATGCAACTCCGAACAATATCCCCGTAGGTAACTTGGATCAAGGGCAGGGCTTAGCTCTGTGCCGACAGGCGGGAGCTGGGCGTCGTCACCGATAAGTAGAATCTTGGCATTATCGACGCTGAAGCAAAAGTCTGTGAGATCATCCAGAAGTCGACCGCTGCCAAAGGGTGAAAATCCTTCCGGATGGTTGCTGATCATGGATGCTTCGTCTACGATGTATATCGTGCCTACTTCGGACTTATTGTAGCCCACGTCATACGTTGTCTCTCCGCCGACTATCTTCTGGCGGTAGATGACCCTATGTATCGTATGGGCAGGGATGCCACA
>JBAKGE010000008.1:0-38528 GCA_037191085.1 Porphyromonadaceae bacterium | reverse complement strand
GGCTCCTCTGTGCCGCTCCCTCTAATTCTCCCCACTCATCTCAATTCATCACCCCATACCGCTACGTGGAAGGAGTGGGTTAATGAGCAAAAGACATCGGTCAGTTCCCCCAAAAAACCTCTGGGTCATCGCTTCATCGATGACCCAGAGGTTGCGAAGACAAGTAATGGGAGGTCGCAAGAGCGACGACCCAGAGAAATCTGAGCCAACTACGACACATCATACAGTCACGGTCCCTACAGGCTCGGGAGCTCATCCTGACGTAACAGTAGACAACTCCCTGAAATAAAAATGCATCCAAATCATTGATGATTTTAAATCCATAGAGAACTCCGGAGCACTGATCACCCAGACGCCCCGGAACTCTTATTTCGGACAGGGAGTGATGCCCGATGGTATCACTGCACCACGTCAGCGCAGATGATAGGTCACGCTGAAGTTGAAGGTACGTGGCTGGTTAGGCATCATCTGAAGTCCAAATGATGTATTGAATACCCTCTTATCAAGCAGGTTATCCACCTGAAGACGAGCCGTGATATTCTTGGCTATCATATGCGATACCCCGACATTGACGAGAGTATAGCCCGGATAGGTTTCATTGCGACCATAGTCACGATAGATCTTGCCGGTGTAGGTTATGCTATAGTCAAGTCCCAATCCCTTGAGTGCACCTTTATCGAAGACATAGCTGCCGTAGGTGTAGAAGTTGTGCTTAGGTACATTAGTGAGAGGGTTACCCTCCTCTGCATCCACATCGAGGTATGGATTCTTCGCCAGCTTGGTGTAGCGGATGTCGGTAAATCCGTATCCTGCGGAGAGCGTCATCCCCTGCATAGGATATACGGTAGCGTCAAGTTCAAAGCCTTTGGACGTGACAGAGCCTACTTGTCCACTGATCGTCATATCCGTCTCTACCCCATCGAGCATGCGCTTTGCAGTGCCGAGAGACTTGACATTATTGTACTGTCGGATGTAGTAGACAGAGGCATTGAGAGTGGCGATATTACCAATCTCCGCACGCGTCCCCACCTCAGCTTGGTAGCCCTTGAGAGGCTTGAATATCTCTTGGTTCTCCACGGGAGTAAATTCCTTACCATTGGCATCTACGTAGATGACCCTCTTATTGTAGAACGTACGATTGGGCATGAAGAATGATGATGCCGATCCGTAGATCTGCCAGCCGTCCACAGGCTCGTACACTGCGCCGACACGGTAGGTGAGGGCACGGTTGACGATCTTGCGATAGGCGTCCAGCCCGGGGTCGTCGAACTTACGTTTCCGATCTATCACCGTCACCGACGTGCTCATGTACGTGTAGTGGTCGTAGCGCAGAGAGAGCATCACCTGCAGTTTTTTGCCTATCTCCATGAGATCTTGGATATAGACACCACTGGTGAGCATGTGGAGAGGAGTAGCGTTGCTGAATCGCTCACGCATGTAACCCATGCTACCAGGATTTTCGACACTCACGAGGGATTGTACCCCGGGGCCGTAGACATCGGGAGAGCCCGGATTGACGAACTTAGAGGGATCGGAACCCTCGACGTCAGACCCCTTGAAGGTCGTACGGCGCATGTAGGATACTGCATAGCCGAAGAGGTAATTGTGCTTCCAATAATCTGAACCAAAGGAACCGTTCAGGTCAAGTTGGTTTTGGTATATCTGGGTATAGTGATCAAAGCGGAGAGGACTGGAGATACGTACGTGAGCAAGGTCAATATACTTTTTCTTGCCCTTTGCCAGATAGTAGTGTGGGTATATCGCATCATTACTCTCCGGATAAGTGAGAGCCTCGGTGCTGAAGTAGTCAATGTCATCACAGGTTATCATGAAAGCATCTGTGAGATTGAAGTGACGGGAGAAGCGGTGACTGTATTTACCGGCAATGGAAGCTCCTGTATTGTACATGAAGTCACTCTCGTTATTGTACCTCACGTTGATGTCCTTGATATAAGGGTTAAGCTGGTAGGGTTTCATGAAGAGAGAGCCATCTGCATGAAAGGCAGAATCACGTAGCATCTTTGGGAGGCCGGCGTCGGTAGCATAGAAGTCTCGATGATAATTGGCACGCAGTTGAAGATCGTTATTGTCCCACTGTGCCCTCAGTGCACCGTACCAACTGACACGGTTGTTATTGATCCGACGGTAGCCATCCTGGTTAGAATAGTTGAGGGTGGTATAGTAGTTGACAGGACCGAAGAGCCGACCACCCTTGGCGATGTTAGCCTGCCTGTAGCCATAGGATCCGAGTGCTACGCGAGAGAAGAACTCATTGCGTCCGGTAGCCTGCTTACGCACGACGTTCACGGCACCTCCGACAGCCGAGTGACCGAAGAGCACACCCGCGGGACCCTTGAGAACCTCAATGCTCTCAACGCTAGAGAGGTCTATCTGCGGATTGGTGTTTATGGAGGTTCGCTCGTCACGCATCCCGTCGTAGTGTATCGGAGTCATGCCGAAGCCTCGCACATATAGCTGCTGAAAGGCTCCGTAACTGGAGCGGAAGTTGGCTCCGGGAACGAACCTTACCGCATCCTGTATCTCGTAGATACCTCTGGAGCGCATCTCGTCGCCACTGATCTGAGTAACGGAGAGAGGGAGCTTGGCGAGGGGAACTGGGAGTTTGGACATATGTAAAGTGACCTTGCGCTGCCCCGTGATCTCAAATTCACCAAGGTTGTACATACGCACGCTGTCAATAGGAGCCTGCTGTGCCATGGAGAGGGTAATCCCTGATATAGCGCACAGGCAGAGTAACGATAATCGTCTCATCATGAATAACAATTAGGGTATAATAAAGTGAATAAATATGCCGTAAGGAATGATCAGTAACCTCAGCCTTTTCGTCTGCGGATCAGGCGTATCCCCAGCCTACAGAGGTATCGTAAGCCGAGAGCGACACCGGTCATACTAATGACAGCGCCACCGAGGAGCAGTGTCCATACGAGTACCTGACGTAGGATAGTATGATTGGCGAAGAAGCCGAAGCGGAAGTTGTGAAACTTAGGATAAAACCAGCTCTTCGTCCTGGCGGCGGTGCTCATGACCCGGACATCTCCGGATATGGGAGCAACGTAAATGACGTACCTGTCCGGATTATCGACAGAGACCCTATAGACAGGAAGCTCGGAAGGGGAGTTTTTGCGACCAGTGTAGTACATATCATACTGAGTAATGCGGTCTATGGTGTAGAGGTCACGCACCCGACGGGAGAGGTACTGCTCCACATCCTCACGGGTGATGAGGTGCTCTGCGAGATGACCGTCTCGGACACTGACATACCTATATCCGTCTGCCCGAGTGATACGGTAGTACGGCTGACCGTCAAACTGCCTGACGGTGATGCCTCGCACATCCGCCTCGGTGGAGAGGATAGCACGCAGATCTGCGTAGAGCTTATCCGTAACCGCGATAGGAGTCTCACGGGTGGCGTCCCGGGGGAAATTCCGATCCACCGTTTTGTCCATCCAACGCGGGAGGGGATGAAGAGAGTACACCCCACTAAGAGCAAACGTGCACATGAAGAAACCGAAAAGCAGTCCAAGGATATGGTGCCACTTGAGATAGTAAGGCTTACGGTACGGAGACCGTAACTTGTGCTTTCGGTGCCAGACTTTGATGCTCATGATAATCCCAATGACGACTCCCGACAAGCACATGAGTGCACCCAACGAACCTACCCAAGTCACCACACCGATCCACGCCTCTCTATGCTGGCGGAGCTGCCAGAAGTATACGTAGTGAGGAATGTGTCCGAGCCAACTCCAAAATCGCTCGGATGCTGTGGTCGCCTGTACCACTTCTCCCGTCTGACCGGAGACGTAAATAGTGGTACGATCCACATCCTTTAGCTTAAACTTGTATATGGGAAAGTGCTGCCGATAAGAAGATCTGGGGAGGAATGGTTCGAGCCTATTGACCTCCTCTACCGATGCGATAGAGTCGCACCAGGTACGGGCAATGGCATAGGCTTCGTCGAGGGTAGTACGCCCCTGTACCTCCTTGAGTGTATAGGCATCAATGAGCTTACTCTCCCCTCCACGCATCCGCACTTCATACACGGGAACACCCTTGTGCGAGCGAAGACTAATATCGTCATATAGTGCTATGGTATCACGGCTAAAGACGGTCAGCGAGTCTGCCGCAGAGGGTTTAAGGATCGGTAGATGTGACATCTCCTTACCCGACACCTGCGGCATCTCGTGGTAAATCATCACCATACCACTGACGAACCACATCAGCAGCACAAACGAAAGGAGGGTACCTAACACACGATGCAGAGTAAGCAACACACCGAGTGCTCGTCGTCGAAAAGTCATAATACTTCTATCCAGAAACATTCCCTTTTTCTTAGCCCGAGAAAAAATATGTATGTCCCGAGTACGGCAGGTTTCCTGACTTGCTCCATGCTTGCGGAATGCCTTCCCATTCTGTGACCAGAAAAGTGGCTCTTGAGATTTTCCGACAAGGGTGACACGACCAAGTGTCACGAGCTTACAGTAGCGGGCACTGCCCCAGACTCTCACTGGGTTCCCTTTTATATGACGGACAGATGCCCGACACATCACCATAATCAGGTACAAATATATGTAAATATTCCCAACCTAACAAAGCATTATTTAACGCAGTATTGGTGCGAGAAATAGAGATATCATCCTGAAAACAATCACTCACCCCAATGAGTGTAAATTAGTGCAAGGATGTCGTGAAGGATCCCCATACTGCAGTAGTAAACTGTCCCTCACCATTCATTCAGGACTTGTAGGTACCCTTGACAGAAACCTCTGGGTCGTCGATAAAACGATAACCCGGAGGTTTCTTTTTCTTTCTCTGGGTCATCGCTTCGTCGACGACCCAGAGAAATCTTAGCGCACGTATGCACATAGGATCTGCTTACAATGGTGTATCACAGCTGTGATACTTCCCTCGAGCACATCCCGAAAGCTCCGGTATCCGACATCACATGATAATGAAAGACCTCCACGACGTCAATACAAGACATCGTGGAGGTCATAATGGTAGATACCGCCGATAGGCATCAGAAGGATTGCATGCGGACAAGGTTGGCGTACCGACCATTGAGGGCCAGTAGTTCGGCGTGTGTGCCCTGCTCTACGATCTGTCCTTCGTGCATGACGACAATAACGTCTGCTCCCACGATCGTGGAGAGTCGGTGTGCGATGATGATGGTTGTCCGTCCCTCTGTCAGGCGCTCCAGAGCCTCCTGTACGATTCGCTCGGAGGCAGTGTCGAGGGCGGAGGTAGCCTCGTCAAGGATGAGGATTTCCGGATCCTTGAGGATAGCACGGGCGATACTGATCCGCTGACGCTGCCCACCGCTGAGCTTGCCACCGCGGTCTCCGATATTGGTCTCATAGCCTTCGGGCAGAATACTGACAAACTCATCCGCATTGGCGACAATCGCAGCCTCCTTCACCTGACTCTGGGTAGCATCTGTTTCGCCAAACGAAATATTTTGCCGAACCGTGTCGTTGAAAAGAATTGCCTCTTGGTTGACATATCCCATGAGTTTCCTTAGCTCTCTCATGCGAAATGCTCTGATATCGACACCGTCAATCAGGACCTGTCCCTGCTGAACGTCGTGAAACCTCGGTAGGAGATCCACGAGCGTACTCTTGCCCGACCCACTGGCTCCGACAATAGCCACCGTCTTGCCCTTGGGGATAGTGAGGTGGACATCACGCAGCACCCACTTCTCATTGTAGCGGAAAGATACACCTCTGTACTCAATGTTATTCTCAAAGATCACGGGCTGTGGTTGAGCCGGATCAGTAAGGTTATTTTGAGCCAAAAGAATCTTGTCCACCCTCTCGAGAGAAGCCATTCCTTTGCGAATATCGTAGAGACACTTGGAGAGTTCTTTGGCCGGATTTATGATGCTGTAAAAGATAATCAAGTAGTAGATGAAAGTGCTTGCATCCAGCCCCGAAGCATCACCCTGACCGAGGATAAGACTCCCTCCATACCAGAGAACTACTGCTATAGCTGCCGTCCCGAGAAATTCACTCATCGGGTGTGCCAACTGCTGACGCATCATGACGCGTCGGATGGTGGTGCGGAAGAGGTTATTGTGGCGCTCAAAGCGTGCTTTCATCATCGGCTCGGCATGAAATGCCTTGATGACCCTCAAGCCACCGAGAGTTTCTTCGATGATACTGATCAGGAATCCCCACTGGTTTTGCCCCTCAAGTGAGTCTCTCTTGAGTCTTTTGCCCACCAGTCCCATGATATAACCGGCTATCGGAAGAAGAATGAAGACGAAGAGTGTCAGCTGGGGACTAATGGCTATCATGGCTATGAGGCAGACAATGATCATGATAGGGTTTTTGATCAGCATGTCCAGCGAACTCATCACAGAGTATTCGATCTCATTCACGTCACCGGTAATACGTGCTATAATGTCTCCCTTACGCTCGTTGCTGAAAAAGGCGATCGGGAGCTGTAGTACTTTACTATTGATGTCATTGCGAATATCCCTGACGATCCCCGTACGTACCGGAATCATGAAGAAGAGTCCCATGTACTGAGACAATACCTTGATGAGGGTCACAGAAACCAGATAAACCCCGAGGATCAGCAGTGATCTGGATGCCCCTTGGGTGGCAATAAGCTGCTGAACGTAGTAATTGAAGTTATTTTGTAGCAGTCCCGGTAGCGCTCTCAGACCATCGAGTGAGAAACCTGCTTCCTCCCATGACATGAACGTGTAGACCCTCTTGTCCATCTGGAAAAGTATCCGCAGTATCGGGATGATGAGCGAGAAGGAGAGAAGATTGAGCAGAGGAGTAAGAATACTGAACACAATGTTCCCGAGCACGTACCACTTGTATGGTGGGAGGAAACGCCTCAGGGTGCGAAAAAGTTCTTTCATCATATGAATGGGAGGTTGGGGAATTGTATAACTATTTTACTCGTCTTCGAGCTTAGCAAACTTAAGGATTAAGTGCCGTGTAGTCCCTTCGTCGAAACGGATGATAATCTTGGTACCGGAAATACTGTCCATGAATCCCAGCACTACCCCTCCACCAAAATGCTGATGAAACACTCGATCACCCTCAGTAAACCGAGACTCGGGGACAGAGGATTGTATCTCGTCCGATAGAGAGGACTTGGTAGGACCATCAACACCGACGGTCTTACGCCCTATGTATCTGGTCTTACGCTTCGGGGAATCGTCACTGCGTGGAGTACTTGGACGCTCTGGCATCATGGGTCTGATAGGCCGGCGACAAGACCTCCTGTCGAGCAGACCTGTAGCATCGTGAATATACTCAGGATCAAGGTCGAAGAGAAATTGGCTCGGGAGGCTGATATTGGTCATTCCACGCATGGTACGAGACGTCGCATAGCTGAGAGTACACTTGGTCTTGGCACGAGTAATCGCGACATAAAGTAGCCGACGCTCCTCCTCTATCTCAGAGGGGGCATTGCATCGATCACTGGGGATTATCCCCTGCTCTAATCCGACACAGAAGACAAAAGAGTACTCCAAGCCTTTGGAGGCATGCATCGTCATCAGAGTAACCTTCGGAGCATCATCGTCCTGCTCATCACGGTCAGTAAAGAGTGCCATATCTCGCACGAAGTCCTCTATCCCTACAGGTTCATCCGACTCGGCATAGTGGTTGTCCACATAATCTTTCACGGCATTGATGAGTTCGTCAAGGTTATCCAGTCGTCCCTCGGACTCTATAGTCCCGTCTGTATACATATCCCGTATACCGGAGAGGATTATTGCCTTGCGCATGAAGTCATCCAACGGCATGGTGAGAGAATCATGCCGTAGCTCTTTGATCAGATCTACGAATACCGATAGTTTCTTGATTAGGGCAGGTTTCGTTCTTCCGTCCAGCATATGAGGAGAGGACGCCACGGTATACAGCGGGAGTTCACGCTCTTGTGCTTCTATGATAAGTGCGTCCAGTGTCGTAGCTCCTATCCCACGCGCTGGGACATTGACAATACGGCGAAAGGCTTCGTCATCACTGGGATTAGTCATGACCCTAAGGTAGGCCATGACATCCTTAATCTCCTTTCGATCAAAAAAGGACTGACCACCATAGATACGGTAATTAAGCCCGAAGTTGCGCAACTGTTCTTCGAAGAGTCGACTTTGAGCATTAGTGCGATAAAGAATTGCTATTTCGTCCAAATCCTCTCCGTCACTCTGGAGCTTTTTTATCATTGCGGCCACTTTCTGAGCCTCCTCCTGTCCGGAGAATGCGCCAAAGAGTGCTGTTTTCTCACCCGATCCCAATACGGCTTCTATATCCTTTGGGATGCGATGCTCATTTTTTTCGATAAGGCTATTGGCGAGATCCACTATATTGCTGGTGGATCGATAGTTCTTCGTAAGTTTGAAGAGGACAGCAGTGGGAAAGGATTTCTTGAAGTTAAGGATATTGTCTATCACAGCCCCCCTGAATGAGTATATACTCTGAGCATCATCTCCAACCACAGTAACCTCGGTGTGTTCCCCTTTGAGGAGCCGAACAATCTGATCTTGTATCCAATTCGTGTCCTGGTACTCATCCACAAGGATGTATCGAAAACGCGCATGAAAATCTGCACGTATATCCTCCTCGTTCTTGAGGAGTCGGTACATATTCAGGAGGAGATCATCAAAGTCCATCGCGTTAGCATGGAAGCATCGGTCGTAATAGAGAGAGTACACACTATCAAACTTCGAGATCTTGCGAGTTACCAATTCTTGGTAGATATGTGGGTTAGTCATCAAGGTCTGCGGCGTATATCCGGCATTCTTGGCATTGGAGATCAGAGCCTGCATTAGAGAGCCTTTGTAGTACTTCTCGTCGAGGTTAAGGTCAGCGACAACATGCTTTATCACCGTCCGAGAGTCAGATGAGTCGTATATCGTGTAATTGTCTGAGTAACCCAGACGATCTGCATACCGTCTCAACCAACGGGAGAATACCGAGTGAAATGTCCCCATGAATATCTGACGAGCAAGTCCCGTACCTACCATGTCTGTGATTCGTCCACGCATTTCTCGGGCAGCTTTGTTGGTGAACGTCAATGCCAATACCTCGTATGGAGCCACACCCTGTGTTAGCAAGTACGCTATCTTAGTGGTCAACACTCGTGTCTTCCCTGCACCTGCACCTGCGAGGATGAGACTATCGCTCCCAGTGTGAAGGACAGCATCTTTCTGCTGGGCATTGAGGTTGTGGAGGATTCGGTCTCTATCTATCATTTCTTGGCATTATTGTTCCTCAGTCGTTCGTAATCCTCCATTTCCAAACGCAGGTATTTAGCAGTATAACCTACCGTAGACTTCAGCATCTCCTCAGGTGTTCCTTCGAAGATGATATGTCCACCGCACTCTCCTCCATCAGGACCGATATCGATGATGTAGTCCGCGACCTTGATAACATCGAGATTATGCTCTATGATCACTACCGTATTGCCTTTCTGTACAAGCCTATTGATAATCCCCACGAGCATACGTATGTCCTCGAAGTGTAGCCCCGTCGTTGGTTCGTCCAAGAAATAAACAGTCTTCCCCGTATCACGCTTGCTAAGTTCTGAAGCAAGTTTGATGCGCTGGCACTCCCCTCCTGACAGTGTACTGGAAGGCTGGCCGAGCTTGATGTACCCTAACCCCACCTCCTGTAGCGTCTTTATCTTACTCAAGATATGGGGTTGCTCATCAAAGAACTCCACCGCCATATTCACCGTCATATCCAGCACATCCGCTATCGTCTTACCCTTGTAGCGCACCTCGAGGGTCTCTCGATTGTAGCGCTTACCCTTGCAGGTCTCACAAGGGACAAAGACATCCGGGAGAAAGTTCATCTCGATACGCTTATATCCATTGCCCTTGCAGGCTTCGCAGCGTCCTCCCTTGACATTAAAGGAAAAACGACCAGGAAGATAACCACGTATTTTACTCTCTGGCATCTGCACAAATAGGTTGCGGATATCGGTAAATACCCCAGTATACGTCGCAGGATTACTACGTGGCATACGGCCGATAGGGGACTGATCCACCTGCACCACCTTATCTATATGCTCCGTTCCTTCTATTTCATCGTAGGGGAGAGGTTCCGCCAACGAACGATAAAAGTGCTTACTAAGCGCAGGGTAAAGAGTATCATTAATGTACGATGACTTGCCGCTACCACTCACACCAGTAACCAATGTGAGAGTTCCAAGCGGAATACTTAGCGTCTCCCCCTTTAGGTTATTTCCGGTGGCTCCTTTTAATCTCAGCCACTTGCCACTACCCTGACGTCGCTCCACAGGAATCTCGATGACACGCTCGCCACGTAGATACTCTGCTGTAATGGTCTCTGCTTCCATCATACGCGCCGGTGCACCCGAATATATGACATGCCCCCCGTCCCTACCTGCTCCAGGACCTATGTCTATAATGTGGTCAGCCTGAAGCATAATCTCCTTGTCATGCTCCACGACGAGGAGTGAATTGCCTTGATCTCTGAGATGCTTAAGCGAAGCTATCAGACGTTCATTGTCCCTCTGGTGCAAGCCGATACTGGGTTCATCGAGGATATAGAGGACATTGACGAGTTGGCTACCCAGCTGTGTAGCGAGCCGTATGCGTTGCATCTCTCCTCCTGATAGGCTGCCAGTCGTACGATCCAAGGTAACATAGTCAAGCCCGACTTCCAGCAGGAAATCGATACGTGCGGCTATCTCTTTTGTGATCTCGGTGGCAACTAACCTGCGCTGTGGTTCTATGACATCCGGAACCGCGACTATCCACTTCTTCAGCTCCGGAAGAGACATCTGTGCCACATCAGAGATATCCGAACCTCCAATCTTAAAGGACAGTGCTTCAGACCTAAGACGCTTGCCACGACAGGAGGGGCATACTACATAGGTATTGAACTGCTCGGCCCACTTCTTGGCCTTGGCAGACTCTTCATCCTCCACCAGATTGTGTATATAGGTTGTGAGGCCATCGTAGCGCATTAGGCGACCTACACCCTTATAATCCTTTCCGGCGAGTCGGAGAGGATAGTCCACACCATTGAGGATATCGTCCAGCAGTTCCTCCGTAAAATCCGCTATCGGATCATCGGGTGTAAAACTGTGATGCTCGGCTATCGCCGCCAGCTGGTAGAATATCATCGTATTGCGCCACTTGCCCAACGGTGCAAGCCCCCCCTGTCGGATACTAAGCTTGGGATCGGGGATGATCTTGGTCAAATCAGGTGCAGCCACAACCCCCAGCCCCTTGCACTTGGGACAGCTTCCTTGTGCGGAGTTGAAAGAGAAAGTGTGTGGTGCAGGATCCTGATAACTGAGACCACTCTCTTCGTCCATGAGGTTTTTGCTAAAGTAACGCTCTTCCATTGTCTCGTGATCCACGAGCATGATGAGATCCCCTCCCAGCTTAAGTGCCGTACGCAAGCTCTCACGTATGCGATCAGTATCTGTGGGGCGGACAAGAAGCTTGTCTACCAAAACCTCTACCCTATGGCTCTGGTAGCGAGAGAGTGAGAGACCGAATTTAAGATCCATGATCTCGCCATCGACACGCACTTGGGCATAACCCTTTCGGCGAAGGTTCTCCAAGAGCTCACGGTAATGCCCCTTGCGATCGCGCACCACCGGGGACATGACATACACGCGACGACCATCGTATAGTCGCATGATCGTCTCCACTATCTCATCCTCGGTGTGACGACGCATAGCATTGCCACTCACCGGAGAGTATGCCGTAGCCGTACGGGCATACAGTAGACGCAGGAAGTCATATATCTCCGTCGTCGTACCCACAGTACTACGAGGATTGCTATTAGTAGTTTTCTGCTCTATGGACACGACGGGAGACAGCCCATATATCTTATCTACATCCGGACGCTCCAGGCTACCGAGAAATCCTCGTGCATACGAGCTGAAAGTCTCCAAGTATCTTCGGTTGCCTTCGGCATATATCGTATCAAATGCGAGGGAGGACTTGCCGCTACCACTGAGACCGGTGATCACCGTCAGTGTATGGCGAGGAAAGGACACACTCACATTCTTGAGGTTGTGCTCACGTGCGCCCTCTACGATTATCTCTCCCCCTTGTTCCAATCTGCTATCATCCATTGGCTGATGCTCCTTCTTTCTTCCTTTTTCTCGCTTTTGTCGTGATGAGAGATAGCACTCTTCTCTACCGAGATTCACCCCTCACAAATACAGCAAAGGTACAAAAAAATGCCCGCATATTCCATGCTCGGTTCTCTCCTGATCCCTTTCGTTTGGGAGAGCTGCTACATTGAGCACCAAAGCATAATCCTGCATGACTTCGACTGCAGAGTCACGACCGGGGATAGCCCTCCAAGCCATACCCGACACGCATACATGTGCCGAAAAATCTCTGGGTCGTCGATGATTCGATGACCCGGAGATTTCTCTGACAACCTCCGGGAGGTCCATTCATCGATGACCCGGAGAAATCCGAACACCTCCGTATGTCGTGGCAGATTAACCAAGGAGGGACCCGACAGATGCCCTATCCTGAAAAGAGTAATTTATCCGGTCAAAATCAGCCATCAATTTGAGTATCCACATTACAGGTCATGGGGCCGGAAATTCTTTTTTGAGGTTAAGATACGTGCCCCTCGAGCCTTCCCACATCGGGCTATCGGAGCGAGCGGCAGAACAATTACAGCACCGTTAACTGGGTGAATATGAATAGAGAGCAAGTGCCGTTATTTTGTTCGTATGCGTAGAAATGGGTAACTTTGCGCACTCGTCATCGCACAGAGGTGCATGACGCCAAAGGCTCGAAGCTCGAGCGCCTCTCCATGAAGTAGGCTTGTGACAAGTGCTCTTGGGGAGGATAGTGGTAACTAAATTTGAAATTATGAGATCTAAGACTTTCGTTCTTGGTTTCGTCGCCCTCCTCATGCTCGTTCCGCCCCTACTGGGTAGCCGTGCGGTGAGTGATCAGCCCGAGTTTGGGCTAAGTGCTGGTGAGACGATGCCGAGTATCAAGGTGGAAGGTGTCGATTGGTTCCGACATGACAATGCCGACGAGGACTCCGCCGTTCTCGTAGTATGGTCCAAAGAGGATGCTGTCTCACGCATAGTGAATGCATGGTTAAGCCACTCTGACCACAGCGCTCATGTGTACTCCATCTGCATAGATGCAGACCAAACCGATGCCGAGCTCTACGCAAGAGCAGACAACGTTAACCCCGATACCAGAATATTGGGCGCGTGGAACTCTGAAGAGCTCAGACAGGAGCTTAGGACATTGATCAAGTCAGCGCCAAGCACCGTCTTCTTCACCGACAATGGTGTGATACATGCCGTAAAAGCCGCTGCAGATATATGGCACGAGATTCAGACCAACAACCTATCGAGTAAGATTTGATCCATCGTATTTACGACAAAGGGAGCTACGGGTGTGTACAGCACTGCCCATAGCTCCCTTTCTCTTTTTTCTCCCCATATACCCTCAGTCCTCTACCCTACTCAGGCTGCGGATGTACGGCACCCAGCCCTCCACTATCTCCACAGCACGAGGCATCTCATCACGCTTGATGCACATCAGTGTGGCGACACGTGACTGTGGGCACAAGCGTAGCACATCGGACAGAGTCTTACGACCTGCGCTCTTGCCACTGGTGCAGATAGGCACGATCACCTTACCATCCAGCTCTGCGCCATGACTGTGCAGAAAAGATTGCATCGGCATAGCGACCTTACCCAGCCACAGCGGATAACATATGATGATAATACCATAGTCCCCCAGTCTCTCTACCTTAGTCTTGATTGGGGGATAAGCCCCTTCCTCGTATATGGTCTTCTTCTCTGCTCTCACTCGCAGCAGTGTCTCGGGATAATTGTGTGGATAGGGATCTTTCGGATCCACCCTCAGTACACTTGCAGGCAGAGCTTCCCCTATCAGCTGAGCCACGTACTCGGTATTACCTCCCCACGAAAAGTACACTACCAGCATCTTCGACCTGGAAGCTGCCACAGCCGATACCGCTCCACCCCACAAGATGAACAGGCATACGAGGAGACTACGCAGCCACGAAGAATGTGAGATCGCGACCATACCTGAGATTGACCTATGGGATATCCCTACTTGGAGACCGAACACTTACCTACATTCACTACCACATCCTTCTGGTCGGAAAAGAGGGGAGCAAAGTCCGCATTCATCACCACTCTGTTATCTCGCCACAGCAGTTCGGCGACGGATTCGGCATACAGATGTGGTGAGGGAAAGGTCTCGAACGTATTGCCTTCCACTACGACCCTACCATGGTAGTACTGCCCTTCTGTCATCTCGGGAATCTCCGGGTCAATGGAAATAATACCATTGGTGAACTGATACATCGCCGTAAGGGCATTGAGGAATCTATTGCCACGTATCGTGATGTCATAACAGGGACCACTCTCATACCAACCGTTGGCATCCCCACAGAGGAGTATGGCACTACCATGTGTGTGATCGAAGAGGTTATCCGCACACAGTACTCTCCGAGGTGTGGAGAAGAGTGCTCCCCGAGCTCGATTATTCCGCACAGTGTTATTCTCAAAGTAGACTTCGGGTGTCGCCGATACGTTTTCTATCGCTACACTCCTACCCTTCAGCGTGGCAGCATCAAATCCTTCCGACAGCACGGATACAAGGAGTTGTGTAGAGTTCAATTGCTCTACCTTAGCACTCAATTCCCCCGTCAAGGGCAGGAGGGTACGGCGGTCTATGAGACGAAGCGTATCTCCCTCCTCGTACCACGTATATCCGAATGATTGATTGTGGGCGAAAGTAGCCACCATCGTACTGGCATCGACTATGCTATCTACACGTAGGTAAGTCCCATGTACATTGATGGCATCATCCGCCATGTGCTCATATAATCCATCACAAGATACGATCACACCTCTGCACCCCGAGAAGTGTGTAGCATCCGCCTGCGTGGTGAAGTAGCGGTCAGAGCCCTCGGGAACATCGACCCTAAATCCATGGAGACTGACATCGCGGGTATTCTGGGCCACCAGTGCCATTCCCTCTGCATAGTGTACGTGCACTTCCTTTAGGAGAATATCCTCAGCATCCATGAGCACTATACCGGGCGTAGGGCGATAATAGGAGCGGAGGACATACCTATCCCCTACGTGCAGATAGGGAGCTTCGCCCCAGCCTCTGAGGGTCAGTACACCATCGGCACCTCGCTCTATCTCCCGTGGGTCAAACGATACATCCGCCCTCCCCCACTTCATGTGGCGGTCAGCACCGAAAGGCATGCACACGAAGAGCTGCTGATCATACCCCTCTCCCTCGAGGACAAAGCGATTGCCCTCCACACGGTACTTCGTCTCGGCTATCACTCTGGCCCGTACAGCACCGGAGTCAACAGAGAGTACCTCTATCTGAGAGATAGCCGGACGGGGATAGTCGATACGAAAGCCCTCCAGCGATACGCCCGTACTCCTACGTATCACGAAAGGGATCTGTCTGCCGTGAAAGAGCAGACGAGCATTTCCTCGTCCTATGATTGACAAGTGATCGATGCTATCCACGTAGAACGCCACAGGACGCTCCGCCACATGGTCATGATTGGAGATGAAGAGTTCATGCCGCTCCAGACTGTCGGGATATACGTGATACACTCCCTCTCCAAGCTCAATGGTGACATGCCTACCGTCCTTGGTATAGGCTCGTGCATCCGCCAGCATTCGCTGAAATGCGGGACCACAGTCGTATGTACTATCGCCACTGATGGCACCGTAGTCCTCTGGGGTGATGTAGATGAAACTCCTATCCACAGGACCCGCACAAGCAAGTAGTATGACGGAGAAGGAGAAGAAAAGAGATAAGAGGGATAGTGAAACTTTCGTCATGCTTCGGATGATTTGATCGTGAGGGAATAATACACTGCCATACACGCAAAACTACCCAAAAATAACGAGCCTCGAAAGTGTCAGAGACGGGGAACATATTTTCTCCTTCACCACGGAGAAAAAGTATAGAACACGATCAGGCACTGTACGCTGCACGATCAGGTTTTGTACACTGCACGATCGAGTTCTGTACGCTGCGCGATCGTGCACTGTACTTTTTCTCCGCTAACTTTCAAATTATACCATCTGCTTCTCCGCATCATTCGGTGTGGCCTGATGCCATTTTAGACAGCTTCACCGAGCAAATAACCAGAGGAGGTCCTTCCTATGCGCAGAAGCGGACATCCACGGACATTGAGTACGCACAAAGTATAGATAACCAGCGAAAACGCACTAGCAGATATGATTAGTAGAGAGTCTTCAGTATTTGAGAAGGTTCTTTAAGTGAAGAGATGTAGTAGCTAACTTCTGTGCTTTCAAGACCCTTTTTCTTGTTATGCCTTACTCTTGTCATCTTATGAACAGAACCGATATTTGTCCAGTTATTAAGGCTTTTATGGCATTCTAATTCAGCAAACCGAAGTAGGTCGATGATGCTCTGCAATGTCCTTATTTCTATCCATGTGAATTTCAACAGATTGTATGAAATATAACACTATTGAGAGGTACCATGAGTTCTAATGTGTTACCTCTGGAATAGCAGAGCCATGACTAATTTATAGAGGATTTTTTATATTTGTAGGGAACTATAATTAAAAACACTTGACTATGGGACGAATATTGTCTTTACTTATTACCATTATCGGTTTTTCGGCATTAAACACATCGCTTATGGCCCAAACTAATATCTACAAAGGCCAGAGCACCTACAGCTTCGATATACTCTATACTTGGGATGGTCGGCATCTCTACAAGGGTCGGAGCACCTATAACTCCGACATACTCTATACTTGGGATGGCGAGCACATCTACAAAGGACGAAGCACCTACGACTCCGACATACTCTATACTTGGGATGGTCGGCATCTCTACAAGGGTCGGAGCACCTATAACTCCGACATACTCTATACTTGGGATGGCGAGCATATCTACAAAGGACGAAGCACCTACGACTCCGACATACTCTATACTTGGGATGGTCGGCATCTCTACAAGGGACAAAGCACTTACAGCTTCGATATCCTTTACACCATTGATGGAGCGATTTCCCTCCCCATACTCACTCTTTTTCTCTAGCCCGAATGTCGAAAATAAGTCCTCTTTCCCGAAGCATTGACTGATTATCAGAAATAGCAATGTCAAACAAACTCTTTGCTCGGCCTTTTCCCTTCATTCCTTTTTCTAATGCGTCAGCCCTAAATCTGCTACACATTATGACTGACAGGTATATTATTTTTATTAAATTTGCGCTTACTTCTTTAGATTAAGAGCAAGAAAGAAATGAAGAAAGTGCAGATTAATGGGCTAAGCTTTGCCCTCTATCTTTCCGAAGAACGCATCAGGGAAGAGATCAAGAGAGTCGCGAACGAGATCGAAGCAGACTTAGGTGACCAGTCTCCTCTATTTGTGTGCATCCTCAATGGCGCGTACATGTTCACCTCCGACCTCACACAGGATCTAAACAAGGAGTACGAGCTCACATTTGCCAAGTATAGTACTTACGACGGTCTACACTCCACCGGCGTGCTGCGTGAGATCATGGCACCATCAGCCGACATGACCGGTCGTACTGTCGTGATACTGGAGGATCTGATCGATACCGGCTTTACCCTCACCGAGGTGATCAAGCTGTACAAGGAGCGCGGAGCCAAGGATGTGAAGGTTGCCGTAATGCTCTCCAAGCCTGAAGCACACAAGGATACTACGGTCAAGGCGGACTACATAGGCATCGAGATCCCCAACGACTTCATCGTCGGTAGAGGACTTGACTACTGTGGCAAGGGACGTATGCTCCGCGATATCTACGCAATAGAGGAGAAGCCTGCTGAAGGTTATACCGAGGAGTAACAACTGGCGCAAAGGATAAAATCGCCAAGCACAAACATAACCGAAACAAAAGAGATAAAGAAGAGTGAGAGAGTGACGACCTCTCACTCCCGAAAATAAGAAGAAAGATTTTCCCCAAAAACAACGTATAAAACACGTAGAGTTATGCTTAATATTATCATATTCGGTGCCCCGGGCTCTGGCAAAGGAACACAGAGTGCATTCATCAAGGAACACTTCAACCTCGAGCACATCTCCACAGGTGACATGCTTCGCTCGGAGATTAAGAAAGGCTCAGAGACAGGCAAGATGGCGCAAGGACTGATCAGCGAAGGTCGTTTGGTTCCTGACGAACTCATCATTCGTATGTTGGACGAGCATCTGGATTCTATTGGCGCCAAGGAGGGAGTGATATTTGACGGCTTTCCTCGCACAGTAGTGCAGGCAGAAGCACTGGAGCAGATGCTATCAAAGAGGGGACAGAGTGTGAGTGCCCTCGTAGACCTTGAGGTGGATGAGCAGGAGCTCGTGGAGCGCATCATAGAGCGTGGGAAGGTGTCGGGACGTGCCGACGACAACGAGGAAGCCGTGCAGGAAAGACTCAAGGTGTACCACACTCAGACGGAGCCCGTACTGGAATACTTCCGCAAGAGGGACAAGCTGGTCACAGTCGAGGGATCCGGTGCCATCGACGAGATTACCAAAAGGATTGTAAGTGCAATCGATGAGTTTGTGAAGAAATAACGATAATAGAAGGAGGGAGAGAAGAGAGAATGGCAGAGTCGAATTTCGTAGACTATGTGAAGATATACTGTCGCTCGGGACGTGGCGGACGTGGGTCATCTCACTTCCGTAGGGAGAAGTACATCCCCAAGGGTGGACCCGATGGCGGCAACGGTGGACGTGGTGGGAATATATATGTAAGGGGGAATCGGAACTACTGGACTCTCCTCCACCTGCGTTACGACCGCCACATCTATGCTACTAACGGCGAAGGTGGTGGAGCAAAGAAGTCTACCGGCAAGGATGGCGAGGATGTTTACATCGACGTGCCATTGGGCACCGTATGCTTCAACGGCATTACCGGTGATTACATCTGCGAAGTACGTGAGCATGATGAGGTAATTATGCTACTCAAGGGCGGTCGTGGGGGATTGGGTAACTGGAACTTTTCGACCCCTACCAACCAAGCTCCTCGCTACGCACAGCCGGGAGAACCTTATCAGGAGATGATAGTGGTAATGCAGCTCAAGATGCTTGCTGACGTAGGCTTAGTGGGCTTCCCGAATGCCGGAAAGTCGACTCTCCTCTCCATGATTTCCGCGGCGAAGCCCAAGATCGCAGACTATCCATTCACTACCCTTGAGCCTAACCTCGGGATCGTGAGTTATCGTGACGGGCGATCGTTCGTTATGGCAGATATCCCGGGTATCATTGAGGGTGCTGCTGAGGGGAAAGGGCTGGGACTCCGTTTTCTGCGACACATAGAACGCAACTCGGTGCTGCTCTTCGTTATCCCTGCAGACACGGGGGACATAGGACGAGAGTATGAGGTACTCCTGAGTGAATTGGAGCAGTACAACCCCGAGCTTCTGGCCAAAAATAGAATCCTCGGTATCTCAAAGCAAGATTTGATAGATGATGAACTAAAGGAACTGCTCATCCCTACCCTCCCCGAAGGGATCCCCTACTGCTTCTTCTCCGCTGCTACGACTAAAGGACTTACCGAACTGAAGGACATGATATGGAGTAGCATCACGATCAACAATTTTCATGATGTGTCCCCTCTCGTTCGTCAGAACATGCACCTTACATTAGGTGGAGACGACTATGAGGAGAATGATGATCTCATGAGTAGTGCACGCTACGATGCGGACGAAGAACCGGAAGATGACTATGCAGGAGGACGAATGCTTGATGAGGACGATGACACGTTCTTCGAGTGACGGGATTAGAGAAATTAGGATTATAGCACTAGAAACAATACATCTATGAATAGCAATACCTCAGGTCAGCGTGTCAGGGTACGTTTTGCCCCCAGCCCTACAGGACCTCTACATATCGGTGGCGTACGCACCGCACTGTACAATTATCTATTTGCGCGCCAGCACGGTGGCGACATGCTCCTCCGCATCGAAGACACAGACTCTGGTCGATTCGTCCCGGGAGCGGAGGACTATATCCTAGAGTCCCTCAAGTGGCTGGGCATTGAGGTAGATGAAGGCGTGGGAGTAGGTGGAGAGAATGGTCCGTATCGTCAGAGTGAACGACGCAACCTCTACCGCAAGTACGTAGAGCAACTATTGAGTGAAGGCAAAGCCTACAAGGCATACGACACACCGGAAGAATTGGCAGCTGCACGTGAGAAGTTCGAAAACTTCCAGTACGATGCTACCACTCGTACACAAATGAAGAACAGCCTCACAATGAGCGCAGAGGAGTGCACACGGATAGAGGCATCAGGCACTCCATTCGTAGTCCGACTGCTGATTCAGCCCAATGAAGATATCTCTGTAATGGACCTCATCCGTGGGGAAGTGGTGATTAATTCCTCCGTATTGGACGACAAGGTGCTGTACAAGTCAGCCGACGATCTACCCACCTATCACCTCGCCAACATTGTGGACGACCACCACATGGGCATCACTCATGTGATTCGCGGAGAGGAGTGGATCTCCTCAGCCCCACTCCACGTACTCCTTTACCGAGCTCTGGGCTGGGAGGATACGATGCCCCGATTCGCACACCTTCCACTTCTCCTCAAACCCGAAGGCAACGGTAAGCTCAGCAAACGTGATGGTGACCGACTTGGCTTTCCCGTCTTTCCACTCGAGTGGAAGAATGCAGAGGGAGGTATCAGCTCGGGGTACCGTGAGAGCGGTTACCTACCAGAGGCTGTAATCAATTTTCTCGCCCTCCTCGGCTGGAATCCGGGAGACGACCAAGAGATGATGTCCATGGCAGAAATGATTAAAGCCTTTGACCTCAATAGAGTAAGCAAAAGTGGAGCTAAATTTGATTACGAGAAGGGAAAGTGGTTCAACCACAAATACATTCAAGGAGCAGACCTCAACCGACTCGCTGAGCTATGCATGCCCTACCTGATCGCTGCCAACATCCCTGCATCTCTCGATCGATTAGCCGCTGCACTCGCCATCGTTCGCGACCGTATCACACTCCTTCCTGACGTAGTCGAGCAAATCGGCTACCTCTTCGTCGCTCCTAAAGAGTACGACGAAAAGACCGTCAAGAAGCGCTGGAAAGAGGACACTGCTGCCCAGCTCTCCAACTTCCTGAACCTCGTGGAAGCATTCGAAGAGCCACTTGATACCACCGATATGGAGGAGAAGACCCAAGCATGGATGACCGAAAGGGGCTATGGAATGGGAGCGGTCATGAACGCCCTTCGCCTATCGCTCGTAGGAAAGCCTATGGGACCGCATATCTACGACATCATCCACTTTATTGGCAGAGGGGAGACCAATCAGCGCATACGGAAAGCCATCGAAACCCTCGGGTGACGATATAGGAACAAAGAAATACCTTCAACTCACAATCCGTAAACAGCATGAATACTGGTTTGAAAAGAATATGCGCCATAACCATGGTTCGCAATGACGACTTCTACCTCCGCAAGTGGACTGCTTACTACGGACGCGAGTTCGGCGAAGAAAATCTGTACATCTACCTCGACGGCAAGGATCAACCCTTTCCTGACTGGTGCCCCCAAGCACACATCACAGCAGTAGATAAGGTCCAAGGGCAGGTGGCTAAGTCAGACAAAGGACGCATTAACTTCCTTTCTGATCGCGCCAGTGAGCTAATGAAAAAGTATGACCTTGTCATAGGTTGTGATGCCGATGAGTTTCTCGTCGTAGATCCTGCCCTAGGTATCAACCTCCGGGCATATCTGAGCAGTTTGAATATCAAAGTCAGCCGCTCTGGGCTCGGTATAGACGTGGGGCAGCACACGAAATTAGAGGGTGATATCCTCGAGGAGGTCCCATTCCTCCGTCAGCGCAAGTACGCACGTCTCTCCACCCGATATACCAAACCCTGTGTTTTGGCAGCCCCTGCTGCGTGGGGATCAGGATTCCATCGCGTCAAGGGACACAACTTCCACATCGATCCACATCTTTACCTCTTCCACTTCGGATACTTCGACCTTGGTCGTATCGAAGCTCGCTTTGCCGATCCCGATCGTAAGGCAGCAGGGTGGACGAAACACTTAGCCAAACGCTCCAAGACCATACGTCTCGTCACCAGCCACAGGGCTCATGACTGGGGCATCGCGACACGCTGGGCACGGCGTATACAGACCGTAGTACGTCCTCCCTATGCATGGAATAAACCTGCGATGTTCAATGCCGTGGTCATCGTCCGCATCCCCGACCGCTTCGCAGATATCGTCTAATACCTTCCTTCAGCAGACACATGGTACACACCCCACACACATCAGACCTACAGCCGCGTGCGCACATCGCATTCATCGTCCGAGGGCTCCACGATGTAGGAGGGATTGAGAGGGTAACTACCGTCGTCGCCACTATGCTCTCCGAGAGCAGCTATCGTGTCTCCATCGTATGCCTACAGGGCGGAGCACCCTACTTCGAGCTTCCTCCACACATCCGACTGGTCTATCTACAAGGTCTCTCGGGTAGAACCCGCACCGCCAAACTCCGAGCCTGGATACACAGAGAGCACCCCGCAGCAGTGGTCGTATCGGGGACCAACCGCCCACTCTTCATACTCCAAGCAGCGAAGGGCCATCCGATCATCGCATGGGAGCACTTGAATATCACGATCTCCTCGCATCCACTACACGGCATCTACCGACGCTGCTACGCACGCCATGCCACCATGATCGTCACCCTCTCCGAAGCTGATGCCGAGGCCTGGCACGAGAGGATGCCCCATGCACGTGTAACATGCATCCCCAATCCCGCCACTCTCCCCCCCGCCACCCCATCACGGCTGGAGACTCCGCACATCCTCGCCATAGGTCGGCTGGCGGGACAAAAGGGCTTCGACCTCCTCATTCAAGCTTGGGCGATGATCGCCCCAAAACATCCCGACTGGAGACTACGCATCATAGGCTCGGGACGGAAAGAAAAACAGCTAAAAGCACTATCCTCAAAGCTGGGCATCACTGATCGTATAGACATGATACCGGCCACCAAGGACGTCATCCCCGAGTATCAGAATGCCTCCGTCTATGCCCTCACCTCCAGGTACGAAGGATTCGGACTCGTGCTGGTGGAGGCAATGCAAATGGGACTGCCTATTGTCAGCTTTGACTGTCCCCACGGTCCGGCTGAGATCGTGTCACACGGCGAAACCGGGCTGCTCGCACCCAATGGTGACATTCCCGCCTTTGCTCACGCCCTCGATCGGATGCTCTCATCTCCCGACCTGCGCCGGACTATGTCTGCCGAAGCCCTCAGACAGGTGGAGCGATACGGTACCGAATCTATCACGCAAAGATGGACAGCACTACTGGAGCACATCATAGGGGAGAATAAGCAAAAGTAGCAGAGAGCTTTAATCCACACATACGGAACGAACGTTCGCTTGCTCCCCAAAATATCTCTGGGTCGTCGAAGTATCGACCTCCCGGAGCTTGACGAAGAAACCTCCGGGACATCGATAAGCCGACGACCCGGAGGTTTTTATCACCTACACGGCACCCTCCGTATACTTATCCCGAAGGACGCGAGAGACAGTATCCCCGCATCCACCGACAAATACCATACAGTGGATTTATTCTTCCATGAAATCTTTGATGAGACAAACGTGATACTTTTCCTTCTTGGTAGGAGGATTGTCGAATATTCCCCTTTCCCATAACTCTCTCAATTTCTCCCGTATCTCCCGGCGATCTTCTGCGTCTGTTATCTTTCTCAATTTTGACGCTATCTGATAAATTACCACGGGCCACATGCAGTTCGCTCTCCACTTTGACATCTGATACTCATTGGCACGCACCTCATACACTGACGTAGATATGTCCAGTCCCCTAAGCCAATTCCTCATCTTCTTTGTATAACCACTGCTGTGATCGATAGAGTTGACATTGGGAAAGTAGTAGTAGAATGGAAGATTTGTGATCGTAGTACGAGGGCACTTGAGTATCACTTCGCTCCACCAAGGAAAATCCTCATATATCAATCCTTTCGTAAAGGGAATATCTTTGATCAATTCCCTCTTCATCAAATGTCTCCAAACGTAGAAGTGTTTGATAGGGTGCTTAATAGGAGAATTGGAGACCTCGGTAACGTGATTAAAGATATCGTCAGTCACGTAGCTATTTATGCCGGACAGACTGTATTTTCTGCGCATATCTGTAGGCAAGGCACTGTGTAACTCAAGCCCCAAAGCACCCCTTACTCTTAATATAGATGTGGAATAGTTTATTTTTGTACCAGCTCACGACATCCGAGCCATCTCTACGCGCTAGAGCCAAGGCTATCTCCATTGTCTGAGGATGAATGAGGTCATCGGAGTCCAAATACATCACATACTCTCCGGTACTATGCTCCATACCGACATTTCGTGCATCGGACAGACCTCCGTTTTCTTTGGTGACTATCTTGAACCGACTATCACGGGAAGCATATTCAGCCAATATTGCAGCACTGCCATCCGGACTACCGTCATTGACACACACAGCCTCCCAGTCCTCGAACGTCTGCTGTGCCACACTATCCAGGCAGCGGCGCAAGCATCGCTCTACATTGTATACGGGTATGATAATCGAAATCGTGGGCATAAGATTGATATTTGACAGTTACGAATGTCACATTTTTTATGGCTTGTATTTCACTTCACACGGGCAAAGGTAAAACAAATAGTGCAGATTTACTCCCTTTGGCACATCGTTTGGAATTAAAAAATTTACTTCCTTTGGTACAGATTCCATTATTGGCACTGATATCTACTGTGCGGGGGTACCTCCGCAGACAGAGGTTCACCCTCCACAAATTGGACTTCCCCGGCATCAGCCATTCGTGTAAGGGGATTTCGTGGTCCAAGGTGTCAGCTATTCACCACTTAGACTCCGTGTACCTATGGACTGTAAAGAACTGGGTACGTGGGCTGCTACCCAAGGACAACATTGACGTGCAATCGGCCACTGCCCGATACATGAGCCGCACCGGCCACACCGGGCGACCCAAGGACCCACAGTAAGCTACCCGGCAGAAATTTGATGGTGATGAGAGACAAAAACTACAAGCTCGTAGCGGATACGCTGATGATGTACAATCGAGGAAAAGGACCCTAAGTGTACGTTAGGTCGACGAAAAGGATCCGGAAGTACAGCTTTGCGGAAATAGCTGCATAACCTATCGAAATCAGCAACTTTAATAGCTGAAATACAAGAGAATAAACCGCTCCATAGCAAGCTATTCACCTTAGGTATCCAGGTATCCTCGCAAAAAAGCTCTGGGTCGTCGGGAAATTGACCTCCCACAGGTCGGCAGAGAAAGCTCTGGGTCGTCGTTTAAGCGACGACCCAGAGCTTTTTGATGCCATGTGTGCGTACGGGATGTGACTGAAGGGCGATCTCAATGATGGCTTCCGTGGGGCAAACTTACGTCCAGACCCAAAACCGATCCCTAAAGAAACCAATAGCACGGTGGATACAATCCCCCTATGTGGCGATTTGTATTTACCTTGTTTGCTTTTCGTTCGTCGAGACAGGACGAGTATGGAGAAGAAGGTGGAGAAGCCGAATTTTCCTGCAATTCTTTTGCACGGAATAGACACATGGGGGTTGCGAAAAAAGGATGAAATCGTTATTTTTGCATGAGGGAGAGTGTGAATTTTGTATCACCGCTTTCACCTCTCCGAATACAAAAGGATCGATAAATGACTACCGAACTCTTCCTCCTCTATGGCTCTATCCTCGTGATCGTGGGTATACTGATCAGCCGTGCGAGCTTCAGGCTCGGACTACCGACGCTGTTGCTCTTCCTCGGTGTAGGTATACTAGCAGGGAGCACGGGACACATCAACTTCAATAGTCCCGAGATAGCGCAGGGAGTTGGGATTATCGCACTGACGATCATCCTATTTTCGGGGGGCATGGACACGGACTTCAAGGATATTCGTCCCGTCCTCGTACCCGGAGGACTACTGGCGACAGTGGGGGTATTTCTCACCGCCGTATGCACAGGGGGATTCATCTATTATCTTTTCCGCTGGATCGGAGGTGGCAGTGCCATACTCACTTTCCCTCAGGCTCTACTCTTCGGTGCAGTGATGTCCTCCACCGACTCTGCATCGGTATTCTCTATCCTTCGCTCGAAGGAAATCTCTCTCAAGTACAAGCTCAAGCCGCTCCTCGAATTTGAGAGCGGAAGCAATGATCCCATGGCATACATGCTTACCGTCATACTGGCGCAGATGCTACAGAGCGGTGACCTAAATGTCTGGAGAGGTGTCGGGATGTTCTTTCAGCAGTTTATCCTCGGCGGTGCTTTCGGGTACCTATTAGGCAAAATGTCAGTGTGGTTCCTCAATAAGATCAATCTCCACTCTACCTCCTTGTATTCTATCCTACTTCTCGCTGTCGCCTGCTTTGTCTTCGCCACCACATCCTATGTGGGGGGCAACGGGTATCTGGCAGTATATCTGTCGGGGCTTGTGGTGGGCAACTCCAAGGTGGTGAACAAGAAAAGCATGATGCGTTTCTTCGACGGCTTTCAGTGGCTGTGCCAGCTGATCATGTTCCTCACACTGGGTCTCCTGGTGAACGGCTCCGAGCTCTTCGAGTCTGCACCTCTGGCACTGCTGATAGCCGCATTCCTGATGCTGGTGGGTAGACCGGTCGCCGTTTTCCTCACGATGCTCCCTTTCTGCCGCCGCTTCAACCTCCGTGCTCAGCTCTACGTGAGTGCTATCGGTCTGAGAGGAGCTGTGCCTATCATCTTTGCCATCTATCCATGGGTCGCAGGATTGGAGCACGCACAGCTGATCTTCAATATAGTCTTCTTCATCACACTACTATCCCTCACCATTCAGGGATCCACCGTGACATGGCTGGCACGGAAGCTACACCTCATCGACACCGCGCACCGCAAAGGCGTCTTTACTGAAGTGGATCTACCCGAAAATATCAAGAGCACAATCTCAGAAATTGTAGTCAGTGCAAGCATGATAGAGAAGAGCAATCAGCTCAAGGATCTTCCCCTGCCCGACCACACGCTGGCTATACTGGTGCAGAGAGAAGGTACGTTCTTTATCCCTCGAGGGAATACCGAACTCCACCACGGAGATCATGTGCTGATGATCTCTGATGATGAGGATGCACTCGTACAAGCGTATGAGGAGCTCGGAGTACAATCCTATAGCCTCGAGCGTAATGCTTAAGACGAAATAATTTAATCATACCTCTACACACAATGGAAAGAAAAATCCGATTCACCAAGATGCATGGTCTCGGCAATGACTACATCTACATCAATACAGACGCATATCCAATAGCCGACCTCCCCACATTCACCGTCAAGTACAGCGATCGTCACTTTGGCATAGGAGGTGACGGCATCGTCACCTACAGCAGAGAGGAGGAAGGGCTATACCGGATGAGGATATTCAATATCGACGGATCGGAAGGTCTGATGTGTGGTAATGCCATTCGCTGCGTAGCGAAGCTCCTATATGAGGGCGGTCTATGCCCCTCCGACCGAATAGACATCGTCACAGCCTCTGGTGTGAAGCACCTCCTCCTCACCATTGAGGATGAGAAAGTCACCGGAGTGCGAGTGGACATGAATCCACCTGCTATCGTGCGCAGCGACCTGATGGTATCCCTCCCCGAAGCGGCATATACAGGTACCGAGGTAAGCATGGGCAATCCTCACTTTGTCGCCTTTATAGAGGACGATATCCCCACATATCCCCTCGACCATATGGGTCCACAGGTAGAGCAGCACCAGCTGTTCCCAGAGAGGATAAACTTCGAAATCGCCAAGGTCATTGCCCCCTCGGTCATTCAGATGAGGGTATACGAGCGAGGCTCGGGACTGACACTTGCCTGCGGTACCGGCGCTTGTGCCGCTGCAGTAGCTGGGATATACACGGGCAGAGTACAGAGTCCTGTCACAGTGCAGATGCCCGGTGGAGACTTGCTGATAGAGTGGAGTGGCAGAGAGGAAGAGCCTGTGTACATGACAGGACCTGCCGAGATTGCCTTTGAGGGTGAAGTGATGTACAGCATGCCTTGACTGGGAAAAGGACTCAGAAGCGCCTGCTTTTTGAATAGTACAAGAAGGAAACACGACGAAACATGAATAAGATAAACGACAACTTTCTCAAGCTACCAAGCAGTTACCTCTTCGCAGAGATCAACCGTCGCATAGCCGAATACAGTGCGCAGCATCCTGACCACAAGCTTATCCGCATGGGGATAGGTGACGTCACCCTCGGGCTGCCCTCGGCTGTTATCCGAGCCATGCATGAAGCGGTAGAGGACGAGTCCAAGCCAGAGACTTTATATGGGTATGGACCTGAGTTAGGCTATGGATTTCTCCGAGAGGCGATAGTAGAGCACGACTACAGGAAGAGAGGGATCCAACTGGGTCCCTCTGAGGTGTTCATCTCAGATGGTGCCAAGAGCGATACCGCTAATATCACCACCATATTCGGACAGGGTGTACGGATTGCCATCACGGATCCTGTGTATCCCGTCTACGTGGACTCCAATGCTATCATGGGGCGTACCGGCACTTACGCCGACGGTCGGTGGAGCCAACTCATCTACCTCCCCTGCAATCGTGAAAATGGCTTCGTACCGAAGCTCCCCGCGGAGGAAGTCGACCTGATTTACCTCTGCTTCCCCAATAACCCCACCGGTACCACCCTCACCCGCAATCAGCTCAAGGTCTGGGTCGACTATGCTCGTAGCCACGACGTGATACTCCTCTTTGACAGTGCATACGAGGCATTCATCAGGGAGGATGACGTCCCCCACTCTATCTACGAGATAGAGGGTGCACAGGAGTGTGCTATCGAGTTTCGCAGCTACTCAAAGACCGCAGGCTTCACCGGCGTACGATGCGGATACACCGTGGTACCCCACGCCCTCACTGCCAAGATGGATAATGGAAAAGTCGTGGAACTCAACAGGCTCTGGGCACGCAGACAATCGACAATGTTCAATGGAGCATCATACATCAGCCAAAGAGGAGCCGCAGCCATATACACCGAGGAGGGACAGGCACAGACCAGAGCAAATATAGACTACTACCTACACAATGCCACTACGATCCGCAGAGCGTTTGAGTCTGCAGGGTACGAAGTCTTCGGTGGTATATCCTCACCCTACATCTGGGTAAAGACACCGGATGCATTTCCCGAGAGCTGGGCATTCTTCGACTATCTACTGCACGAGCATCAGGTCATCGGCACTCCGGGCGTAGGCTTCGGACCGGAGGGAGAGGGTTATTTCCGCTTCTCTGCCTTCGCCGGGCATGAGGCGACAGCAGAGGCAATGCAGCGCATACTACAAAAGTAAATTCCGCTACTACGGGTCACCGAGTGATAGTTCCCGAGCATAGAGAAATCTCTGTGCTCGGGAATTTATTGAATATACACAAATCTGGAGCAGAGCACCGTCGAGGGGGAGACGGAAAAGAGGAGCCTCGGAAGTAGTGCCACAAAAGGACTCAAGGTCGTCCTCCACCACCCCAATCACTTGAATTCCCTTCACGACCGAAAACGACCATGCATAGCAATAATCCTTGACAATACGGAGAAAAAGTACAGTGCCCGATCAGGTTCTGTACAGTGCTCGATCAGGCAGCGTACAGTGCACGATCGGGCAGCGTAGAGAGCCTGATCGTGCACTGTACTTTTCCTCCGGAAGAAAGGCAAAAATAGATACCCATATAGTAGATAATTTCGACCCAATCTAAGCCCTGAAAAAGCAGGCGTAACGACCCCCAAACACGAGTGATACGACTTCGGCATAAAAGGAAGATTCACTCTCCGGGTTTCGGGGAGAGAATCGCAGGGATGTGGGGCATCTCCTCCTGTTCCTCACGCTCGGCCCTGACCATTTCTGCGTACTTGAGGGTACTGTATAGACTATGATGCCCGAGGAGCTTCTGCACCTGTGTGGGCTTGACGTGCAGCGATAGGAGGAGGGTGGCAAAGGTGTGTCGTGCCACATGAAAGGTGATTTTCTTCTGTATTCCGGCTGCCTTTCCCCAGCTTTTGAGGTAACTATTTACCGTCTTATTATCAGGAAGTGCACCAAAGACAAGCTGAGCATCCTCCCCTCGTTCGCCGAGAAATGGGAGTGCCTCCTCAGTGACATTGATATAGGCTTGCTCCTCTTTCTTATTGGGTGTAAATGTGATACGTACGTATTTGCCGAAGCGCTTGACCTGCCCCCATGTGACGCTCTTGACGTCCTTGAAGCGTATACCGGTGAGGCATGAGAAGAGGAATGCTCTCTTGACGACCTCACTACCACAAGGAGTATCGGATATGGTCTGGATCTCGTCTATGGTCAGGTACTGGGGGGCGATATCTTCGAGAGGAATATCCGCAGTCTTGTCGAAAGGTGTCTCGCTGATCAGCTCCTCATCCTTAGCGCTTTTGAGCATACTACGGAGCACCATCATGTACTGGTGGCGGGTGTTTTGCTTGAAAGGAAGTCTATTGAGAAACGACTGAAACCCCATTACCCACTTGTAGTCAATGTCGCTAAGACTAAGGAACTCGTCGCCTGCATAGTGGCGGAGATGTCCCACGACAGAGTTGATAGTAAGGCTGCGCGCCTTGCTGATACCGGCGCGAGAAGCGAAACGCTTGGCGTAGTCGAAGAATGCCGACATCCTACCTTTTGTCACCGCAGTGCCTTCGATACGAAGTAGTTCTTCAGTCTCACGCTCGGCACGCATAGATTCGGCACGGTGAAGGGTGTCGACGTTAGCGATACGATCTTGATCCGTATGCTCGGGGATGAGGTAAAGCTTGAGAAATTCGTAGGAGCGACTCCCATCGACGTATATATCTAAGTATAGACTATAACTGCCGTTGGACAATTTTTTCCGGCGCAAGCGTACTATTTCCTTGGACTTCTTAGTCATTTGGTGCTCCTGATTTCTCCTAAAGCAAAGGTAGTAAAATTTGACGGGTAACAAAAGCTCTTCGTTCTTTTTCTGTTACTCTCTCGGTTTACCCAGGCATCATAGCTTTATAATCAATTGTAAATACGAACATTAATCACCCACCTCAAATTATCACTTATTTATTCGTCATATTTTAGGAAAAAGGTATATCTTTACCGTCGGATTTTGAAGCTCTGCGATACGCCAGCACCCAACAACGCTAAAGCATCGTCGGGCGAACGTAATAAAACTACATGGAGTAACAGAAAAAGAAATGGACATCCTCACCAATAGATTGGCAGCGTACGACGTGCCGCAGAGATACAAAGCATTAGGAGTATATCCTTATTTCCGTGAGATTACGGGTAAACAGGGCACGGAAGTGCTGATGGAGGGCAAACAAGTCCTGATGTTTGGCTCCAATGCTTACACAGGTCTCAACTCTGACGATCGGGTCATCTCAGCGGGGATCAAGGCACTTGAGCAGTACGGGTCGACTTGCTCTGGCTCCCGCTTCCTCAATGGTACCCTCGATCTGCACGTGCAGCTGGAGCAGGAGATCGCACGGTTCGTAGGCAAGGAGGATGCGATAGTATTCAGTACCGGATTTTCAGCCAATACGGGTATTATACCCGCTCTTGTGGACCGAACGGATTACATCCTCTATGATGCTCGCGACCATGCGTCGATAATCAACGGCAGACGACTATCCTTCGCGAAGCAGCTACGGTTCAAGCACAATGACATGGGAGATCTGGAGCGCAAGCTGAAGACATGTGCGCCCGATACAGTCAAGCTAATCGTAGTCGATAGTGTCTTCTCCATGGAGGGCGATCTAGCACCACTGGAGGATATCGTGGCACTCAAGCACAAGTACGGTGCGACTATTCTCATCGACGAAGCGCACAGTGTCGGTGTCTTCGGGGAGCATGGTGAGGGTCTCGCACACCATCTCGGGCTGACGGACGAGATTGATATCATCGTGGGTACGTTCAGCAAGTCACTGGCATCGATAGGAGGATTTGCCGCCGCTAATGGAACGATCATGAATTATCTCCGCCACAATTCACGCACTTACATCTTCTCAGCTGCCAATACTCCTGCTGCCACCGCTTCCACCCTCGAGGCTCTACATATCCTACAGCAGCACCCGGAGATACTGACCAACCTGTGGGATGTGACGGAATACGCCCTACGGAGATTCAGGGAGGAGGGATTTGAGATTGGCGATACTGCTTCACCGATCATCCCGCTCTTTGTGCGCGATGTAGAGAAGACCTTCCTGGTGACCAAGATGGCATTCGAAGCAGGCGTATTCATCAACCCCGTGATCCCTCCTGCCTGTGATCCGCAGGATACCCTCGTCCGCTTTGCCCTCATGGCGACGCATACAAAGGAACAGGTAGATCTCGCAGTAAGCCGACTGAAGGAGTGCTTCGTGGCACTCGACTTGCTCTGACACATGGCATGAAAAGGCGCAGGCTGCTCCTCACAGGAGCTACCGGATTCATCGGTCGTCATCTACTGGATGAAGCTGTATCTAGAGGCTACGAAGTATACGTAGCCATCCGTAGTAGTCGCAATCGCAGTACCCTCTCTCACCTGCCGATACAGATGATAGAAGTGGACTACTCGAGTGCGGAGCAGATGACGGACGCCTTTGGTGCCATAGCTCACGATGAGGGCGAACCTCCATTCGACCTCGTGGTGCACAATGCAGGACTTACCAAGTCTACCAGGATCGATCAGTTCATGGAGGTCAATGCAGAGCACACCCGCCGCCTCATCCTTGCCCTGGAGGCACAGTCTGCCCTGCCGCAGCGATTTGTGCTGATGAGCAGCATGGGGAGCTATGGTACCAACACCACCGACATCCCCATGAGTTCTACCATGTCTCAGCGTCCCAATACAGCATACGGGAGGAGTAAATATCAAGCAGAGCAGTACCTCAAGTCCTCGTCTCTCCCATATACGATACTATGCCCCACAGGGGTCTATGGAGCAGGAGAAGAGGATTACTTCATGTCCATCTCCACGATGATGAGAGGGTGGAGCTTCGTCTCCGGTCGTACGGAGCAGAGACTGAGCTTCGTCTATGTTCGTGATGTGGTGCGTGCCGTCTTTTTCGTCCTTGAGCGCAAGGAGGCGGAGGGACAAACCTTTCTCCTATCAGACGGCAGGGCATATACGGATAGCGACTTCACGAGAATTGTATCATCCATCATCCGACATCCCGTGCGTCAGGTGCGTGTACCCCTATCGGTTATCTGGATTGCATGCGTGCTGGGACAAACCTATGGTCGCATCACCCACCACCCCTAAGCCCTCAATAGAGACAAGTACCCGATACTTAAGGGGCGCAATTGGCTCTGTGACATTACTCCGCTGATCAATATGGGATTTGAGCCCCTTTACGACCTAGAATCAGGACTGATGGAGACGTATCATCTCACAAACGGCTTTCGGAGGTAACACTTCCGCCATTATCACCGTCCCTGTCGGATCAATTCTTCTTTCGGGGCAATATCTGCTACGATGGCATTTCGATTGCACTTTGTACATACACATGTGTGACTAAAAAGCTCCGGGTCGTCGGTGATTGGAGGACCCAGAGCTTTCGGAGACAACCTCTGGGTCGTCGTTTTGTCGACATCCCAGAGGTTGTTTGATAGGGAAAGGAATAATACCCACGTATCTTTAGGATAAATGAATTGAGGTGTAGCTTACCAAACGAGAGCGGTGTGCCAAATCTAGGATTTGGCACACCGCTCTACAGATTTATCACAACTTAACTTAAACTATTCACAACATCAGAAGTTGCTAAAAGGTCTCACTGCAAATTGGTATTTAGCAGAATAGGAAAGAGACATCTTGGCTGATGAATTCGAAATCTCCACCACGTATACAAACCCTTTATAAAGTCTTCCAGATCCGTTGGATCCTGACCAATAGTAGCCTTTTTCTCCCACCTCCTTTGTCTTTTCGCTACTCTTCTGACCGGAAAGAGGAAATATGCGAGTCTTATCGTTAGCATTGTTTGCTTTCCACCAATTTTCGTCGGCAATCTTTTTAATGTCGATACTCTCGTCTGTGCCTATTAGGCGTGCAGTTACCTTAAGAGAACCTTTTTGACCAGCTCCTGACACACTAACGAGTTCATAGCGGTATGCAGTACGCTTGTCATTATTAGTTTTATCTTCAAACTTTATTCCATAGATAACTTTCTCGCCTAATGACATGTAATGTGCTTTATACTTCTTCTCCGTCTCTCCTTTCCCTACAAGGATTGTCTCCTCCATTTCTTCAGGTTCTGACTTCTTATTGAACTCGACTTTGCTATTCTGAGAAGGAAATATTCCCAGCCATTCAGCATTCGTTGGTAGGTGGTACCCAAGGAGAAAACCTTGTGCGAAGAGTTCCTGTGCTTTATCAAGATTGTAAAATCCGAGTGGTTGTTCATGCGTTGTAGCAAATGACTTGCCATCCTCTGCTACGCCAAACTCGGAGACATACTCAATAGCCATCTTTTTGGGATCAAATACCCCTGGAGTACCGGAGCCACCTCCGGCAGTCTTGGAGATAGTGTAGGTCTTACCTCCAAATGCAATGACTATGGCAGCATCTGTCTCTGTGATCTTGAGGGTATCCGTAGCGTCGAGACCCTTGGCACGTACCTTCTGATTCTTTTCGTCGCGAACATGTGTCCAGGTCTTACCACCGTCGGTACTAACCATCCAGTAGCCTTCACTATCGATCCTCATCTGTGGAGTCGCACCAGCCTTGCCATCCTGAGCCTTTGCCTTAATGGGATTGCCGTCGGCATCACGCATAGGTTCTCCATCGATAGTCCAGTAGAGGCTACCGTTCATCTCTGTCACCCCGATTGCAGGTGTCTTACCGTTGCGCCCATTCTTGAGACTAATAGTAGTGCCGTCTGACATGGAGAGGTCGTATCCGTAGTCGGTGGCTTTGTAACCAGTGACATAGGTCCTGCCCTGCTCGGCAGCAATGAGTCCCTGGAGTGCCTCTATCGTGCTATTGGCACTCTGGGTCAGAGCTTCGAGCTTGGTGACACGCCCCTCCAGCTCTTCGATACGCTTATTGAGCGGTGTGAGATCTGTGGAGCAGGATACTACGATGAGGGCAAGTAGCAGAGCCCACGTCATGTTTGCTATTTTCTTCATAGTCTGTTATGCTTATTATGTGAATTGGTTATTTTACTTTACCTATTAGTAGTTGTATGACAGAGTGAGTGCAAGTCGGTTGGTATACCTGTCTTTTAGTCCACCCATGTAGGCGAAGTCTATCTTCGCCCCCATGTACTGCACACCGATACCACAAGTCCAATAATTGGTGTAGCGGTTACCTATCCTAAGCCCTGCACGCATGCTGACGATATCATAGACAGTATACTCTGCGCCAACACTACCCACGATGAGGGACGAGCCTATAGGCATGAAGCCGTACTGCCCAGACACGACGGTAGTGACTCGGTGATCGGGACTGAAAGGCATAGAGAGGTCGGCGGTGAGTTCTGCCTTGGTGGGAAGGTAGTACTTCTCGTCGGTACTGTAGGCAAGAGGAGTACCAAAATTGGCAATCCGTGCGGCTACATTGAGGAGAGTGGGCTGTGCAAGGTTCATGCTGAGTGGGGTGCGGTAATTGGCTCCGAGGGAGAATGCTCCTGCGTATGCCGGACGCCCCGTATAGCTCTGAATGAACGATGCCGTGGCAAAGGCAGAAAAACGATTGTCTATGCTGTAAGCGTATCCAAAGTCAGCCGTCCAATCGAATGGATTGTACTCCTGATCCTTCGCCTGACCATACTGCCCAGAGACGATGGTGTGGCTGACACCGCCCTGATAGCGAAATCCGGCAAAAACGGCGTGCTTGTCTGCAAACTGCCACCCTGCAGAGAAAGTAGCGTCTTTGAGTCTGCCCCTACCTGTCTTCAGGCGAGGATAGAGAAGACCCGAAAGAGTGACGGAGACTTTGGTATCATCTGAAAACAGTGACGCAGGATTGACATAAAGGTAAGTGCGGTCTGTACTCATCAGCGTCACACCTCCCATAGCGGCAGAGCGCGCATCAGAGGGAGCGTCAAGAAGCGGTACAGCACGCGACTGTGCAGTTGCCTCCACTCCTATGAGTGCAATCCCGACGAGGAATGCCGAGAGGTAACTTCGGAATATAAAGTCGATCTTCATTATTGTTTTTGATTGATTTGGTGACAGGATTATCTCTTGAGGACGCTATGTGCCGACTGACGTCCGTCAGTCTCAATGACAATGACGTAGGAGCCTGGGGTCACGCTACGCATATTCAGCTTGGCGATGCCGGACTTATCGGCAGATACCTGCTCCTTCATGATGAGTTCACCATTAAGACTCTGGAGTCTGACCTCTGCACGCTTATGCTTTGGGTTGAGCCAGATATTGAGGTCTCTCTCTACCGGCACGGGCCAAATAGAGAAGACATCAGACGTGGTATTAGGTGTCACGGTGACATCAATGGAGGTCGTAGAACTCTTGTGACCATTGGATGCAGTGACAAGAACAGTGGTTTTGCCTGGCTTTTCTCCGATGATGAATAGGTGACCGTCGTTACTCATGTAGGTAGTAGCTACCGAGGTATTGGCAGACTCAACCTTGAACTCTGTCTTGAGGTAGTACTGTGATGCATAGTAGTCCGATAAAGCCAACTCAACGGGATCGCTATTGACACCGACTATGAGGGAATTGATCGGGGAGTTCATCACCGGTTCTTTGACATGCACCACCCGAAAAGGAATCTCGAAAGACTTGGCAAGGCGAAGTTCATCGGTAAGCTTGAGAGTAAACTTGTGCTCTCCCTCAGCAAGTACCGGACGAAACGTTAAAATAATTCCCTTGTCATTTTTCTTGATCGTCACACCGTTTCTCTGCCCAGAGATCTCATAGCTCCATGTGTGACCATCAGGCTCATTGACACGGAGTACGTACTCTGTGGTACGCTCAGAGTCTAAGACAACAATGGGTTCTTTGGGGAGATTGGTGATATCTGCCGGATGATTTTCGAGGGTTTTACCCTTGAAGAATGCAGGAGCGGAGGGTATGCCCCACCTATCGTATGCTACGAGAGCAAAGTGGTACTCTGTATCAGGAGTGAGAAGAGGAACTTTGAAGTTCATTTCACCACCTGCTACGGTACCTGCTCCACTAATGAAGCCATTGGCTGTTCCTGCGATATTCCCTTTGGTACTATAATTGGCAGAGTTAAGCTGTTCTTCCGAGTAGTAGAGCCTATACCTAAGCGGTTGTCCATCGTCGGGATCGCCGGGAACCGTCCAATAGAGGGTCACACTGGTATAGTCGTTGAGGGTAGATCGTTCCTGATTGACAATGGGACTGCCGGGGGCTTTGTTTTCGTTCTTGGAAGTCACAGCGGCATAAGCATCTATGGTACCGACACCAAGTTTGCCTGCATATTTGGGATTTACTTCATCGAGATTTATGGGCAGTACAGATGCAAGAATTCGTTTCTTTAAGTCTTCGTTAGTATACCCTTGACCTCCAAAGACAGACAGGGCAAGAGCTGCCACTCCTGAGACATGCGGGCAAGCCATAGAAGTACCGTGATAGAAGTGATACTTGGATCCCTTCATGGCTGAGGGAGCCATGGTACTCAACACACCCGCAGGCTCGCCGTATCGCCTCATGTCACCACCAGGCGCAGCGATATCGACCCAATCTCCATAAGTAGAGTAACTGGCCTTGGTGAAATCAGGACCTATGGCAGCCACCGCCACAACAGGTTCATAGAGGGCTGGAGGAGTTGGATAGTCGAGGTTATCATTACCTGCAGAGAAGAACATGACGCCACCTTTCATCCGAGAATCTGCCCTCTGCTGTCCTTGACGTGGATCGTCCTTTGTGAGTACGGTTCCAGCATTTTTGATGAAGAAATCAATGGCTTCGCGCACATGACCTGGAAGTTTTTCCTGACCTGAACTGAAAGGATACCCCCAAGAGTTTTGGGAGATGACTGCTCCATTGACAGCTCCATAAGTAATGGCTGCAGCAGGATTGCCACCTTTATTGTTGCCATTTATGGATCTGAATATGGCAGCATTCATGATACGGATTCCAGAATTTTTCTCACCATTACCTCCTGCGACACCCGCTACACCGATGTGGTTATTATTGCGAGCAGCCACCGTTCCGGCCACGTGAGTGCCGTGACCGTTGTTGTCGGGCTGAATGTCTGCAGTATCGTTGACGAAGCAAAATCCGTGAATGTCATCGATGAATCCGTTGTTATCATCGTCCTTACCATTGTTAGGAATCTCTCCAGGATTGGTCCACAAGCTCTCTCTTAGATCTTCATGGTTGATATCAATTCCACCATCAACGATACAGACGAGGACATCGGGTGATCCTGTCGTGACCTTCCATGCCTTGAAAAGGTTGATGTCAGCTCCCTCCTTCGCCCATTGCTTGAAAAGAGGTCCACGATTATTGTAATGCCACTGCTCAGGTAGGCGAGGATCATTAAAAGGGATCTCATAGGAACGATTAAAGTCAA
>JBAKGE010000055.1:0-13084 GCA_037191085.1 Porphyromonadaceae bacterium | reverse complement strand
GCGCCGCGCTCACTGCCAGGCGGAGTCTCAACCCCTGCTCCCACTACAATTATTGAGAAAGACACACTTTGGCATATTGCTGAGATACCCCCCATAGACACGGTTACTATTGGGTACGGTCTCACGCTTTCCAAGCTCGCTCGACGGTACTACCATAATCCCAAATATTGGGTATACATCTACATGAATAACCGTGAGCTTATCTCCAATCCCAACAATGTCCCTCTCGGTACAGTGCTGGAGATACCTTCGCTGGATAAATACCACCTCCTCCCCGATTCTCTCCTCGCGCGGCACGAAGCAATCCAATGGGAGAATATCATCCAAAACGGACTTTTTACCTCCTATGATGATCAGCGAAGAACCCTCAAGCCCTACGAAAAGAAGTAGACCCTCGTTATGATTCGTTTATTGCTTTCTCTCCTTTCGTTCACTGCTATCCTCTCTCTCCGAGCCCAGACTTCCACTCCTGTTGACCATGTCAACGTCCTCATGGGTACTTCGTCGGAGTATGTGCTATCACAGGGCAATACCTATCCCATCATTGCACGCCCGTGGGGGATGAACTTCTGGACGCCGCTCACCGGAGATATGGGGGACGGCTGGCAGTATCAGTACAGTGCATACAAGATCAAGGGTTTCAAACAAACCCACCAACCTTCCCCTTGGATGAACGATTATGGTCAATTTGCTCTCATGCCGACCACTGATATCGCCACTATCGATCAGCACGAGAGAGCCAGTTGGTTTTCCCACAAGGCAGAAAAGGCAACTCCCTACTACTATAGGGTCTACCTCGCGGACTATGATGTGACGACAGAGTTGGTTCCCACAGAGCGTGCCGCCCTCTTTCGTATTACCTATCCGCGTGGACGCAGTGCGCACCTCACTATCGATGCCTACGACATGGGCTCCTACATCAAGGTCATCCCTGGTGAGCGAAAGGTCATCGGCTATAGCACGAAGAATAGTGGTGGAGTGCCCTCCAACTTCAAGAACTACTTCGTCATCGAATTTGACCAGCCCTTTGAGATATCTTCCCTGGTAGCCGACTCTCTGTCTCACAACGGGTTCGAAGCTGAGGTCAATCATGTGGCTACGGTACTCACTTTTCCCCGTGGAGCCATTCTCCATGCACGTGTAGCCTCCTCATTCATCAGCCATGAGCAGGCGGACATTAATCTGAGTGAACTCGGACACTGCACCCTCGAGGAACTCTCCTCAAAGGGTCGTGATGAGTGGAACGAGTACCTCGGTCGCATCACTCTCGGTAACGATGAACATCTGGATCATGTACGTACATTCTACTCCACGCTCTATCGCTCCCTCCTCTTTCCCCGACGCTTCTATGAGATAACGGCATCGGGTGATACCATGCACTATAGCCCCTACAATGGAAAGGTACTACCCGGCTACATGTACACAGACACCGGCTTCTGGGACACCTTTCGCAGTCTCTTTCCTCTCCTTAACCTCATCTATCCCGACGAGGCGGTCAGGATGCAGGCCGGTCTTGTCAATGCCTACAAGGAAAGTGGATTTCTGCCCGAATGGGCGAGTCCCGGGCATCGTAACGTCATGGTCGGCAATAACTCTGCCTCCGTCGTCGCCGATGCGTATCTCAAGGGACTACGCGGCTACGATGCCGAGAGCCTCTGGCAGGCGGTCACGCACGGTGCCAATGCTGTTCACCCCCATGTCAGTGCTACCGGCAGGCTCGGATATGAGTACTACAACCGTCTCGGCTACATACCCTACGATGTGGGGATCAATGAAAACGCAGCTCGCACCCTCGAGTATGCTTACGACGACTGGTGCATATATCAGTTCGGCAAGGCACTGGGCAAGCCTGAGGCGGAGCTGCGGCAGTACAAGCATAATGCACTCAATTACCGTCATCTCTTTGACCCCGAGCATCGTCTGATGCGAGGACGCAATGCGGGCGGTACGTTTCAGTCGCCCTTTAATCCCCTCAAATGGGGAGACGCGTTCACTGAAGGCAATAGCTGGCACTACACTTGGTCGGTGTTCCATGACCCCGCAGGCCTCATACGGCTCATGGGAGGACAGGCATCCTTCAATCAGATGATGGACTCTGTATTCAGTGTACCGCCCCTTTTCGATGACAGCTACTACGGTCAGGTGATCCACGAGATCAGGGAGATGCAGGTGATGAATATGGGTAACTATGCTCATGGCAATCAACCCATCCAGCATATGATTTACCTCTACTGCTACAGTGGTCAGCCGTGGAAAGCACAGTACTGGATCCGTGAGGTCATGGAGCGGATGTACGCTCCCACGCCAGACGGCTACTGTGGCGATGAGGATAATGGTCAGACTTCTGCGTGGTACGTCTTCGGCGCTCTCGGTTTTTATCCCGTCTGTCCCGGCAGTGACCAGTATGTGCTGGGGACACCACTCTTTAGGGAGGCTACCATTCACTTCCCCTCGGGCAAGCGCTTACGACTCTCTGCACCCGACAATTCGGGAGCTAACAGGTATATTAACTCCGTCCAAAAGGGTACAGCTACTATTACGGCCAACTACTTCACCCATCGCCAGCTGACCGACGGTGGACAAATCACCTATCGAATGACAGATAAACCCAATAAGTCTCGTGGCACTCATCACCGAGACTTCCCATACTCTTTCTCTCTGGCTGAGTAGAGGAGGTTTGGGCGTAGAGATCGGATGCACTTTTCGCCTTTGTCCGTAGGAGGTATCGGTATATGCTCAAAAAAAGCTCTGGGTCATCGGTGATTCGATATCCCAGAGCTTTTTTGATCGACTTCTGGGACATCGAATCACCGACGACCCAGAGAAAAATTTAGTCGATGTGCACTCATTCTTCATTTCACGGTCCTGATGTTGGCTTTTTATACTTTAATTTCTTGTGATTTGCAGGGTTATTTCATCGAAAAAATATATCTTTGAAGCTGAGAAGGATTCTTCTTTGTTTTTTTGAATTTTTGCATCCACAAAGTGTTTTTGTTTATGAAAGGATATAGTAAGCCATATACCCTGAAAGCAGAAGATTTTGCTACGGAGATAAATGCTAAGCCGGTAGCCCTATATACTCTCCGTAATGATAGTGGCATGGAGGTGTTTATTACCAATTACGGTGCCAAGATCGTTTCCCTCATCGTTCCCGATGTGGATGGTGCTCCGGTGGACGTCGTCCTGGGACATCCGACGATAGCGGACTACTTGACGTCCGAAGAGCCATACTTCGGTGCAGTGTGTGGTCGCACTGCCAATAGAATAGCAGCAGGGAAGTTTTCGATCGACGGGCAGGAGTATCAACTCGCGATCAATAATGGACCGAACTCACTCCACGGCGGTCTCAAGGGTTTCAATGCAGTGGTGTGGGATGTGATAGAGTCCTCAGACAGTCATCTCAAGCTCCATTATCTCTCCCGTGACGGTGAGGAGGGTTTTCCCGGCAATCTCTCTGTGACCGTGATCTACAGTATCACGTCGGCGAACGCGCTGGACATCGAGTATGAGGCTACTACTGACCGTACCACCATCCTCAACCTTACGAATCACTCGTACTTCAACCTATCGGGTGAGGGTGATCCCTATATCGGGGATCATCTCCTGACACTGAATGCAGATACTTACCTTCCTACCGATGAGACGGCAATACCTTATGGTGCTGCTGAGCGTGTGGAGGACACACCTATGGACTTCACTACTCCTCATACGATAGGGGAGCGGATAGACGATGATTTTGAGGCTTTGCACTTCGGCAAAGGTTACGATCATACCTATGTGCTCAATAAGGAAACCCCCGGAGAATACTCTTACGTGGGTGTGTGCGAATCCCCCAAGACAGGCATTCGAATGGAAATGTATACTACCGAACCGGGAGTACAGATGTACACGGGTAATTGGATGACAGGTTCGTTTGAAGCCAAGGGCGGTCACCGCTATCCGGAGCGAGCAGCAGTGTGCTTCGAGCTACAGCACTTCCCCGATAGTATCAATAAGCCCGAGTACCCCACCGTAGTGCTACGGCCTGGAGAGACGTACTCGGCTCGGTCGACATATAAGTTTGACACCATAGAGTGATTTCATCTACTTTCAACGATGAAAAACTTAATCCATAACCTTTTATATAAACAACCAAGTAATGAATAATCAGAAAAAACAGTGGGGCGCTATCATCATCATGATTGCCCTTTTTGCGATGATTGCATTCGTGACCAATCTCTGTTCACCTATGGCTATCATAGTGAAGAACCAGTTCGGGGCGTCTAACCTACTAGCCCAGATCGGTAACTACGGAAACTTTATCGCTTACCTCGTTATGGGGATCCCCTCGGGTATGTTGATCAAGAAGTATGGCTACAAGAAGACGGCTCTTCTCGCCCTGCTTGTCGGCATACTCGGCATACTCGTGCAGTGGATGAGTGGTTGGGACAGTATTCAGAGCTTTGCCGTGTATCTTGTGGGTGCATTCATCGCCGGCTTCTGCATGTGTATGCTCAATACAGTGGTTAATCCTATGCTTAATACCCTTGGTGGCGGTGGCAATAAGGGCAATCAGCTAATCCAGATTGGTGGTGTCTTCAATAGCTCTGCCGCTGTAGCGGTTTACATTATTATGGGTGCTCTCATCGGTGATGCTACGAAGGCTCAGATTTCTGATGCCACACCGGCGCTGATGATAGCTCTCGCTATCTTCGTCGTGGCATTCATTGTCCTTTTCTTCTCTAAGATCGAGGAGCCTGTGCAGGTAGTAGAGGATAGGACAGTCAGTGGGGTTATGGATAAGCATAGTGCGTTCTCCTTCCGTCACTTCAACCTTGGGATTCTTGCTATCTTCCTCTACATGGGCATTGAAGTAGGTACACCTACCTACATCCTCCAGTACCTTTCATCTGCTCCCGATGCCGCGACACCAGGGCTCGGCATGGATGCAGGTATCGTAGGTCTCATTGTAGCGGTGTACTGGTTGATGATGCTTATTGGTCGCTTCATCGGTGGTGCTATCGGAGGGAAGGTTTCCAGTCGTGCGATGATTACTACTGTGTCGGCTCTGAGTGTTGTGCTTGTGTTGATCGGGATGTTTGCTCCGCAGAGTGTGACTGTCAACGTCCCGGGTATCGACTGGGCTAACCTCAAGCTCATATGGGCCGAAGTACCGGTAGGCATACTTTCATTCCTCCTCGTTGGTCTCTGCACATCTGTAATGTGGGGAGGTATCTTCAACATGGCTACAGAGGGTCTGGGCAAGTATACTGCTATAGCATCAGGAGCATTCATGACCATGGTATTTGGTTGTGCCGTAATGGTGGCGCTTCAGGCTTGGATCGCGGACCTTACGGGCTCCTACCTCACCAGTTATTGGGTAGTACTCTTCTGTGGAGCTTATATCCTCTTCTACGCTCTTGTGGGCAGCAAGAATGTGAATAAGGATATCCCCACTGCTTAATCATCGACATGCAATAAATACTTATATCAAGATGAAAGAAAATATTTTCAATATATTCAAAGAAAAATTTGGAGACGAGACCCCCTCGCTCTATGCATCCCCTGGGCGTATCAACCTTATTGGAGAGCATACTGACTATAATGGTAGCTTCGTATTCCCCGGTGCTATAGACAAAGGTATGATAGCAGCCATACGACTCAATGGTACCGACAAGATACGTGCCTACTCCATCGACCTTGAGGAGTTTTCCGAATTTGGATTGCGAGAGGAAGACCTACCCGTGGAGAGCTGGGCGAGATACATCTTTGGGGTATGTCGTGAGATCATCAAGCGTGGCGGTGAAGTCAAAGGATTTGATACCGTCTTCAGCGGAGATGTGCCCCTCGGTGCGGGGATGTCGTCCTCGGCAGCACTTGAGAGTACCTATGCTTTCGCTCTCAATGATATGCTAAATCTTGGGATAGATAAGTTCGAGCTTGCCCGTATAGGGCAAGCCACGGAGCACAATTATGTCGGAGTTAAGTGTGGCATCATGGACCAATTTGCATCCGTATTCGGCAAGGCGGGGCATCTCATGCGTCTGGATACAAAGAGTATGGAGTATGAGTACTTCCCATTCGATCCGCAGGGCTACCGTCTCGTGCTCCTCGATACTCTCGTGAAGCATGAGCTTGCATCCTCAGCCTACAACCATCGTCGCGAGTCGTGTGAGCGTGCTGCTGCTGCGATAGCGAAGCGCCATCCGGAGGTACACTTCCTCCGCGACGCGTCTATGGTGATGCTCGACGAAGTCAAGGACGAGATCACGGAAGAGGATTACATGCGTGCCAAGTACGTCATCGAAGAGACTCAGCGCGTCCTTGATGTCTGTGATGCTCTTGAGAAAGGAGACTACGCCACGGTGGGGCAGAAGATGTACGAAACCCACCATGGTATGAGCAAGCTCTACGAAGTGAGCTGTGAGGAGCTTGACTTCCTCAATGACGTAGCCAAGGAGTGTGGTGTCACGGGCTCTCGTGTCATGGGTGGTGGCTTCGGGGGATGTACCATCAACCTCGTCAAGAATGATCTCTATGATACTTTTACCGCCACAGCTGTGGAACGCTACAGAGAGAAGTTCGGGCGCGAACCCAAAATCTACGATGTGGTCATCAGTGACGGTGCCCGTCGCTTGGAGGCTTGACATCAGCCACTACTCTCGTAGTGAGGGATTTAGCTAAGATATTCCTCTCTGCTTGGGACAGTATTTATGAGGGTAGTCGATCAACTTGTATCCTACCCTTGACACATACGATAAGATTTCTCTGGGTCGTCGATGATTCGATGACCCAGAGCTTTTGTTGACAACCTCTGGGACATCGAGTTATCGACCTCCCGGAGGTTTTTTTGTAGGGGTATTCGAATGGCCCGAATAAATGAGGGAGAGGTATAGCCGGCTATGGTCCGGCATATCTTTTGCGACTATTCCTATAATTTCTTCAGAATGATCAGATTAAACGACTGTTTTAGGTGACTGCGTCCCCTGTACCCTAGGTGGAAACCGTATTAATAGTAATCCCCCTCGTGACTACAGCCACGAGGGGGATTGTCATTCGTGCTTATACTATCCTTTCAGATCAGCCGCACTTGGAGTTGCCGCAGTTCTGGCACACCATGCAGCCCTCCTGATAGATGAGTGCTTCCTCACCGCAGTTAGGGCATATCTGCCCCGTTGCCTTGGCGCCCGAAGTGATGTACTTCCTCAGTGCTCGCTCCACGCCGTTCTTCCATGTATTGATGGATGAGTCGTTGAGCTCTAACCCCTGTATCAATGCTACGACCTGATCGATGGGCATGCCATAGCGGAGGACACTGGAGATGAACTTGGCATAGTTCCAAAACTCAGGTGTGAACTTAGTGTCCAGACCGGCCACAATAACCCTCAACCCACGCTTATTGGTGAACTCGAAGTCGTATCTCTTACTTCCGTCACGATCTGTCGTCTTTACTATCTTACCACGAGAGACACGCTTCGGGATGGCTAGCCCTTCTTCGTCGTCATCAATGCCGGTGAATATCTCGTATGGGCGTCCACCCATGAGCCCGATGAATGCTATCCACTTCTCCTTATTGTTCTGAAAGCGTACAATGTCTGCTTCCAGTTCCACGGGACGCTTTAGCGGTTCCTCGAGACCCGTCTTGAATACATCATCCGGATCCATATCCCTCGCAGCAGACACATCGGAGGTCTTTTTCTTCTTGTCCTCCTTCTTGCTATCTGCAGCAATCAGTACGCCGGCACGAGATCCGTCGCGGTATACGGTACATCCTTTGCACCCGGCCTGCCATGCCGTCACATAGAGTTTATTCACCAGCTCTTCGCTGACGTCATTGGGGAGATTGATAGTCACGCTGATGGAGTGGTCCACCCACTTCTGGATCTTACCCTGCATCTTTACTTTGGCTACCCAGTCGACGTCATTGGAGGTAGCGCGGTAGTATGGCGACTTCTCCACTAGCTCATCCAGTTCTTGAGCGCTGTATTGCTTGTCGGGATCGTAACCATTGAGCTGCATCCAGCGCTTGAAATTGTGGTGATATACGATGAATTCCTCAAATACATCACCCATCTCGTCCGTGAATGTAGCGTGTTTCGTCTCTGCCGTTTCATTGCTATTGATCTTGCGACGACGCTTGTACACGGGCAGGAATACCGGTTCAATCCCTGACGTTGTCTGGGTCATGATGCTCGTGGATCCCGTAGGCGCTATAGTGAGACATGCGATATTTCGCCTGCCGTACTTCTGGATCAATTCGTAGAGTTCTTGGTCTGCCTCCTTGATACGCAGCATCAGAGGATTCTTCGCCTCCCTCTTGGCATCGAAGATCTCAAATGCACCACGCTCCTGCGCCATGACTACAGAGCTGCGGTATGCACAGAGGAGTAGGGTCTTCTGTACTTCTACCGCGAAGTCCGTCGCTTCGTCGGAACCATAGCGTAGCCCCAGCGCTGCAAGCATATCGCCTTCTGCCGTGATGCCTACGCCGGTACGCCGTCCCTGTAGCGTCTTCGTGCGGATCTTCTGCCACAGTTCCAGCTCTGTTTGCTTCACGGAGTTGCTCTCCGGGTCTGAGGTAATTTTGGCTATAATCTGGTCGATCTTCTCCTCTTCGAGATCGATAATATCGTCCATCATACGCTGAGCGTAGGCCACATGCTCGCGGAAGAGGTCGAAGTTGAAGTACGCTTCGGGGGTGAAAGGATGCTCTACGTAGCCAAAAAGGTTGATCGCCAGCAGGCGACAGCTGTCGTATGGGCACAGAGGAATCTCACCGCAGGGGTTGGTAGATATCGTCCCGAAGCCCAGGTCCGCATAGCAGTCGGGTAGGGACTCTCTGATGATCGTATCCCAGAAGAGGACACCCGGTTCTGCGCTCTTCCATGCGTTGTGGATTATCTTCTCCCACAGTGCTTTGGCACTTACCTTCTTGGTGTACTTAGGGGTCTTGGCATCTATCGGATACTGGAGGGTGTACTCCTTATCTTGCGTAGCTGCTTCCATGAAGTCATCGGTGATCCTCACAGAGACATTAGCGCCTGTCACCTTGCCTTCCTCCATCTTCGCATCGATGAAAGCTTCGCTATCCGGGTGCTTGATAGATACGGATAACATCAGTGCGCCACGTCGACCGTCTTGCGCCACTTCACGTGTAGAATTGGAGTAGCGATTCATGAATGGCACCAATCCGGTAGAGGTAAGTGCTGAGTTCTTCACCGGGGAGCCTTTTGGTCGGATGTGCGAGAGATCGTGTCCTACGCCACCGCGGCGCTTCATCAGCTGCACCTGCTCCTCATCGATTTTGAATACCGCTCCATAGCTGTCGCTGGGGCCCTCAAGCCCGATTACGAAGCAATTGGACAACGACGCCACCTGCTTGTCATTTCCGATTCCCGTCATCGGGCTGCCCTGCGGTACGATATACTTAAAGTGATCCAAGAGACTATACACCTTGTCGTACGACATGGGGTTGGGATATTTCGCTTCGATGCGAGCGATCTCGGATGCAATACGTGCGTGCATATCGGCAGGGGACTTCTCGTAGATGTTCCCCTCAGCGTCCTTGAGTGCGTACTTCGTGCTCCATACTTTCGCAGCGAGTTCATCGCCCTCGAAGTATTCGAGTGCCGTGTCGTAGACTTCGTCGAATGAATACGTTTGATTACTCATTTATACTACTATTAGTAAAGTTTGAACTATTAATTACTTATGACTTTGTCGTCTGAATGTTGAACGTTTTGGACTACAAATATACAAAATCGCAGTAAAAAGTTGGCCAAAAATTCCAATTCTTGTGGTAGTACAAATAGAGAAAAAATTCTTCTATTCTCTCGATCCTGCTCTCTTATTCGACTTGATGAGAAATAATCCGCCATTGTTAATATACTTTAATTGTGTATTTGATCTTCGGTGTCGCAAAAATTGACTTCTTGTCGTATCGAGTATTTTGAACCCGGATGCTACAGAAGGTTCAACTCCAAATGCCGCTCTCTCGGCTGATGTCATTTGATCTGGCGCATAATTTTCGGCCGTGCGTGTGCCATGCTGTTGAGACATTCTTCTGGTTGTATTTCTGCGTGTTATGCCCGTCTGCATGTCCACATGCTGTGCTCTGTCTAAAAAAGCTCTGGGACGTCGATGAAGCGATGACCCAGAGCTTTCTTTCACGACCTTTGGGACATTGATACATCGATGACCCAGAGAAATCTAACCTCTTTTTGAGGATATTTGTATTGGCTTTGCGAGCTATTCGGATCCAATCACTCGCGATAGTGGGTAGCAGATGTATTTTGATCTGCTATTTTATTTAGTGCAAAGGGATTATTTTGTATATTTGGCCATTGCTTTTTAATTATAAATACACGGGTATGGCATATACCCACATGACACCACTACAAATATCATGAAGAAACGGATTTTATCTACTTGTTTATTCTTCCTCCTAATGTGCATAGCTCCAGTGGCGTATGCCCAGACAGCGATGGTTAGGGGCCAGATTATTGTCCCAGCTGGAGACGCTATTCGCCCCCTCCTGGGTGCTAAGATCAGTGCGCTACTCTCGGATAGTCGAGAGGGCGTTGTCGCCAATACTATGCTCACGGATGCAGAGGGACGGTTCGGGTTATCCCTCCCTCTCTCCGTATCTCGGTGCACACTGCAGGTCTCTATGGTGGGGTACAAGGTTTACCGGAAGACCATAGATCTACCCTCGGATGTACTTGATATGGGGCAGATAGTGCTAGAGGAGGATACCGTTCTTCTCAGCGAGGTACGTGCGGTGCAGGGCGTGAAGTCACAGGCTATGGACCACAGGTCCTACCTTTTCTCCACACAGCAGAGGGCTAAGGCTCACAGTGCACAGCAGCTGGTGGCCCAATTGCCGGGGTTTCGACTGGATCCGGTGACCAATTGTGTCGCTCTCACACGAGGTGGAGATATCATGTATCTGATGAATGGTGTGCCGATCTCCGAGAGTGTGCTTCGGTCTCTGCCCCAAAGGTCGATACGGAGGGCTATTGTCTATGATGTTCCACCGGCGGAGTACCATGCCACAGGTTATTTGGTTAACCTCATCGTAGAGCCACAGAATGGCGATCTGAGTGGTGATATCAGCGTGTCCGTGGGGACGCTCTTCGAGGCTCTGGGAGCTGCACTCACCCGTGTAAATGGTCGTAGTATGTGGAGCCTTGACCTGTCCTCGCATATCAATCCTTGCAGGATTTATAGCTATCAGAATGGGGTAGAGAGGTTTGACTTTAGCTCCAGACCAACGGAGTATGGTATGCATGCGAAGGCTCACTCCTACGGTTATGTTCTTACCCCAAGCCTGTCTTATCTATATAGCGGTAGTCGGGTGCGTGCCATAGCGACGGTGAAGTATGGGCGGGTCAAGAATACAGAGGAGAGTGACACAGAGTATACATCTGCTGCTATGGCGACTCCACTGACCCTTGCACTAACTAATAGGCTGAGTAACCATAACGTTGAGGGCGATGTGTATGCAGAGATTGACTTGAAGGATAAGAGAGCACTCGTATTCAATAATAACACTAAGTACAATGCCAATAATCAGGTTCTTGAACCCGTGAGTAACGGGGTCCATAGACCAATGCAGGAGCTATCCATAGGTCGATTGAATATGGTCAATGAGCTTAAGTATCGGGATAATGCACATCCTATCAGGTATACTGTGGGTTTACGGTCTATGTATACCCGAACTCAGTATGCCGTGAATGACTATAGTCGTCGTATTATCAGCACCGGGTACGGAGAGATTTCCGGCAACCCTGGAGACTATGAGTACCGTCTGGCTATGGAGATGAACCACGAGCTGAACGAGTCGCCACTCGAGAAGTATGCACAGTTAGATGTGACACCACAATGGATGTTGGGGTATAAGGTCTCTCGTGACTTGATCCTGAGGTATCGCGGCAGTGTGGCAAATATTCGCCCTGTGGCTCAGATGCTGGCGAATAAGAGTCTTAAGGTTTCTCCGTTCATGTACAGACAGGGTAATCCCTATCTGAGAAAGGCACGGAAACTTGACAATGAAGTGCTGCTACGGGTGACGAGACCGGTGTGGCAGCTGGATTGGGCCCTGAAATCCTCGAATGTATACAATCCCATTCTCCCACAGTACATGACCCGAGAGTCGGGAGGTGAGGAATCCATGATACGGAAGCTGGTGAACGGCAATAGGCTGGACAGATATGCCACTGCTGTGGATCTCAATCTCTCACTACTCGACGAATCCCTTAAGGTAGGCCTTGGAGGTACCCTGGAGTATGTGCACCTCCTACGTCAGCCCGATCAGGAGGACTATAAGGGCTGGTTTGGCAATATGAGTGCGTCACTTTCGTATAACTACAGGAACTGGAACTTCAGCTACTATCATACACTATTCGGTCGAGAGTTTGCCAATGATAAAGTGATAGGGGCCGAGAGGGTTTCAGACCTCTCTGTCGGATACCGAGTAGGGAACTTCCGCATCACAGGGCACCTGTATTTCCCATTCACGGAGGACAAGGTGCAGGTGGAGACGATAGACCACACACCCTATCACTCCATGTACACGTGGCACATGAAAGGTAAGGAACGCACTTTTGGCATCAATGTGTCGTGGTTCTTCGGAGACAAGAGTAAGAGACTCGATAGTAAGCGGTCTATCAAGCATGCCGACTACAATAGCGGTAGCCTATCCATTATGTAAGGGTAATAGAGGATATCGCTTCTAGGAGAAAGAGGGATGTACGGCTGCCGGTGCTGCACATCCCTCTTTCAGTATCGTATGCTTGTATCTCTCTTGGGCGGCGATGTGGTTTTGGCCCCAAGGAATAACGTCATGATTCCCTCTAACCATATCCCCAAGCAGGCATGTATTCAAAAAGCTCCGGGTCATCGGGGAAGCGATGACCCGGAGCTTTCTTTGACAACCTCCCGGAGGTTGTTTCGTCGACGACCCAGAGCTTTCGAGAGGGGTATCCCCACATGTCCAGGGGTATTTGAAAGTAGATAAAGTTTACTTGAGCATACCAGCGTTACCAGGCTCCTCCACCCTTGGGATTTTCCAGGAGTGGGTTGTGAGTGCCTTCTCCATTAAAAG
>JBAKGE010000054.1:0-13310 GCA_037191085.1 Porphyromonadaceae bacterium | reverse complement strand
GAGGCCGGTCTCACGTACGAACACCGATGATGTGAGGGGTGTGTCACGGTCAAGCATCATGAAATTGGGGATAATTCCGACGAAGTCCTTGATCCCAATGATCAGGTGTCGTTCGATCTGCTGCAGATTTATTGTGGTAGCACTCATAGGAAGGGTGTGTAGGGGTGCTTGCTCCTTCATACCAATGACGACCACGTCATCGATGTCATAGTACTTCAGCGAATCAGCCTCTTCAGCTCGCAGCTCTTGGGTGCTCATGAGCACCGTAGATATCATTGCTAAGCTGCCCATTAAATACTTGGAATAGGAATGCATAATGCTTGTCTGAATAAAAGATTGGTATTTGATATTTAATTTCCACTGCAAAGGAAACAAATCCGTCGCACTCCCCAATCACTAAATTTAGTGATTTTAATCTCTATTCATTCCCCTTTTCGTCCCCATATCCCCCCATGCCGCTTTAATATGGCATCTCGAAGGATTGGATTTTATGTATCGAGATTCTGATTTTTCTTCTGCGCCCTTTAGCATATGTATGGTTATTTCTCTTACTTCCCGCCCCTTGGTTATCCCCTGACAAGAATACCATCCGAAACGACGAAGATTTATATGTATTCTTTCTACTAATATTTTCGCGGATGAATTTTCGAGATTCAAGTTCAATAAATATTGATTATCAGTTTATATTTGGTTGTCGTCACCTGCTGGTTACATCTAACATCCACACATCCGCTCAAAAAGCTCTGGGTCGTCGGTGATTCGACATCCCGGAGGTCGTCTTCGAAAGCTCTGGGTCATCAAATCATCAATGACCCAGAGCTTTTTGTTTCCTCTTTTGTTTGCGTCCTTAGAGTTTTTGGCAAAAGTCATAGTGCCCCGTAGTAGCGGCGCAGCATCCGATAGGTGGAACGTGTGCGATGAAAGGTTTACATTAATTAGTGTACCTGTAATTGGGTTATTTCACGTAGGTTTTCTACCTTTGACGCTGTGGAGTTTTTAATCTTGTATCGCTCATGCGTGCGATAGTAGATTTCTCTCTCTCAATCCGCTTCGAGACCTCCTGACAGGGATGAAAGTGCACGTATGTGGATTCCAAACTGTGAGCACTGGCGACCAGAGTCGAGGATGACTGTCCATCTGCAGGGTGATATTGGAATTGGGAAGTATCACTGACTTCAAAGTCGTCAGGGAGTGAGGCTACAGGGGCTCTGATGTGCCCTGGGGTGGGGGATAGCTCCCCGTGAATGGAAGAAAAACGGGTCGTGTGTGGGAGAATGTTTGGAGGGAGAAAATATTTTGCGTACATTTGCACTCGCATTGCCGCTAATGGGATTTTGCGGGCGTGCTATTGGGCAGTTACCAGAGTGGCCAAATGGGGCTGACTGTAACTCAGCTGGCTTACGCCTTCGGTGGTTCGAATCCATCACTGCCCACGCTATACGCACTTTATTGTGTGTATAAATGCGGAAGTAGCTCAGTTGATAGAGCATTAGCCTTCCAAGCTAAGGGTCGCGGGTTTGAGCCCCGTCTTCCGCTCACAAGGCGTCGCCAATGTAGCTCAGTGGTAGAGCACTTCCTTGGTAAGGAAGAGGTCCCGGGTTCAAATCCCGGCATCGGCTCAATAGGTAATAGCTGAAGTGTGGAGCAACGACTCAGATACTCTCGCGAATGAGAGTGAACTCCGTGCGAGATGTATAGCATTTTGTGGACGGAAAGGGGAGGTTGCCCTCGCTTTTATGTCGTAAAGAGGCATGAAAAACGGTTGTGGCCTAGGCGAGTGAGCAACTAAATTACTTAACTCAACTATATTTATTATTGTTATTGAATTATGGCAAAAGAACATTTTAACAGGTCCAAACCCCACGTTAACATTGGGACAATTGGTCACGTAGACCACGGTAAGACGACTCTGACTGCCGCTATCTCTACAGTGCTTTCTAAGAAGTTCGGTACTGAGGTTCGTTCGTTCGACTCTATCGACAATGCGCCAGAAGAAAAGGAGAGAGGTATCACGATCAATACCTCGCACGTAGAGTATGAAACCGCTAACCGTCACTACGCTCACGTAGACTGTCCAGGTCACGCCGACTATGTGAAGAACATGGTAACCGGTGCTGCTCAGATGGATGGCGCGATCATCGTTGTTGCCGCTACTGATGGTCCTATGCCCCAGACCCGTGAGCATATCCTTCTCGCTCGTCAGGTGAACGTGCCACGTCTTGTGGTCTTCATGAACAAGTGCGATATGGTTAAGGATGAGGAAATGCTTGAGCTCGTAGAAATGGAAATGCGTGAACTCCTTTCGTTCTATGAGTTTGACGGTGACAATACTCCTGTAGTTCGTGGTTCTGCTCTCGGTGCTCTCAATGAGGAGCCAGAGTGGGTGGCTACTGTAGAGAAGCTTATGGATGCTGTAGATGAATGGATTCCGCTGCCTCCACGTGACGTAGATAAACCATTCTTGATGCCTGTAGAAGACGTGTTCTCCATCACTGGTCGTGGTACCGTGGCAACGGGACGTATCGAAACAGGTATCATCCATACCTCTGACGAAGTTCAGATCATCGGTCTCGGTGCTGAGAACATGAAGTCGGTTGTGACCGGTGTGGAAATGTTCCGTAAGATTCTTGACGAGGGTCAGGCGGGTGACAATGTAGGTCTGCTTCTTCGTGGTGTAGACAAGGATGACCTGAAGCGTGGTATGGTAATCTGCAAGCCGGGTTCTGTACAACCACACCAGAGATTCAAGGCTGAGGTTTATATCCTGAAGAAAGAGGAAGGTGGTCGTCATACCCCATTCCGTAACCACTACCGTCCACAATTCTATATCCGTACCCTTGACGTAACTGGAGAAATTTCTCTGCCAGAAGGTCAGGAGATTGTGATGCCAGGTGACAATGTAACTATCTCCGTAGAGCTCATCTACCCAGTTGCATGTAATGTGGGTCTTCGTTTCGCTATCCGCGAGGGTGGTCGTACGGTGGGTGCAGGTCAGATCACTGAACTTATCGATTAATGCACCCTATTGCTTTGCCTTTCTTTTGGAGGGCGATGCTTAGAAGAATATACGAATAAGTTGTATCATCGGCCGTGGAGCTCTTAACTTCCACGAGTGAGAGGTCGTGCGGTCGATGATTATTTGATACGGGTGTAGCTCAGTTGGTAGAGCACTGGTCTCCAAAACCAGGTGTCGGGAGTTCGAGCCTCTCCACCCGTGCATTGTTTTGATATTATATAGACGATCTTTAGGTTTATTATGACTAATCCTAAGAAAAAGAACTTTTTCTCGAGACTTGTAGACTACTGTGATGATTGCTACAAGGAGCTCAAGTATAAGGTTTCTTGGCCTACCAGTAAGGAACTTACCAATAGTTCTGTGATAGTACTGACTGCTTCCCTGATACTATCGCTGTTTATTTTCTTGGTGGACCAGGGCTTCGAGTTTATCGTAGGAGGTATATACAAGGTCATCGGCTGAGATCCGCTGTGAGGATAATCAGGTGGTGATTTTGTTGTGCATCGGATGATGGACTGCCCTGTACGTGAAGATTCCGACTTTAGGGGTCTTTTTTCCTTTACCTGTTTTTTTAGTTTATTGTCTTTAACTCTGTACATCGAGTCGTGACGTTAGTCACAATTTTTGCAAGAGATGAATACCCAAGAATTTAAATACTACGTGCTTCGTGCTATCACAGGCAAGGAACGTGAGATTCAGGACTACATTGAACGTATGCGGGATGTGGAGCCCTTGTTTCGCACTAACGTAGGTGAAATTCTGCTCCCGCTCGAGACGACCTATCAGGTGAATAAAAATGCCAAGAATGGGAAATCGGAGCGAGTGCGCCCCTACTACTCAGGGTTCGTATTCGTGGAAGCAAAACTACAGGGAGAAACTGGTCATTTGCTTCGTCGTGTACCCAATGTGCTTGGGTTTCTTGGTGGAGAGACAGACCCTACTCCTCTCTCGGATGAAGATGTGGCAAGGATTAAAGAGATCTCTGACCAATTAAGCGAGGGTCCAGTTGATACGGAACTTACGTTTACAATCGGAGATCGAGTGAAGGTGAACTCTGGTCCTTTCTCTGGATTTTTCGGAGAAGTGATAGAGGATAAGCCAGAGCACAAGAAACTGAGAATACTGGTGAAAGTTTTTGGCAGGGAAACGATGATGGACGTCGACTATATACAAGTGGAAAAGGAGAGCAAGTCATAAACTGCTCATCTCTGCAGCGATCTTTGTGTGGTCGCGGCAGAGTGAAATTTACCCGCAAGCATACCGATAACCTTTCGTATTGTTACGGACTTTTCCTCGTGAGAGGCTGCAGGAGAGGAGCTTGGATGTTGTAGGGGTAACGTAGGTTAGCTCGGATGTACTTTTTCGCTACCATTTTTATTAACAAATAAATACTGTTTAATCATGGCAAAAGAAATTGCTGGAATGCTTAAGCTGCAAATCAAGGGTGGGGCTGCGAACCCCTCCCCTCCTGTTGGTCCTGCACTCGGTGCTAAAGGGATCAATATCATGGAGTTTTGCAAGCAATTCAACGCCAGAACCCAGGACAAAGCTGGTAAGATTCTTCCGGTTGTAATTACCTACTATTCGGATAAGTCTTTCGACTTTGTGGTAAAAACTCCTCCTGTGGCTATCCAACTCCTCGAAAAGTCTAAGAAGAAATCTGGTAGTGCTGAGCCTAATCGCAAGAAGGTGGCCACCATTACATGGGATGATGTCAAGGCTATTGCAGAAGAAAAGATGGTTGACCTGAACTGCTTCACTACCGCTAGTGCAATGAAGCTTGTGGCGGGTACAGCAAGAAGTATGGGTATCGCAATCAAGGGAGAATTCCCGGCAGATGTTTAATGACAGAAATCGATTAACAAAATGAGTAAACTAACGAAGAATCAGAAGTTAGCTCTGAGCAAGATCGAGCCGGGGAAAGTCTATTCACTGAAGGAAGCATCAGCACTCGTAAAGGAAATTACGACTACAAAGTTTGATGCCTCCGTGGATATAGATGTTCGCCTCGGTGTGGATCCACGCAAAGCTAACCAAATGGTGCGTGGTGTAGTATCTCTACCTCACGGCACTGGTAAGGAGACCAGGGTGCTGGCTCTCTGTACTCCTGACAAGGAAGAAGAAGCTAAGGCTGCTGGCGCAGACTATGTAGGTCTCGATGAATACATAGAGAAAATCAAAGGTGGCTGGACCGATATTGATGTGATCATCACTATGCCTTCTATTATGGGTAAGATCGGAGCTCTTGGTCGTGTACTCGGTCCAAGAGGTCTCATGCCTAATCCTAAGAGTGGTACGGTGACCAATGAAATCGGTGCTGCTGTAAAAGAAGTAAAGCAAGGTAAGATCGACTTCCGCGTGGATAAGGCAGGTATTGTGCACTCTACGATTGGAAAGGTGTCTTTTGATCCGATAAAGATCAGTGACAATGCTCGTGAATTCCTGAACACTCTCATTAAGCTGAAGCCTGCTGCGGCCAAAGGTACATACATGAAGAGTATCTTTATTTCGAGCACTATGAGCCCTAGTATCAAGGTGGATCCTCGTTCTATTGACGAACAGTGAAAGCCGTAAAACAGAATTAAAAAGGCCCCATAGTTATGAAGAAAGAAGATAAACTGTCGGTAGTAAACGACCTCGTAGAGCTTATTGGTCAGTATCCTAATTTTTACTTGACTGATATTGAAGCCATGCCTGCGGGTATGACGAGTAAGCTACGTCGCGCTGCGTTCCAGAAGGGAATTAAGCTTGTCGTAGTTAAGAACTCGCTCATGAAGAAGGCACTCATGCAAATTAACGAAACCACTTATGAGCCACTCTTCTCAATTATGAAGGGGAGCACGGCGGTGATGTTTGCAGAAACGGCAAATGCGCCAGCACGTCTTATAAGGGATTTCGCTAAGGACTTGAAGTCTGCAGGATCTGAATTGATCAAGCCAGAACTGAAAGCCGCTTTCGTACAGGAAAGTGTGTATGTCGGTGCCAACCAGCTCGAAAACCTCGTGAACGTGAAGAGCAAGGAAGAACTTATTGGAGACATCCTTACTCTGCTCGAATCACCCATTAAGAATGTTATGTCCGCGCTTGACTCTGCTGGCAATACTATCCATGGTGTATTGCAGACCCTCGAAGAGCGGAACTAGACTAACTGTAGAGCGTACACAGTGTGTATGTGAGAAAATCAAGAGAAAGTATAGACAAATAATATTTTAATAAAGTACTGAAATGGCAGATATCAAAGCTATTGCTGAACAACTTGTAAACCTTACTGTGATTGAAGTTACCGAACTTAAGAATATTCTTAAGGATGAGTATGGGATTGAACCTGCTGCAGCTGCCGTAGCTGTGGCGGCAGGGCCTGCTGCTGGTGGTGACGCCGCTCCTGAAGAAAAGACATCTTTTGATGTGGTTCTGAAGAGTGCAGGTGGAGCTAAGCTTCAGGTTGTAAAGGCAGTTAAGGAACACCTAGGTCTCGGGCTAAAGGAAGCTAAGGATCTTGTAGACGCAACTCCCGCAACCCTGAAGGAAGGAGTTGATAAAGCAACCGCAGACGCAATTAAGGCAGCCCTTGAAGAAGCAGGAGCAGAAGTTGAGATCAAGTAATTCTCCTCAGCTTCTCCTGTCCTAAATACAGGAAGAATGGTTAAGAATCTGCGTATGGCGGGTTCTTAACCTTTTCGTGTCTTTAATTTTCTGTCCGATCATTTTACCTCAATATTTCACCATTATATGTCCTCAAAATTAGCCGCAGAAAGAGTCAATTTTGCCTCCATCAAGCACCCTCTGGACTTCCCTGACTTTCTTGATATCCAGTTAAAATCATTCAGGGATTTTATGCAGTTGGATACTGCTTCTGAGAAGCGTAAGAATGAAGGACTCTATAAGGTGTTCATGGAGAATTTCCCAATCCACGACACCCGAAACAACTTTGTCCTGGAATTTTTGGACTACTTCATAGACCCTCCTCGTTACTCTATCGAGGAGTGTCTGACCAGAGGTCTGACTTATAACGTGCCTCTAAAGGCTAAGATGAAGTTATACTGCACAGATCCAGAGCATGAGGACTTCGATACATCGGTGATGGATGTTTATTTGGGACAGATACCATACATGACACCGTCAGGGACTTTTATTATCAATGGTGCTGAGCGTGTCGTGGTGTCACAGATGCATCGTTCGCCAGGAGTGTTCTTTAGTGAAAGTGTGCACAATAACGGTACGAAGCTATACAGTGCACGTATCATCCCATTCAAAGGGTCATGGATTGAATTTGCGACCGATATCAGCAATGTCATGTATGCTTACATCGACCGTAAGAAAAAACTTCCAGTGACGACCCTACTAAGAGCGATTGGCTTTGAATCCGATAGAGATATCTTAAATCTTTTCGATATCGCAGAGGAGGTAAAGGTAACTAAGGCTTCTCTGAAGAAGAATATAGGACGTAATATTGTAGCACGTATACAGAAGAGCTGGATTGAAGATCTCGTGGACGAAGAAACGGGAGAGGTGGTGTCTATGGAACGCTATGACATCATTGTCGAACGTAATACTGAACTTACGGAAGATGTGGCTGAGCTAATCCTTGAATCTGGAACGAAGTCGATCCTTTTGGGCAAGGACACTGAGGATGGACTTGATTTTGGAATCATCACGAACACACTACTCAAGGATCCATCTAACTCTCAGAAAGAAGCTGTGTACTATATATACAAGCAGTTGCGTAGTCAGGATCCCGTAGATGAAAATTCGGCGCAGGAAGTAATTAATAACCTCTTCTTCTCAGATAAGAGGTATGACCTAGGTGATGTGGGTCGTTACAGGATCAATAGAAAACTTAACCTTGACATTGATGAAGACACAAAGATTCTGACACATCAGGATATCACGAGCATCATCAAGTATTTGGTTGCGTTGAAGAATTCCAAGGCTACGGTAGACGATATTGACCATTTGAGCAACCGTCGTGTACGTACGGTTGGAGAGCAGTTATCGCAGCAATTTGGTATTGGATTGTCTCGTATGGCGAGGACAGTTCGTGAACGAATGAATGTCCGTGACAACGAAATCTTCACTCCTGTCGACCTGATTAATGCGAAAACAATCAGTAGTGTAGTGAATTCGTTTTTCGGGACTAATCCGCTGTCTCAGTTTATGGATCAGACCAATCCTCTTGCAGAAATAACGCATAAGCGTCGCCTATCTGCACTCGGCCCTGGGGGGATTAGTCGTGATAGAGCGGGTTTCGAGGTGAGAGACGTGCACTACACCCATTACGGTCGTCTGTGTCCGATCGAAACGCCTGAAGGGCCAAATATCGGTTTGATAAGTTCGTTGTGTGTCTATGCGAAGGTGAATGACCTTGGGTTCCTCTCTACTCCCTATCGTAAGGTGGAGAACGGTAAGGTTGACTTTAGTGAAAAAGGTGTCCAATATTACACTGCAGAGGCTGAAGAGGACAAAATGGTGGCTCAGGGGAATGCCCCGATAGACGACAATGGTCGCTTTATCAATAGTACTGTGAAGTCTCGTTATGGTTCAGACTTTCCGGTCGTATCACCTGAGGAAGTTCAACTAATGGACGTATCTCCCATGCAGATAGCATCTATTGCGGCATCTTTGATCCCATTTCTTGAACATGACGATGCCCACCGAGCACTCATGGGATCCAATATGATGAGGCAGGCGGTGCCTCTGATTCATTCCGATTCTCCTATTGTTGGCACCGGACTTGAACGCCAGTTGGTAGCTGACTCGCGTACTCAAATAGTCGCAGAACGGAGTGGTGTCATTGAATATGTTGATGCCAAGCAGATTCGTGTACGTTATGACTACACGGAGGATGAGAAGTTCGTATCCTTTGATGGTGATATTACTACGTATGTGTTGCCAAAATGGCGTAAAACGAACCAGAGTACAACGATTGACCTTCGTCCTATTGTATCAAAGGGGGACAGGATCGTCGCTGGACAGGTTCTTACGGAAGGATACTCCACGGAAAAAGGAGAGCTCGCTCTTGGACGTAACGTAACAGTGGCGTACATGCCGTGGAAAGGATATAACTACGAGGACGCTATTGTGCTTAATGAACGTATGGTACAGGAAGACTTCTTTACCAGTGTTCATGTGGATGAGTATAACCTTGAGGTGCGTGAGACGAAACGTGGTCTCGAAGAGCTGACTAATGATATTCCAAATGTCAGTGAAGAAGCCACCAAGGATTTGGATCCTCGTGGCATCATTCGAGTCGGTGCTCGAGTGCACCCTGGGGATATTCTTGTAGGTAAGATTACACCAAAGGGGGAGAGTGATCCTACCCCGGAAGAAAAACTCCTTCATGCAATCTTCGGCGAGAAGGCTGGTGATGTGAAGGATGCTTCCCTTAAGGCTAATCCTTCTCTGTCTGGAGTTGTCATTGATACACACCTCTACTCAAAGGCTGTGAAGAGTAAGACCAGCAGATCATCTGCTAAGGAAATAAAGAAGCAGTATGAGGAGGAAGAAACTACAGAAAAAGAAGAACTTAAGCAGAGAATGCTCGAAAAGTTGACCGTTCTAACTTCTAAGAAACTCAGTAGAGGTATTCAGAATTACATGGGGGCTACTGTCGTTGCTGAAGGTGTCAAGTTCACTGATTCCATCCTGAGTCAGATACAGTACGAAGAAGTTAATGCCTCAGACTGGACAGAAGATGAGCGGACCAATGATATGATCTTTGCCTTGCTCCGCAATTATCTAAGTAAGATAAAGAAGATAGAAAGTGAATATCGTCGAAAGCAGTTCGATGCTACATTAGGAGATGAACTACCAAATGGTATTGTGCAGAATGCTAAGGTGCTTATCGCAAAGAAGCGTAAGATTCAGGTCGGAGATAAAATGGCAGGTCGACACGGGAATAAAGGGATTGTCTCTAAGATTGTCCGCCGCGAGGATATGCCATTCCTCGAAGATGGTACTCCGGTTGATCTCTGCTTGAATCCTCTCGGTGTACCTTCCCGTATGAACCTCGGTCAGATTTTCGAGGCCGTCCTTGGATGGGCAGGCTACAAGTTGGGAGTGAAGTTTGCAACTCCTATCTTTGACGGTGCTTCGCTTGATGATCTTAACGAATGGACAAATAAGGCTGGTCTCCCGAGTTATGGTACCACCTACTTACGCGATGGAGAGACTGGCGAACGCTTTGACCAGCCAGCGACTGTAGGGGTTACATACTTTCTTAAACTTGGGCATATGGTGGATGATAAGATGCATGCCCGTTCGATTGGTCCTTACTCATTGATTACTCAGCAACCGCTTGGTGGTAAGGCACAATTTGGTGGACAGCGCTTCGGAGAGATGGAGGTTTGGGCACTGGAGGCGTACGGAGCTGCTCATATTCTCCAGGAGATTCTTACTGTAAAGAGTGATGATGTCGTAGGACGCTCCAAGGCCTATGAAGCGATTGTCAAGGGCGCTCCGATGCCTATGCCGGGTATTCCAGAGTCTCTTAACGTACTTTTGCACGAACTCAAAGGGCTCGGTCTTAGCTTCGAGATGAACTAAGTCGCAGCAATTTGATGCTGGAATATTTGCTATGAGTGATTTAATAAATCCAAAAAGAGGGAACAACTATATATGGCTTTCAAAAGAGATTCTAAGATAAAGACCAACTTCAACAGCATTAGGATTGGTATTGCCTCTCCTGAAGAAATATTAGAGAGCTCTCACGGTGAGGTACTAAAACCAGAGACGATTAACTATCGTACCTACAAGCCAGAGCGAGACGGTCTATTCTGTGAGCGTATATTTGGTCCAGTCAAGGACTATGAGTGTAGTTGTGGTAAGTACAAGCGTATTCGTTACAAGGGAGTAGTCTGTGATAGATGTCAGGTGGAGGTGACGGAGAAGAAAGTTCGCCGCGAACGCATGGGGCATATCAAGCTTGAAGTGCCTATTGTACACATCTGGTTCTTCAAGTCTGTACCCAATAAAATTGCTTATCTGCTTGGTATCCCATCCAAGAAGCTTGAGCGCATTATCTACTATGAGAGCTACGTCGTAGTACAGCCTGGAGAGGTTGAGGATCTCCCTTCTGATGGTCTCCTCACTGAAGATGAATATCTTGAAATCTTGAAGAACCTTCCAGAAGGTAATCAGGATCTTGATGATGCTGATGAACGCAAGTTTATTGCAATGATTGGAGCTGAAGCGATTCAGGCACTTCTTGGGCGTGTGGATCTTGATAAGCTTTCGTATGAGCTACGTGCTAAGGCATCGAAAGAGACTTCTCAGCAGCGCAAGAAAGAGGCTCTTAAGCGCTTGCAGGTTGTTGAGAGCTTCCGTGCCAGCAATGGTTATAGTCGCCCCGAGTGGATGGTCATGAAGGTCATTCCGGTTATACCTCCTGATTTACGTCCTCTCGTTCCTCTGGATGGCGGTCGTTTTGCTACCTCCGATCTCAACGAACTTTATCGTCGTGTGATTATTCGTAATAATCGTCTTCGCCGTCTCATCGAGACACGTGCCCCACAGGTAATCCTTCGCAATGAGAAGCGAATGCTTCAAGAGGCTGTAGATAGTCTATTTGACAATTCTGGCCGTTCCGGTGCTGTAAAGAGCGATAGTAATCGTCCTCTCAAGTCCCTCACCGACTCCCTAAAGGGTAAGCAGGGGCGTTTCCGTCAGAACCTCCTCGGGAAACGTGTTGACTACTCTGCACGTTCGGTTATTGTCGTTGGACCGGAGCTTAAGATGCATGAGTGCGGTCTCCCTAAATACATGGCGGCCGAGTTGTACAAACCGTTCATTATCCGAAAGCTCATCGAACGTGGTATTGCTAAGACGGTCAAGAGCGCCAAGAAGATTGTGGATGCCAAGCGACCTGAAGTATGGGATATTCTCGAATACGTTATTAAGGGACATCCTGTTCTCCTCAACCGTGCTCCCACGCTTCACCGTCTCGGTATTCAGGCTTTTCAGCCTAAGCTGATAGAGGGTAAGGCGATTCAGCTCCATCCGCTTGCTTGTACAGCATTCAATGCCGACTTCGACGGTGACCAGATGGCTGTTCACTTGCCTCTCTCCAACGAGGCTATCCTTGAGGCTCAGTTCCTCATGTTGGCTTCACACAATATCCTAAATCCTGCCAACGGTACGCCTATTACTGTGCCTTCTCAGGATATGGTGCTCGGTCTCTACTACATCACCAAGCTTCGTAATGACTCTAGGGGCGAGGGGTATATCTTTTATGGACCTGAGGAGGCAACTATTGCCTACAACGAGGGACGAATTGACATCCATGCTAAGATCAAGGTCATGGTCAAAGACCTTGACGAGGATCGCAACCCCATACGCCATATTGTAGAAACCTCTATGGGACGACTGATGTTCAACCAGTACATCCCTGAGGGATTGGGATATGTCAATACTGTCGTCGGGAAGAAGAACCTGCGTACGATTATTGGCGAAGTTATCAAGTACTGTGGTATTGCCAAGACTTCTGAATTCCTTGACAATATAAAGGATCTTGGTTATCTTATGGCCTATAAGGCTGGTCTCTCTTTCAACCTCTCCGATGTTATCATTCCACCAGAAAAGGAAGAACTCATTAAAGAAGGCTTTGAAGATGTTGAGGAGATCATGGAAGACTTCAGTTACGGCAATATCACCAATAACGAGCGGTACAACCAGATCATTGACGTTTGGACCAATGTCAATAACAACCTCTCTGCAATCCTGATGAAGGAGCTTAAGGAAGACAATGACGGGTTCAACTCTATCTTCATGATGATGGATTCAGGAGCGCGTGGTTCCGCTAACCAGATCCAGCAGCTTTCGGGGATTCGTGGTTTGATGGCTAAGCCCCAGCGCAGTGGCGAAGGGGCTCAGACTATGGAGAATCCTATTCTTTCCAATTTCAAGGAAGGTCTTTCTGTACTTGAGTACTTCATCTCCACGCACGGTGCGCGTAAGGGACTTTCCGATACTGCGCTCAAGACGGCCGATGCAGGTTATCTGACCCGTCGACTTGTGGATGTATCACAGGACGTAATCATTACTGAGGAGGACTGTGGTACACTTCGTGGGATTGTTCGTCGTGAGATTAAGGAGGGTAATAATGTAGTTGCATCTCTTTACGAACGTATTCTAGGTCGTGTATCTGTACATGATATAGTTCACCCTATCACCGGTGAAATGATTGTACGCAGTGGAGATGAGATTAATGAGACTGCTGCTGAAGCTATCCAGAAGTCACCTATCACTGAAGTAGAGATACGCTCTGTCCTCACATGCGAGTGGCGAGGGGGAGCGCGTC
>JBAKGE010000053.1:0-13519 GCA_037191085.1 Porphyromonadaceae bacterium | reverse complement strand
AAAACCAACGAGTGTAATCTCAACCAGCAACCTAAAGAACCCTTTATCCTCTCCACTATTTCCCCGTTGAAAGAACGGGTAGTATCGTACTGCTGATGACTGTGTAGACAGGAGAGCAAATCCCCCAATCAGCGTTGCTACCTCTACCAATAAACGAGTCAATCCCACCTCATCCGGTGTGAGGTAATGGGTGACAATAAAGAAAGTTGTCAAAAATCCGATCCCTGCACCCATGAAAGTAATGATGGTTCCGAGAGCGGTCTGTCGAAATACAATACCCACAATAGTTCTTGTCGAAAAATAAATGGTTACTTGTCTAATGCTTCCACAAGCACTCCTATCTCGACGATGCCAGAAGCAATACTGTCCTGTAGCAAATGCCGAAAGCTAATCGTGTGGATTCCTTTCCGACCAAAAATCCTTGAGGTATCGATAGGAAACCGGTACTCTCGTAGGTTATAGCCAGAACCAACTGCATTCTCTTTCTCAAGAGCGCAGTGTATCGTGGAGGTCTTAATGGCTCCTCTGTAATCCTCCTCCACAATACCGATAGGTATGGATTTGAGTCGGCAGTTAGGTACGATACGTACGACGCCGGTGATAGAATAGTGGCGAGACACCTCTTCTACAGGAATAGAAAAGAACACTTCATCATCCATATTCCAATGCGCATCACCGATAATCTCATAGTGACTGTACAGAGGAGTCAAACCTTGATTCCGACAACCTGAGAGAAGAGCAGGTATGAGGAGCGATATTGATGTTATCGCAGCTATCGCCATAACCGCCCCCCTTTGGACACTAGCTATCTGCACCATTATTTGGACGTTCTTCCCGATCACTACGATTCTTATTATTAGGCAGATGAACGGGTTTCTTTCTTGGTTGTCTACGTCTCTGAGTCCCCACTTCAGCATTTGCCTTGACCCTCTCACTAACCATATCCTTATGGTTTACTCTTTCGCTACTATTGGTGAATGTTTTTGTGAAGCCATTCCCTTCCTGCCCTCGTTCACGCCGAGTACGCCTACTGTCATGTTGTGAACGTGCATCCTGAGTACCGTTACTTCCAATGACTAACTCAGCATTACCTCGTCGAGTTTGTGTTGGTCTTACATCAGAGGATAATATTCTGTCTTCTCCATTGTTTTTCCGCCCTTTTCTGCGCCTATTTCGTCCTTCCTTAGGAGAGTCAAACCGAGTCAGACTTTCATCGGATAGGATGTCTTTACTCTTTCGTCCCTGAGCTATTGGAGCGTCGTCCTCACTATCGTGTAGTGGACTAAAGGGTTCATTGCCATTTCTATTTTGTCTAATAATCTCAAAGACGCGGCTACTATGTATGGTGACGACATCGTCGAGGGAGGCCTTAGGTTCATTGGGAATGTACGTCATCATGCCGGAGAGGATATCTGTCTTTAAGAGACGGTAACTACCCTTCTGTGTGCGAAGTTCTATCTCGCGAGAGGGGAGCTTGTGCTGAGCTTCGTAATAGGTGTCCACTTCGTAGTTGAGACAGCACTTGAGCTTAGCACACTGACCTGCCAACTTCTGCGGATTGAGTGACAGATCCTGAATACGGGCAGCATTGGTACCGACGGATACGAATGATGATATCCAACCGGAGCAACATAGCTGTCGGCCACACGGCCCCAATCCACCGATTCGTCCAGCTTCCTGACGTGCCCCGATCTGTTTCATCTCAACGCGTATATGGAAAGCTTCTGCCAGTTTTTTAATTAACTGTCTAAAGTCTACCCTCTGATCTGCAATGTAGTAGAATATGGCCTTCTGTCCGTCACCTTGGTATTCCACGTCACCGATTTTCATGTCCAAACCTAAGTCTTTAGCAATTTGACGACTCTGAATCATAGTGGGCTCTTCAAGGGACTTGGACTCCTCATACTTCTCAATGTCCACAGGCTTGGCTAGGCGGTATATCTTCTTGGGTTCACTATCCACGGGGATGTGGTAATTGCATCGACGCATCTGTAATTCAACCATTTTCCCGGTCAGTGTAACCGTTCCGATGTCATGTCCCGGCGAAGCCTCTACCGCGACGATGTCTCCCTTGTACAGAGGTAGGTGAAGATTATTGAGATAAAATCCCTTACGAGTGTTCTTAAACTGTACCTCTACATAATCCTCTACTGCACATCCTACGGGCAATGAGGAGAGATAGTCAAATGTCTCCAATTTGCCACACCCGCCACTACATCTACCGGTTGATGAGTTGCAGCAGCAACCGCTCTTATTCGTGTCTATTTTCATCACTACGCCTTGATCCTACTTTGTTTTACTGGCGGAAGAAAAAACTCATCGCTTCGCCGTCCTTATCCACCCATGCACGGTAAGGTTCGCTCTTTGAGAGCAGGTAACTCTTAACTATCGGAGCCACCATACGTGTAGCCAGTCTCTGGATGGGAGATACAGAGTCTCTCAACTGAGCATAGTAATCCTCCAGCGTATCATGACGAAAGTGTAGTATCTTCTCCAGATCATCTCCGTCCTCGTAATACCCACAGTGGAAGTTTTGAGTCGCAAAGGAATGCAGTGGAAAGTCAAGAACTCCCAGACCGTATATTTCAAAATTTCGCTTCAGAAACTCCTCATACGTTGTCGTGCACATGGCACCACCACCGAGGTTGAATATTCTGCCTTCCAGTTCTGAGAGGTGATCAAGCGCATTTACGAACGCTCGTGCAGTATCTTTCGGAGTCGTGATCTCAAATAACTGCTCCAATGGTGTGCGGAATAGCAACCCAGAGAGCTTGTGATTACCGGCCCCCATAATTGCCGACAGTCGGAATATGGAGTATCGAATGCCACTTTTCTGTATAAGGGCTTCTGTCTTTATCTTGCCTTCGGCATAGTTATCACCGGAAACAAGGGTGAGGGGATCTCCGACCTTGATGTAAGGGTTCAGCAAGCGATCGCCATAGCAGGCAACGCTGGATGAATAGAGGAGCATTGCGTCAGGGGCAAGTCGCTTCATTGCCTCTACTATGTTGCGAGTACCTCCGACATTTACGCTCTCTACGAGATCCTGTCTGTCATATGCCAGAGGTGGAATAACAGCTGCAAGGTGAATAATCACATCGGTTCTTTCTACGGCACTATCCACAAGTTGGCTGTTGGTGATATCGCCGAGGAAACATTTAATCTTGCCGCCATAGCGGTCGAAGTATTCACGGTTTTTGGGATTATTTTGATCCAATACCCGAATCTCATACATCGAACGTCTTCGGTACAGCATTTTGAGTACTTCTCTCCCTATATTGCCATTGGCTCCCGTGAGGAGCACGGTTCTTTTGCCTTGTGTCATACCTAACATTTTTTGATTTTTAACGCTTTCTTCCTCCCCAAATTGCTCCTGATTTGTACTCACAAAGAGACAAAAAAGAAGACCTACATTCTCCTCGCAAGATACAAAAAAACAGCCACAAGGCGAAAAGAAAAGAGTCCCGAGACATATATCTCGAGACTCTTTTGCTTCCGCAACGGATCAGATGTCCTGCTGTGAAATGCCCCTAGGGGTGGCAGTGTGTCCTGATCCTCGTTGGATAAATCAGAATGTCCGTAGCTCACGGATGCGAGCTTTCTTACCACGGAGAGCACGGAGGTAGTACAGTTTAGCCCGACGAACGCGACCGATCTTCTGTACCGCTATTTCTTCGATGAATGGTGAATTCATTGGAAAAATACGCTCCACGCCGATACCATTGGAGATTTTACGCACTGTAAATCTTCTGTTTACACCTTCTCCTGAGATGCGGATAACGTCTCCTTTGAATACCTGGATACGCTCCTTCGCACCCTCGCGGATACGATATGAAACAGCGATGGTGTCACCACTCTTGAAGGATGGATGCTCCTTACCGGAAGCGAACTCCTGCTCTACAACCTTAATTAAGTCCATTTTTACTTGTGTAGCTTTATGAATTAGTCAAATCACTAAACGCAACATTCACGAGCCACTCATTAACATTTCTCGTCAGAGGTTACGCAAAGCAGCGCAAAGGTACCTCCAAATCCTCAATATTCCAAATGATTGGTTGATGAATCTTTGCAGACTGATCTGGTGAATTTGAACGTTTAGGCACATGTTCGCGATTTTGTGTTGCTGTGACGAATTTGATAGGGAGGGGCTTTGTCCCTACGTAACCGGGAAGTACCCCGCGAAAACATTCGTTGTGAGAAAAAGACGATGTGTTCCGGATTTGTGTCCGTATCTATCGCTATTATAATTCACCAACTATTGGAGATAAACTATAGAGTACGGTCGTATTCTATATAGAGTATGACCGTGCTCTATAAAGTGTAGGGTCGTCCTCTATATAGAGTATGGTCATGCTCTATAGTTTTTCTATGGCTTCGCGGAATAAATGCAGTGTGGAGTATAGAGTGTTTGTGACGGCTCCGAGAAAAGAATAGGGGTGTTGCACGATATCTGAGAGATAGGGGCGGGTAAAATGATCAGTTTGCCATACATGTGAGTTTGCTATTTGGAACCGCAGGGGTCCACAATCATAATTCCCGAAATCAAGAAGCCAAATAGCGTGAGAGACGAAAAAATGGAATCGTCAAGCTAGACTTTCGGGATTTTTGAAATCACGGACACTTAAGGTTTGTAGTCGAGACTTTGAATATTTATTTACAATAATAAATATATCGACACTCGAAATATCCTGAATTAGATAGACTGAAGATATACGCCAAACATTTTGCAGGGTATGAAATATACGAAAAGAGTAGGGGAGGAAGTTATTGATATATTTCTATAGACCTATAAATGTAACAATATTTGCAGGGGCATTCTTCTCGCCATATTAGATTTTTATTTGTGTTAATTATCAATAGTTCAATTTATTATAAACAATTATTGAATTGCAATTTAAGCTGTGCCTATGATTGGAGACTCTTCAAATGTTAAGTACATACTTTTTGTGAGAAAGAATGAATAGATTTAATGCATAGTCAATTGTTATTCAATTATTATTGGTGATTATCTATAATTGTTATAACTGTTAATTTCTAGAGTGTTACTCAGGGATTGATAAAATATATATTGGGGAATACATTGGGCATATATTTTGTGTATATTTGCCTTGTGTAAATATATGTCAGGAATATAATTTATGTATATTTATTTATGGACTACAAATGGATACGAAAGATAGAATCAAATATATCATAGAAAATGAAGGCTTGAACCAAGTTGAATTTGCTGACCGTACCGGAATCAAACCTCCTACACTTAATCATGTCCTTACCGGACGAAACAATGCCAGTGCTGATGTAATTCAGAAGATATTAACCGCTTTTCCTCATTATAGCAGTGAGTGGCTTCTGAGTGGTACTGGTGATATCCTCCAGCATAATATGTCGGTGATAGGAGGTACTGGGAGTTATCCATCCACAGGTTCATTATTCGGAGGGCAAGAGGATCATGATCCCTATTTTCGAACAGGTGAGTCCACCAATATCGGGGCACCACTGGTGCCGAATGCTGACATGGTCACGAGGAATGGCACTTTATGCTCTTCTGCACCGATACCCAATGTCTCTGCACCAATACAGGCAACGTCAAGCGGATTCCCCAAGCGTTCTGTGACGAAGATCATCGTATTTTATGACGATAATACGTACGAGACATTTATGCACGGTGATGAGAAGCGCACCAACTAATTGTCTCAGAGTGTAGTGGCAGACAAAAGACGTGTGCATCTTCCTGTAAGGAGTCTTTGGCAGTAGTTTCCGATATCGAGAAAAGAGGGTTATTTATTCGATTTCCTGTATCTTTGCGCAAATAAACACGGATTAAAAATATATGCAAAGGCTGTATTGCGATGAATGAATACCCCATACAGGACATAGAGTTTCGAGTAGAGGAACTCGCTCACTTCAATGACGCTCTTTTTCTACTATCTCTTACCCCTTTCGATACTGCAGCACTCCCTCTTCCTACCGTTCTCCCCGGACAGTTTGTGCAGATTCTTATTCCTGATTGCAATGGGGTCTTCCTCCGCCGTCCGATATCTATTTATCGTTCTACCGCCAGCCACCTATATCTCTTGATACAGCGTGTAGGAAAGGGTACAGAGCGATTGTCCCGTGTACGTGTGGGAGAGACCATGAGAATCCTTATGCCACTGGGCAATGGTTTCGGTCATCCTGTAGGGAAACGTCCGCTGCTTGTGGGGGGTGGTGTCGGCATAGCCCCCCTTCTGATGCAAGGAGAGTGGCTCAGTAGTCGAGGGCTGGAACCTACATATCTCCTGGGGGCACGCTCTGCAAGACTCTTTGGTGATCTTGAGCCCTTTCGATCATCGGGCAGGCTGTTTACGACCACAGAGGATGCCTCCATGGGTGAGCGTGGATACGTTACTGACCATACGATTCTTACATCCGAGACTTTCACGGACATCTACACGTGTGGTCCGACACCGATGATGAAAGCAGTCGTCAGATGGGCAAAAGAGCACCACGTACGGTGTCAAGTATCTCTCGAAAACCTGATGGGATGCGGTATGGGGGTGTGCCTATGCTGTGTCGAACCTACTGTAACGGGACACAGGACAGTATGCACAGAGGGACCCGTCTTTGACATGAATGATTTACTATGGTAGAGCAATAGAGAAAGATTGAGATGAGCAACTTATCAGTAAAAATAGGAGACTTAACACTCAAAAATCCCGTCACGACGGCTTCGGGCACATTTGGAGACGGAATCTTGATGAATAAGGTCTACGATGTCTCTCGGTTGGGTGGGATATTTGCGAAGGGGACTACGCTCGAACCCCGAGAGGGCAATGTACCACAGAGAATGGCAGAGACAGCCAGTGGTATGCTTAATGCTGTGGGGCTTCAAAATAAGGGGCTCAAGTACTTCATTACCGATATCTACCCTCAGGCAACGGCTTTGGGCACAGAGATAATAGCTAACATTAATGGCTCCTGCTTGGAGGATTACATACAAGTAGCTGAAGCGATGAATGATCTGGACAAGATACATGCCGTCGAACTAAATATCTCCTGTCCAAATGTTAAGGCAGGGGGGATGCACTTCGGAGTCACTGAAGACGGGGTAGCCGAAGTCGTCACTGCGGTACGTCGTGTGTACAAGAACACACTGATCGTCAAGCTTACGCCCAATGTCACCGACATAGCCAAACTCGCTTGTATAGCACAGGATCACGGAGCAGACGCGCTATCGTTGGTCAATACATTCCTCGGCATGTCAGTGGACGCAGAGCGTCAGAGACCCCGGCTATCAACTATCACTGGTGGTCTCTCAGGACCTGCCATCAAGCCTATTGCCCTCCGTATGGTATGGCAGGTTCACAATGCGGTACAGATACCTATCATAGGCTTAGGTGGGATATGCACATGGGAGGATGCTATAGAATTTATCCTATGTGGTGCATCTGCTATACAAGTCGGGACGTACAACTTTGTCGATCCGTTGGCTCCACTCAAGATCATCGACGGTATAGAGGACTACATGGCACGCCACGGTGTCTCTGACATTTGCCAGCTCGTCGGTGCGCTTAGGGTCTAAATAATAAAAATTTACCTTCTCATTAGCAGCCGAGCTTCTTTCCCTGACCGATCTCAAAAGTAAACGGAGTAGTGATTATTGCCTCATTTGTGAGGAAAGGCATCACTACTCCGCTTTGTTTTACATCGTCAATACGATGGATAAAAAAGCCTTAGAAGTCTATCTCTGAGAGACTCTGGCGTGCAGAATGAAACTCATGAATCAATCGATCCATAATCGTAGCAATGGGCTCAATCTTATGGATAGACGCCGACACTTGTCCTATCTCGAGTTCTCCCTCTGTCAGATTACCCTCAAATATCCCCATACGAGACCTCCCAAATCCCCTTATTTCTTTCAGCTCCTCGGCGTCGGCACCTCTGTCCTCTGCAGCTTTGATGAGATCCATGTAGGCACCCTTGACGAGTCGAGTAGGAGACACTTTCTTGAAGAGCAGCTTCGTCTCTCCTTCAGTGAGGGATATGCACAGCTTCTTGAAGTCTTCGTGTGCAGAGCTCTCCTGACTGAGGGCAAAGAGTGTGCCTATCTGTACACCCTCAGCTCCCAAGGCCATCATTGCTGCCATTGCCTGTCCCGAGCCAATGCCCCCGGCAGCCATTACCGGTATCTCCACCGCATCTACCACGGGCGGTATAAGGCAGAGCGTCGTCGTCTCCTCTGCGCCGTTGTGGCCACCGGCCTCGAAGCCCTCTGCTACCACAGCATCCACTCCGGCATCCTGAGACTTGAGGGCGAACTTGGAGCTGCTCACTACGTGAGCAACCTTAATCCCTGAGTCGTGGAGTGTCTGAGTCCACTTCTTTGGGCTGCCAGCGGAGGTAAACACCACCGGCACATGCTCCTCAAGTATGACCTGCATATTCTCATCTGATTTATTGAACATCAGTGGGACGTTGACCCCGAAAGGCTTATCTGTAGCAGCCTTTACCTTGCGGATATGATCGCGAAGCACCTCTGGATGCATCGATCCTGAGCCTATGAGACCAAGCCCGCCAGCATTACTTACGGCGGCCGCCAGCTCGTATCCGCTACACCACACCATCCCCCCTGAGATAATGGGATACCTGATACCAAATAACTGTGATATTCTATTCTTAGGCATAAAAACTAAATGGAAATAATGTTACGTTCTATTTTTACAAATTTACCTCTTTCTCACTATTTTCCCAAAGGCTCTCAGCAGAAATATCGACTCCTGATTACACTTTTAGGGGATAGGGTATCTGTCAGAATAGCCTTTGGCTATTTGTTATATCCAAGCGTGTTTTGCATCACTATTTATAGGTATTTTAACGAAATAGTCGAAATTATAACTTGTGTTATAATATAATTTTGTACGTTTGCCATAAGGGAAGTTAAGAGTGTGTTCCCCGATATATTCAGTAATCAAATAAGTAAGTGACAAGGTGTTATGAGAAAAATCTGTTTTTTATGTGTTGTCATCCTCTGTACAATATTGCTTGTTATGAGTTCTTCTTGCTCTAAAGACGAATCGCTTAAACTGCCAAAAAAAGAAATCGAAAGTAGTGAATTGGTACAAATTCTTGAGTCTGTAAACAATGACTTTATGGCTAATAAGCCAGAAGTTAGAGGTAAGGGTTGGGAAGCGAAATTTCTTCAAGTTTTGTGCGTTGCAGCGGCCGATGTTGGAGGGGGATATGAGATTGGCAAGATTGGGGCTAAGATAGGAGCTTTCGCTGGCCCCAAAGGAGCAGTTGCGGGAGCTGTTATCGGAGGTACAATTGGGGCTGTTGGGGCTTCTTACGGCGCGTATTGTGGGACGCGAAGTGTTACCGTGAATGAAGACTATCCTTTGGTTATTTCTGCATATTCATATATGCAAGAAAATAAAGAGTTAAAGTCTCTTGTGTCATCAGAGGGGATCGCGTTGCAGATTCCAAAGGAGTACAAGAGACCTGTTGAAGCAGGAATTGAACACAATCTTATGCTTTCTTTACTGAGAGAAGAGTCTGCTAACCTCTCCGCACATGTCAATCAGCTGTCTAATCTTGAACGAACAGTTACAGAGTCTTCCGAATTTAAAGAAGCTTATAACAGTTGTATTGAAAGAGCTAGGGCTATAACTTTTATTCCTAGAGAAGCAGCGGAAAATGAGATTGGACAGAAGGTTATGAATTTGTTTTTAAAGATTTATTCGAGTTACCCTGAGAACCAAACAGATGTGAATGATATTATCAATAAATATATTTCCATTATAGAGCCATCAACAGAACTTTCAAAGGAAGAGAAAGAGTTGATTTACTCTAGTCTTTCCGTCGCCGCTTATAGTTTCAAGTACTGGGAGACGACTTTGCCATGAATCAATTTCGTTTTTTTCTATTCAATGGGAAGAAGGGAGAATCGCTTATTTTGGAAAGTGTGAGGGCTGTATTGTTTTTGATGTACTTTTTAATTTCACTCTGTTTTTCTTTTGATAAGAATCCTCTCATCTTTGGAATCACCGTAGGTGGAATGGTTGTTTATGCGTTGCTTGTTATAGGAACACTCTTTTCCAAAAACAACAAAAAAGATGAGTTGTTACATTGACAAAGTATTGATTAATAAACTATTGAACCGTCCAAAACACATCAAGTTGTTTTGGGTGGTTCTTCATTCTTAAGTGTGCCTTCAAATTTCTCTGGGTCGTCGATGAAGCGATGACCCAGAGCTTTTTCTGACGATCTTTGGGACATCGAATTATCGACGACCCAGAGGTTTCTGTAGCCTTGCTTTATGTATTGGATGAATGAGAGGTAATCGTGACATGATTGCTTACGTAATCGTGGCAATGAAATGACCGGAAGCAGCGTATGAGTTATTTTGGAAAGATAGTTGCAACAAATATCGAGGATAATTATTTGATGATCATCGAAATTAATATAGGTATTAGTAGCATGTGTACAAGCGGGGACAGTAATAATTGTAGATACCTTTCTATTTCTCTTGGTCGTTTCATCCCACTTCTTAACTTAACATAATCATGATTATAGTCTAATATATTATCAGAGAAATGATTAAGTTGCTTTCGGACAAAAAGAGGTATATTTGTGTACTGTTTGAGGAGGGATTTCGATGACTTCATAGATATAAAAATTAGAATGATACTAAAGCATTTGTCGCTCACCAATTATAAGAATATCGAGGATGCCAGTTTGGACTTCTCATCGAAGTTGAATTGCATCATCGGCTCTAACGGCATGGGAAAGACCAACTTGCTGGATAGTATTTACTACCTTTCTAATACTCGATCACACGTATTTCTGCCCGACAGCATGCTGATACGTCATGGTGCAGATATGGCTGTCATCAACGGTCAGTACCTGATGCATGAAAAGGAGGAAGTTGTATTTTGCGGGCTGAGACAGGGAAAACCTAAATCTCTGAGACGCAATAAAAAGTCATATAACAAGATAAGTGATCACATCGGATTATTCCCTCTCGTGATGATCGCACCATCGGATATGGATCTGATCAAGGGCGGTAGTGCAGAAAGACGTAAGTTCATGGATATGATTATATCTCAGGAGTCAAACCCCTACCTCATGGCTTCAATCAACTATCAGCGTCTTTTAGAACAGCGAAACGCTCTCCTCAAGCAATCTTACGGATTGGATATGAGCGTCCTCGAGGTTCTCAATGATCAAATGTCCGTGGAAGCTGAGACCATAACACAGTATCGTAGGGATTGGGTTAATCGGATACGTCCGATATTCATGGAGTATTATCACTTTATCTCTCAGAATAAGGATGAAGTAAATCTCAATTATCTACCCTCTTACGATACCGATGACGAACATGAGAAGTACTCGGCGGAGTCCTTTAGGCATCAATGGAGGACAACCTACCAGCAGGATAAAGTGCTGGGACATACAAGTATAGGACCACATAAGGACGATCTCGAGATGCTGATATCCGGCACTCTGATACGCAAGATCGGTTCGCAGGGGCAGAATAAGACGTTTATGGTTGCTTTGAAGGTGGCACAGTTTGTTTTACTATCAAAACTACATCGAGATAATAAGCCTATTCTACTGCTGGATGATGTGTTTGATAAGCTTGATGAACACCGTGTGGATCGAATTGTGAGACTAGTATCGGGAGATAGTTTCGGGCAGATATTCATGACAGATACCAATCGTAAGTATTTGGACCAGATACTCTCAAGATTGGAGCGAAAGGAATATTGCATCATTAAAGCTGAGAATGGAACTTTTGAACCACTTGAGTACTCAAACGCATGAGGAAATACTATACCGAATCTGTGGGAAATCTCCTCAAGAAGATGAAAAAAGAACTCAACATAGTAAAGCTGTACAACATTCAAGAGGAGATGAAGAAGTGCTGGAGCACCCTGCCCGATCCTACTTTACAACGCATGGAAGTATCCTTTCGGATCGAGATAAACGGTCGACTAGAGGTCGTAGCCTCCTCGACAGTGGCATTCAATTACCTGCGCCGACAGCGCTCCCTTATAGCAACAGGCTTTGCGGATGTGATGAAGCAATACTCGCTGACGGAACTGGTGATTATTAGTCTTTGATGATCCGTAGGACCCTTTTCTCGGTTATTATGGCATCCACCGGAATGTCGTGCTGCTCCATAGGTACTTGGTCCAATACTTGTAGGTCGTAGGCCACGGCTATCTTGAGCATAATTTGTGTGCCATGGTCCTCGAGATAGCGGTCGTAAAATCCTCCACCATGCCCTACTCTACCACCATACGTATCGAAGGCAATTCCCGGCATAATTAGTACGTCTGGAACCAAAGCTTCGGTTTCCCTGGCTACAGGCTCCCATATCCCATAGTTAGAGATAGTGTGCGGGCCTTCAGGATCGTACTTGAAGAAAATGATATGCTTATTGTCACTTAAGACTCTCGGGACAAGAACATTGAGGTGCGGAAAGTTACTCCATAGTCTATTGATAAGGGGCTGCGTTTGTAATTCATCAGCTAAGCTCAGAAATACACCGACTGTCTCTACTGATAAGTCCTTTACTGCTGTTCTTAGGAACTCTATCGTATTCTGAGCTACAGCTTCTGAGTACGCTTGTACCTGTGTGGAGGCAAGTTTTTTTTTTCGTTCTCTGATGAGTTTGCGGATCTCTCTCTTGTCCATTGCGTTATTGTTGAGCTTTATTCTTCTTCCACGGTTGATGCTGCGCCCATAAGCACGGAGTCTGGGAGGGCTTTCTTATCCTCTGGTATTTCGAATGGAGAAGTTATCTGATCTCTGAATAACTTATTTGCTGTTTGGATCATTGGATCATAGAGGGCGGAAATACGTGCGGATTCATCCTTACCGTAGATGAAATCTATGATCATCGGGATGAGAAAGCTCTCGAGCATCCCTTCAGCCTTATATGCCAGATAGTTTTTCATTCGTATACCTTTCTTGGTTGCTTCATTTGCCATCTGCCACACGAGACCCTGATTCTTGAGGAATGTATAGCACTTATCCGCTGTGCCGAGCTTGTGCAGTAGTTCACTGTGACGGTCAGCGTAGAGGAACGCAAATTCCGTCAAAACACCCTTATTGATGATTTCTAAGGCGTAAGAGTTAAAGCCGATGGTATCACTTGGGACAAATATATCTGGAGTTATCCCACCACCACCGTATACTGGTCGACCACCGCGCGTGGAGAATAGCAACGACTTGTCGAGATTTATACTATCCTTGTGGAACATTTCTCCATTATTGCGTCTATCCAACCAATCCTGGGTATACTTTCTATTGTTTCCCAGTTTGTATTCTCGTTGTATAGAGCGCCCCGACGGCGTGTAGTATCGAGAGATTGTCAGGTGGACTGACGACTTATCATAGTACTCAAACACCTTTTGTACCAATCCTTTACCGAAAGTGCGTCGACCAATTATAATGCCAGCGTCATTGTCTTGGACCGCACCACTGAGAACCTCTGATGCAGACGCTGAATTTTCATTCACCAAGATGATGGGCA
>JBAKGE010000052.1:0-13916 GCA_037191085.1 Porphyromonadaceae bacterium | reverse complement strand
GATATTACCCGTTTCATACGCGTGTACTAAAAAAGCTTTGGGTCGTCGATGAAACGATGACCCAAAGGATGTGAAAAAAAGCTCCGGGACATCGAGAGATCAATGACCCAGAGCTTTCTACATCGTATACCCACACGTATAAAACGGGTAATATCCCTGTCGCAACCGAATCAAGCAAGATTGGCGGTATCAGATCATACCATACTCCACGAGGGTGCAGACGTGCTCTATCTCTGCATCTACGCCATAAGGATCCCAAGTGGTGCGGAGGTCTCCGCCAAAGAAGTTCGCAAAGAGATTCCAAAACCCGGCTGCGAACGACCCGAGGAATGAGTCCAAAAGCTGATAACTGCTACTATTCGTCTCCCGATTGATGAGCTTCATGAGGAGCTTGCCCTGAGTGAGGGTCAATTTCTTCATCTCAGGCATGTACTGGTTGAAGAGTTCCTTCTCCATCCTCTTGAGGTGCTTTATCTTTGCTTCCTCTGAGGGGAGCGTCTCCATGTACTCGTAGGTTTCCTTAAGCGTCGCATTGACCATTTTGGCATAGGGAAGGGTCTTCTTCACGTCGCGCATCAGGCGAGTGAAGCGGACACGCTCCTGGGCATTCTTAAAGTGAAGCGGACGATAGAGATTTACGTTGTGGAGCTGGATAGTAAGCATACGCTCACCGAACTGTGTCTTGAGGGGTACTTTGTACACCGATACCAGCTTCCGGGTTTCCTGTACCGGCTCCTCGGTAGCATCCTGTCCGTCGGCCGGGACAGCGATGAGGATAGCACAGAGCACCGCTCCCATCCACATTATTGTAGAGCACCAAGGATGGGGGCCCATAATCTTATGACATATGTGGTGAAAGTTCTGCATTCTTTCCTGCTCTCGGATACGTTAGTTCAACTCACTACAAAACAAATATACAGCAAATAGAATACATATACCCGTGAGTAGCAGACCAAAAGCCACTGGATAAGGCACTTTAACCTCTCAATGGCTATTTTAGTAAAAAATAGGAATCAGAGCCGCTGATTGAGCGCACCTACAAGCTCTTCAAAGGAGGTAACACGCATGATGATAATCCCTTCGGGCGATATGAGGAAGAGCTGCGGTATAGATGTGAGGTTGTACAGTCCCACATATTGGGAGTATGAGGCGTCACGATCCTGTACGTTGACCCATGGTAATCCCCTGGTACTGGTACTCCAGACATGTGGATCCCTATCGAGTCCCACTTGATATACTCTCAATCCTCTGGGAGAGAATGTATCATAGATCTGCTTTAGCTGCTGATTGAGAGTCTGGGCCCAATCGGCACTCATGGTGGAGAAAGCAAGGAGCGTATAGTGTCCCGTAGCCACCTCCGAGAGTTTAATCTGCTGCCCTTGAGCATCTGGGAGCTCGATGTCAAAGTAGCCAACTACCTTCGTGTCCGAACTGTGAAGCGTCTGTGCTACCACGCTCATGCTGTCGACCTGCCGGGCACGCTCCTGCTGACGCACCACCGCCATGGAGCGTAGGGCGAGATTGTAGAGGTGCTGTGTACGTTCGCTCTCAGGATAGTACACGTTATACACATTCGCCACTGCTGCGAAAGCACGAGAGTCTGCCTTCTCGTAGGGATTGAAGATGAAATTATCGTCAACCTGCTGGAAGAGCGCAAAGTAAGCTACCGGAGATGTTGGATCATTGTAGATATAGTTGATCGCCGAACTCTTGTACCTACCCAGTACGCTGTCACGCTTGGCGGCGTATTGACTAAGGGATATATGCCCGGTATTGTAGTCACGTACAAGTTTGGACATAGAGATATTGGCATCGAGTTGGGCGAGCCATACCTCTTTGATCTGCTTAGCATGGTCAGAGCCTTCGATCGTATAGCTGGTAGCAAAGCTCTGTACATCAGCCTGCACACTGAGTGTCTCCGTAGAGTCGATAGAGAAGGGTATCAACTGTTTCTCCAACCTCAAACGATAAAACTCCGGGTACTCAGGAGCATCAGACTTGAAGGTAAATTTCCCCGAGCCGGTCAGCACCACCGAGTCAATGATTGTAGTGGTAGACAGACCTTGGTGTTCGAGGTAGATGGTCTTATGGTCAGCGCCAGAAACGACACCCTGCACCTTAAACTGTGGCTTGTGATTGCATCCCGTAAGTATCAGTACAGCAGATGCTGTGAGGATAAAGGTACGAATGAACTTTACTGTCATGAGTGTGTATATCGTATTATGTTATTTGTTTCTAATTTGATGGAAAAAGCACCCTAAGACTCATCTTCTCTGCCCCACACTGCGCTCGCAGCACCAGCACCCCCCTACCCTCAAAGGCAGCTCTATCCAGCACGAGAGTCCCGGCACTAAGTGTATGCTCGTACAGTCGCTGTCCCAGGAGACTGTAGATACTCACCCGAGCCTCCTGCCCTTGTACCCTTTCGGCAAACGTAAGAAGCACTTGGGTAGCTCCCAGCGGCGTAAGCGTAATGAGGGGGAGATCCTTGACTTGTTGTTCCGCCTGCTTGCTGTACACTACGGGATCTATCCATAGCGATGCCGATACGGCATGTCCGGATACACTCGGTGCAGGGACATTCTTACTGCCGATGTGGCGGTACAGGGTATTGGCACCTGTATCGGTGGAGTGATTCTTGTGCACTACACTCATGTGAGGAGGAAGTCCTGCGATAGTGAGGGCAAAGTACACCGCACCTTCCCTCGGGATCGTCACACGCGTCGATAGAGGGATGTATAACTCTCTGAATCGTGGCCAACGGTTACTCCCCTCTTTCATTGGTTCGCTCACCGAGGAGAGATCTACCGTCTGAGTCACTATAGGAGTGTTCTGATTATCGTCGGTAAATATCTGTAACTCCACAGGTGTCATAGGCGGTGATACGGAAGGCGTACCGGCTTTTGTATCCATGACTACATATACTCCACTGATTTCTGTATCGGAGGTCATCTCGTACCGCTCAGAGATACGTGTGGTACCGTACGTGTTGCCCAGTAGCTCTTCGCGCGACAACTGTGGAAGAGATTGCTCCAAGCTCTTCGGGTTATACTGTTCACTAATGTGTGTCACCCTCACGAAGCGTGCAGCATCACCGACCGACGATTCAGAGCCGTCACACACACGACCCTTCAGCCCGGATGGATCAAGTGCTTGTACCAACTTTTGGCTCTCAGGGTTGGATGAATCCCATACATTGTAGAGGGAGAAAAAATAATCTGCACCGCGAGACGAGCAGAACGAATTTCCGCCACTCAAACCACCTACTATACGTCCATTTTTGTCGAAGAGCGGTGAGCCCGACGATCCTCTTGCCGTGGTACCGAGATCCCATGCCTCCACTTCCCAGTGCATATGTGGGTCAAATGGGAGTCCCTCGTTGGGGAACGTCACGTTTCGTAGCTCCCCATAGTAGATATTGACACTCTTCGGCTGGAGCATAGGATGGTGTATATTGGTGTACATTCCCTGAGGCTTGGCCTCGGCATTCCATCCGGAGTAGTAAACCTTATAGTCCTCCGGAGGTGCGCTATTGAGCTCTATGAGACAAGCATCTCTGCCCTCATCCACGGCTATCAGCTTACCACCCGATACACTCTGTGTCAGCGACGGTTGTACCTCTCCGCTACAAGTAGGAGACTGGTAGTTGAATATTGTCAGCATCTTGGAGACACGCTCATTATAATTTCGGTACTTGAAGTTCGAACTCGGCACATGTGCAGCCGTGAGTAGGAGAGGTCGACGATCGCCCTTTGTATTATTGACCATAGCACCTGTTCCCAGCCCGATACCGTCAAATACCAGAAGCACCACACACCTCGGCATGCTACCAAGATTTGGGACACAGACTACCTCCGGTGTGCAGTCAAAAGCGCGATTAGTCCCCCCGTAGTCTTGTCCAAATGCCCTCCAACGTATATCGTAGAGCGCATGATTAACCTCCGTGAGTCTCATCCTCGGACGGTCAGATGTCACAGGTGCTACGACCTCAATCACGATGTCATCAGAGAAAATAGGCTGCACCGATAGTACGCGGGTATCGCTATTATTCGCACTCCCAAATCCCCCTATCACCTGCCGTCTATCCGTACTGTACACAAAAAGCAGTGCCCCCTCAGGCAGATAGAAGTCCTCAAAGCACAAGCCAATACTCTTGGCACCAGGAGAGGTCACACGATACTGCCACACCCTGCTATTCGCAGTGGATGCACCGGTATGGCCGTCGTTGATGATGTTTACATTTACATGTTGCTTGTGTGCGAAAGTCCATGTACGCAGTAGCCGATCCTGACTGTTGTCAATAGCCATGAGAGCAGAATCCTTATCGAAAGTCCCGACCCTCAATGTCGGCAGTAATAACGAACTGCGGAGTGATTTACCTCCCCCGAAGGACGCTGGTCGAGACCCACTGACAGCGATCTGTGCTCCCGCTGTGGGGGACAGTAGGCTCATACCAATAGCCACAACCACCAACAGACAACCCGTGAGAGTTGATCGCATATATGTGCTCAGTCGTATCATCTGTATTATGTACAATAGACAATAAATTTCGGAATAATTCACTACTTCGAACTCTTCGCCCGAAAACATACCACCGTGGTGCAAAAGTATGAAAAAAACTCCTTATTATTGCTATCTGTACACCATTTTTAACCTTATTCACCCCTGGGAAATAGGCAATGAAACTCCTATCATGTATCCTTAGAGTACCCCAAAAACAGCATGCATACATGCCGTATCGATGACCCGGAGAAAGATTTTTAAACCTCCGGGAGAAAGAAAATAAAAGCTCTGGGTCGTCAATAATTCGATGACCCAGAGCTTTTTTATCCTTCTTCCATGTCCTTTCCACTGCGTCCTTCTTCGGACATGAGAAGAATGCTTCCCGCTAGCCATATCTGATCTCGCTTCTCTAAATATCAACATGATCCGGAATAATGTAGTACATTTGACCATGGATCAGTAACATATGAACGAAGAGATTTTACAGAAGGAATCACCTACAGTACGGGATATGTACCGTCACTGGACCGAATACATGAGGAATGAAGTGGTATTCTGGAAGCTGGAGGGAGAGTTTGACATCCACACAGAAAGCCACTGCGAGCGTGTGCTCCTGCTGGCACTCAAGATCGGTGAACAGAGAGGAATGAGCTGCAAGCAAATGGTAGCATTGAGTCACTGTAGCATATTTCATGATACCCGACGCAAGGATAATTACACCGACCAAGGGCACGGCGATCGTGCTGCCGAGTATTACCTTATGCACTGTGAGGAGAGGGGTATGACATTCTTACCAGCAGCATATGTAGCCATGAAGTACCACGACCGTGATGACAGGGTAGGAGAGGATTATATCCTCAGCGAAATGCTCCCGCCATGTGCGGAATGGGATACACCTGAGCATCGACTGGAAGTGTACCAATGCTTCAAAGATGCCGATGCACTGGATCGCTTTAGGTTGTCGTCATGGGCACTGGACGTGAAGTACCTGAGGACAAAAGAGGCATGCGGTATGGTGGACTATGCACGTGACCTCGTCCATGCTACGATAGATAAGGCTGTGCTGGAGCACATGGAAGAACTATTGGCACCATTCCGTGATAGATTCCGGTAGCAGAAATTAAAATCCCCAAGAGAAGAGTTATCTTTCTCTTGGGGATTTTAATTTTATCAGTTTGGTACTGTGTATCGCCTTACTTAAGCCTCTGCTTCAGCAGCGGGTGTTTCTTCAGCAGGCGATGCGCTTTCGGTAGCTTCTGCACCTTCAGCTTCTGCCTTTGCAGCCTCTTCGGCAGCTTTCTTAGCAGCTTCTGCCTCTGCCTTTTTGGCAGCAAGTGCTTCTGCCTTAGTCTTATTCACTTCACGTTCAGCCTCTAGAGCCTTCTTTGCTGCATCACGATTGGCAGCTTCGATCTTGCTCTTACTTGCTTCTACGCCTGCCTTCTTGTCCTTCAGCCATGCTTCAAATTTAGCAGCCATTTCTTCTTCAGTAAATGCACCCTTTTTCACACCGCCCTGAAGGTGTTTCATCAGCAGAACGCCCTCCTTGGAGAGGATGCTACGAACGGTGTCAGAGGGTTGTGCTCCTACATTTACCCAATGAAGAGCGCGCTCAAAGTTGAGACTTATGGTAGCAGGATTGGTCATCGGGTTGTAGGTACCGATGTTTTCGATGAAGCGACCATCACGTGGTGCTCTACGGTCCGTTACCACAATTCGATAGAAAGGAGCAGACTTGCGACCGTGTCTTTGCAATCTAATTACAGTTGCCATTCTTTTCTTTAGTTAAAGAGTTTGAAAAATAAAGTACTCGCACGCTCCACGGTCTCTCATTCCAAGGTAATCACGACCTTGGGAGGTGAAACGTGCCCGCAAATGTACCACTTTATTGTGTAAATAACTAACTATCTATATACTTCTTTTTGGAACCTAAATATCAGCTGATTTTGGACCAGTCGATATTTGCGGAGAGGAGCCTGTCGAGCTCACGTTTGATGACTTCGTTTTTGAAGGAAGAGAGGGTAGAGTCTTCGTTGAGAATGAAGTCCACAAGACGCGAGACAAAGATAACAAGACGAGTATCTCTGGAAAGATCAGCGAGCTTGAGAAGACTTCCCGTTCCACTTTGTGCGGTGCCATCGAGATCTCCTTGACCTCTGAGCTTAAGATCCTGCTCTGCAATGTAAAAACCATCTGTAGAGTCACACATGATCTGTATGCGCCGCATGCTATTATCAGAGATAGAGTCATCGGTCATCAGAATGCAATAGCTCTGATCACTGCCACGACCCACCCGTCCACGCAACTGGTGTAGCTGTGAGAGACCGAAACGATCGGCATTTTTAATCACCATTACTGTGGCATTAGGGACATTAACACCCACTTCAATGACAGTGGTAGCTACCAGTATATGGGTCTCACCACGCACAAACTTCTGCATCTCCTTCTCCTTGTCCTCAGCTTTCATCCTACCATGTACCATCCCTACTTGGGCATAGGGAAAAGCTGCCTTCAAGTCCTCATATCCCGACTCAAGGCTAAGGATATCTACACTATCCCGCTCCTCAATCATGGGAAAGACAACATAGCACTGACGACCTTGTGCTATTTGATCGTGCATAAAGAGAAAAACCTCTCCTTCCCTTTGCTCAGTGTAGTGCTTCGTTTCTACAGGTGTGCGACCAGGAGGAAGTTCGTCCAGTACCGAGACATCCAGATCACCGTACATCGTCATTGCCAACGTACGTGGGATAGGTGTGGCACTCATGACAAGTATATGAGGATTGAGACTGTCCGTCTTTTGCCAGAGTATGCTACGCTGATAGACTCCGAATCGGTGCTGCTCATCTATAATAACCATACCAAGATTGCGAAACTTCACGTAGTCCTCAATCAAGATGTGAGTACCTATCAGTATATCTATCTCTCCTGCCTCAAGCGCCCTCAGGATCTCCCTTTTATCCTTCTGCCTCATAGATCCGGTAAGCAGAGCGCATGTAGTCTTCTGTCCCACGAGCATAGACTGTATGGATGAGTAGTGCTGCTGTGCCAATATTTCCGTAGGTGCCATAATGCTTGCCTGCATCCCATTGTCCACAGCTAAGAGCATCGACAGTAATGCTACCACAGTCTTTCCGGATCCGACATCCCCTTGCAGGAGTCTATTCATCTGATGACCACTGCGTGTATCCTCCCTAATCTCACGTAACACTCGCTTCTGTGCATCCGTCAAATCAAATCCCAACCCCTCGTTGTATAACTGACGAAAGTTCTCTCCTACAGTAGCGAACACATATCCTCCTACCTCCTGCTGTCTCTGGTAGTGAAACCAACGCATCCGAAGACGTATGTAAAAGAGTTCTTCCATCTTCATCCTCAGCGTAGCGCGCTCCAGTACCGCAGCATCGGTGGGAAAATGCATACCATACATTGCCTCCTCACGCCCGAGCATCCGATAGTGAGATACTACATAATCAGGTAAAGTCTCAGGAATACATCCTTTAAGAACCTGAAAAGCCGAGCGAACGAAGTGACTCATTTCCTTACTCGTTATATTCAACTTCTTCATCCGCTCCGTGACAGAGTACATGGGATAGAGAACCCCTACGGACGAATTTGGAGCGTCAGTGCTCTCCAATTCAGGATGCGAAATAGAGTAAGTGCCATTGAAGTATGTAGGTTTGCCGAAGATCGTATACGTAGTGTTTTTCTTCAGCGTCTTCTGCATGTATGATACGCTATTGAACCACACCAATTCCACCGTACCATACTTGTCAGCGAAGAGTGCCTTGAGTCTCTTTTTACGGGCAGAACCCTCAGTAGTCATGCTGACGATGATGCCCTGCAACTGCACATACGGCATTTCAGAGCGCAGCTCTGAAGTCTTATAGATACGCGTACGATCTATGTGCTTGTAAGGATAGTAGTGAATGAGGTCATCGTACGTACGTATACCAAGTTCGGAGGCAAGAATCTGTGCTTTTCGCTCTCCTATACCAGGTATATACATAATATCCGCACTCAACCTGCTACTCATACATCTATTTCACTGTAGAGGATCAAAGAACTTCAGGGCCTGTAATGCCTGCTCTATGTCCATGGGATAAGTGATTTTATTATTGAAGAAAGAGATCCTCACCACACTCAGAGGTATTTGCGGACAAAGTGCATGAACCAAACTCGCATCATCAGTATACTGACCATGTTCACTCGCATTGTATAAACCGTATGAGTGGAGTAAAGGATCAGCAGAAAAGACCTGTGGAGTCTTAACCTGTAATACCTCACTCCTCGGAATATAGTGGGGATCATTTCCTGCAGACGATAGAACAATAGAATCCGTAGACTCCTGTACCGGTATCACTATCTTACCACTCCTCGCCAAAGCAACCATATCAGATAAAAGGCTGCGAGTGAAAAAAATCCTCACCGAGTCATGAATAGCTATCACATCTGCATCACCCACAAGAGTCAAGCCATTTCGCACACTGTCTGTACGTGTATCTCCACCCTCAGTAATGTGTACTCTACCCTCCACTGCTTGATAGTCCACATATTCACCTATCATCTTACCCACATACGCTCTATCGCCACGTGGGACAACGAGGATTATCCTATCCTCCGACGAGAGTATCATCAGTGCATGTTTCAGTGTGTGCATCAGTATAGGCATACCTCCAAGGTTCATATACTGCTTGGGCACCGAAGCATTCATACGCCTGCCACTCCCCCCTGCCACTATGACAAATGCAATCATGCTACTATATTCGTCTACTCGGTATTACCGAAAAGTTTGTACACCTCCCACATCACCATACCAGCTGCTACACTTACATTGAGAGAATGCTTTGTCCCATGCTGAGGTATTTCTATACAAAGATCACACATGTCTATTGCCTTTTGGTCTACTCCAGTGACTTCATTGCCCAACACAAGGGCTATAGGCCTGTCACTATCCACATGCCTGGATATACAATCAAGCATGATACTACCCTCAGTCTGCTCTATGGTAAGCAACAGATACCCTCGACCACGAAGCATGGACAACACCTCTACAGTAGACTCTACATAAGTCCACTCTACCACTTCTTCGGCACCAAGAGCTGTCTTGTGGATACCTACATCAGGAGGACAAGGAGTGATACCACAGAGGTACAAGTGATCAAAGAGTAAACCATCAGCAGTACGAAAAACCGCACCTACATTGTGTCTACTTCTTATATTGTCCATTACCACTACTACAGGAAACTTCTCTGCCGCACGGTAACCGTCGGCAGAGAGTCTGTCCATTTCCTCTATGCGCCATTTTCTTCCCATATACTCCAAAGATACCAAAAACTTATCTTTAAACAGATGATTCGATTCGGACTTGAATACTTGTTTTTTTACCCATATCAGTGATTGGCCATGATACAGACCTATTTGCTCATTTATTTCGGACAAAAACTACAGAGCATGTACATGCCCTGTATAGAGAAAGGTCGTACTTTATAAAGAGAAGGATCATACTCTTTATAGAGCATGATCGTGCTCCATAGAATTAGTCCGCCATCTCTGTGATTATTTATGCATGGAAGACGTTGACTATACATTGGTAGATCTGAAAAAATTTATCCAAAAAGATTATACATGATCATGTGAACTGTTCTGTGGAAAAACAAGGCAAATACGTGAATAATGTGTGAAAAAATTGTGGAATAAAAGTGGAGCTTTTCCTTGGTCATTCGAGATAAAAAACAGTAGGATTATTTTTGATATTATCAAGAAAAATCTCCCGAAGTTTCTGACGCATTACTGACATATGGCAATTATGTTATCCACATAAGTACTGTGTTGTAATTATTTTGTTACTAGTATATTAGAGTGATTATTAGAGTAAATAACACCCAATTCACAGATATTATATTCATCTATTTTTAGAGACAAGTTTCTTCACACCACACAATAATGTTCTGCATATACAAAAAAGTAATAAGAGGAGGAAGCTGAAAAAACAGGAAGGGATTTAGACATTTTGAGAAGACAAAACCGGATAGTTCTTAAAATATAGTCTCTTAATATGGATAAATGCGTTTAAAAGTGACAAATTTCCATTTTAAGAGGAAAAAAGTTATTATTTTATTAGGAAAATTCAACTATATCTGTATATTTGGCATATGGGATGAAAGGTAATCTGAAGAATAGAGAAACTTAAAAAGGGAATTAGATTTTTATGGAAGGACTTAAAAGTAAAAGAATAGGGCTTTTTATACCCTGTTACATTAACGCAGTATATCCAAAAGTGGGTATTGCGTGCTATGAGCTACTGAAGTCTCTTGATCTCAATGTGGATTATCCTCTTGATCAGACTTGCTGTGGTCAGCCGATGGCAAATGGTGGGTATGAGGATGATTCGTTGAAGTTGGCTATAAGATTTGAGTCACTCTTTGAGAAGTATGATTATATAGTTGGTCCGTCGGCCAGCTGTGTGGCATTTGTGAAGGAGAATTATCCGCATATCCTTAGCAGAGGTGGTCATGAGTGCAGGTCCGAGAAGTACATTTATGATATCACTGAGTTTCTGTACGACGTAGTAAAACCGAAACGTTTTCCAGTGTCATTTAATCATAAGGTAAGCTTGCATAACAGTTGTCACGGTGTGCGTGAGCTTAGACTGTCAAGTGCATCTGAGCACACTGAACCGTATTACAATAAAATACGATCGCTATTGGAGAGAGTGGATGGTATTACAGTGGTGGAGCCCAATCGTGTGGATGAATGTTGTGGCTTTGGTGGTCTCTTTGCCGTAGAAGAGGCAGATGTATCTGCATGTATGGGTAATGATAAGGTTCATGATCATATGTCTACCGGGGCTGAGTATATCACGGGTGCTGATAGCTCATGTTTGATGCATATGCAGGGGGTTATTGATAGGGAGAAATACCCTATTCGAACTATTCATTTTCTTGAAATATTAGCGAACTTATGAGTACACATAGCAAAGCAGCCAGTTCTTTCTTAAGTAATAAACAGAATGCCAAATGGCACGACGAAACTCTCTGGCTGGTTCGTCAGAAAAGAGACAGACTTAGTCATGATATTCCCGAGTGGGAGCAGCTACGTCATATGGCACATGACATCAAAATGTATAGTACTTCTCATCTCCCCGAATTAATAGAAGAGTTCGAGAAGAATGCCAAAGCCAATGGATGTTATGTTCACTTTGCTAAAGATGCTTATGAGTACTGCAAGATCATAGAAGAAATACTCAAAGACCATGGAGTGAAAAAAATGGTGAAGAGTAAGTCTATGCTCTCTGAAGAATGTGAGCTCAATGAACATCTGATAGAGAGTGGTATAGATGTGGTAGAGAGTGACCTTGGTGAGCGCATTTTGCAGCTACTCGATGAGAAACCTAGTCACATAGTGATGCCAGCTATCCATCTAAAGCGTGAAATAGTATCTGATCTATTCAATGAAAAGCTTGGGAGTGAACGAGGTAACTATGACCCTACTTATCTCACGCATCAGGCCCGGAAGTCACTGAGACAAGATTTTCTTAACGCTGATGCTGCGATGACAGGAGGTAACTTTGCCGTGGCATCTACCGGAGAAGTGATAGTGTGTACCAATGAGGGGAATGCTGATATGGGTATGGCATGCCAGAAGTTAAATATCACTGCTTTTGGTATAGATAAATTGATCCCGAACCTCGAGAGTATGGGTGTCTTCTCTCGTCTTCTTGCTCGTTCTGCTACCGGTCAACCGGTAACTTCATATATGGCACACTATGGTAAACCTCATCGGGGAGGAGAGCAGCATTTCATTCTTGTGGACAATGGACGAAGTACTATACTTGGACAACCTGAGCATCGTAAGACACTTAATTGTATTCGCTGTGGAGCGTGTATGAATACTTGTCCCGTTTATCGTCGTAGTGGTGGGTACTCTTACTCCTACTTTATCCCTGGACCTATAGGAATTAATCTCGGTATGCTCAAGAATCCTCATGAATATAGTGGTAATGTATCTGCCTGTTCTTTATGTCTTTCTTGCTCGTATGTATGTCCTGTCATGGTGGATCTCGGTGAGCAGATTTATACATGGCGTCAAAAGCTCAATGGCTATGGTACAGCAGATAAGACCAAGAAAATAATGGTAAAGGCCATGAAAATGGTTATGGATCGTCCTGCTGTATTCAATTCCGCTCTTAAGTTAGCTCCTATAGTTAATAAGGCACCGCGTCCATTTGTTTACAATAGACTCAATGCTTGGGGAAAGGGTAGGGAGTTGCCTAAATTTGCCAGTGAGTCTTTTAATAGTTGGTGGAAAAAACAGAATAAAAAATAACTAAAGCCTGTATGTGAGTATGGAAAATAGCAAGCAATATATACTTAATAGTCTTAGAAAACATACCGTCGAAAATTTCCCCATGCCCGATATCACTGTCAATCATGTAGTGTATGAAGACAAAATAAAGCAATTTATAACCATGTGTGAAGGAGTAGGTGGTAGGGCAGAGATCCTTATGGAAGGTGAGTCGATAGACGATGCTATTCGTCGCATATATCCCGATGCAGAAAGTATAGCGTCTAATCTTTCCGAGGTAGGGATAGCTACCTTTAATCCTGATGATCTCCATACCCCTTCAGAGCTTAATGGTACCGATTTGGTGGTAATGAAAGGTATCTTTGGTGTTTGTGAGAATGCCGCTGTGTACTACGAGCAATCTTATCGTCATCGTGCCATCTACTTTATTTCCGAGCGTATGCTAATTATCCTTGACAAGAATCAGCTCGTTGATACTATGCATGATGCTTATGTGCGTATTCCTTCCGAATATACTGCAGAGTACCGTGGGTTTATTTCAGGACCTTCAAAAACCGCAGATATAGAACAAGCACTCGTCAAGGGTGCTCATGGAGCACGTGAATGTGTAGTACTTCTCGTGTAGAATAGTATAAATAAACCTTCTTAAAATACCTATTACTTATGAGCGTAATACTATCTGTACTGCCTATCTTGTTGCTCTTCATACTTATGTTGGGTTTCAAGATGCCTGGGCACAAGAGTGCTTTCATCACCCTTGTGATAACCATACTTATCGCTCTATTCTTCCCACTGATGCTGGATTTTGCTCCCGAAGGCTATCATCAGTCCGGAGTACTTTGGGCATTTGTTGAGGGTCTTCTCAAAGCCACATTTCCCATCCTTATCATCATCTTAATGGCGATATATAGCTATAATGTCCTCCTTGAGAGTGGCGATATAGAGGTTATAAAAAAGCAATTTACTTCCCTTTCGGATGACAAAGGTGTGATGGTATTACTTCTCGTATGGGGTTTCGGAGGTCTTCTTGAGGGTATGGCCGGCTTCGGTACAGCTGTAGCTATACCGGCTGCCATTCTTATATCCTTGGGTTTCAAACCTGGTTT
>JBAKGE010000051.1:0-14115 GCA_037191085.1 Porphyromonadaceae bacterium | reverse complement strand
CAACGAAATATTGACGCGGACTTGAAAATCCCTATAATCTAAGATTTCCAATTTCCCTTGTACTACTTGTTTGTTTCGCACCACAAATAAAACTTTGTGGCACCCTTGCTTCATTATGTCTATGAACGTCCGTCCCCTCTTGTTTTGTGATTGCAAAGGTACAAAAACATTTGAACCTACCAAATGTTTTATCCTCTTTTCTTAAACTTTTCTGTGCTTCTCAGGTATCAACTCAAGTGAAGCAGTCATTCAGAAGTCAGAGAATCGGGGCATTGACACGACGTGGATTCGGCATAAGAGATGGGAAACTTTAATTCCTGAAAGGATATTAACCATTGATTTCAAATAGATTAAGATGCAAAATTGTATGAGACATCCGACCTCTCAAGAATGTGGTATGTGGATGCACTTCATAGAAAGCTCCGGGTTGTCGACAAATTGATCTCCCTAAAGTTGCAAAAGAGAGCTCTGGGTCATCGCTTCACCGACGACCCAGAGCTTTCTCCGAGCACTTCCCTATACCCATTTGAGGGTCTCTCGCTTACATAACGCTGATAGAAATCTCAGCACCCGAAGCAAAGTCAGCTCCATTCTGTGACGAGAGGGCATTGAAGCGCACGAACCGTCCCTCTACAGGGCGGGAAAAGTTAACCCTCTTGATACTCTTATTATTCGGAAAGAATCCATGTGCTACCGGCTCTGACCAATTTTCACCGTCCATACTCACCTGTATGGAGTACTCGCGAATGTCACCGTTATTGCCGCCTACTGGACGTGGCACGTAGATAAACTCCTTGATGAGAAGCACGGAGCCTGCATCAAGTACTACCCAGTGGGGGTACTTGGCGACTGTCACAGAGTACATGCTGTGCCATATCGTACTGGGATCACCATCAAGGAGATTGGCAGCTGCACCACCGTCGGTCTCTTCGCTGGAGACTGCCACGATAGATGCTACACCCTTCTTGACCTCTCCGAATTTCTGCTCTGAGACCATCCATGAGTGCTCTTCTGGATATGCCACTACGGTACCTCCCTTGGCGAGGTCGAAGGGGTTGGTGTATTTACGTGGCTTGGAGCCATTGACGGAATACATGATATTCACACCGGCTTTGGCATTCAACGTCACCTGACCAACTCGATTTCTCTGTATGGAAACAGGTGAATACACCGGCAGATTGGGGCACTCCGTATCGGGAGCAGTGATGATGAACCCAAAGTCGTATGTACCGCTCATCACCCTATCCTCAACGAGGGGTGCTCCTTGCCCACAGGAGTTACCCCCCAGGCCTGTCACTCCGTAGTCGAGATGCACATGGGTATAGGATGACTCGGGCAATTGATGGGGATGTGGGGCAAGCATCAACTCCATAGTGCTATAGGGAAGTACGCTAACTGACATTTTATCTCGTGCCACGAACTTGAGCCCCACCTTGCTCCCTTCGGCTTCGGTCACCCGAGCGTAGCGCACGTCCTCTCGGTTACCCATGCTTTGGGGTTTTGGGAAGGGCACAAATTGATCAGACACAGAACTACTGTATTTCCCCATATGACTACCTGCAGATCTATCATTGTAGTTATTCCATGGACCACGGCCATAGTAGGTATAGCAGTCAAAAGTCTTAGGGAGCTCGAGAGCATATCCCAAGCGTGGAAGCGCTACATTCGTACGGTTGCTGGTTATGTGTGCGTCCAGAGAAATAGTTCCGTTAGGGTACACTGTCCATATCTGAGTGGTGAGAAAGTGAAGGTCATTAGGGCCAAAAGGGTGCTCCGATTGCTCCACAATTCGGTACCGACCACTCACACCTCCCTCTACCCGTCCTCCATATGGAGCCTGGCTGAATACAGAGTAGTAGATAGACACTGATCCGTTCTGATGCTGCTTCACCGTGCGTGCCGTTACCTTGTGGTGTAAGTTGTGTAACCCGTTCGCGAACCAAGACTGCAGTGCCCAATTATCATTGTCCACCGGTGCACGAAGTGCATTGAGCTTGGGACCGTGACCCGTCGGTATCATCACCTGACCGTCCCTATCGTAGGAGTGGATAGTACCCTGATTGTCGTCGAAGATCACCTCAAATCCTCCACCAGACACCGTAGTACGCTGATCTGCCGACTGTACCTTAAGTGCCGGACTACCTGCCGAGAAATCAGTCGAAGCGAGGGGAGAAGTCGCAGACTTGAGCAGAAACTGCTCTTCCATCTGTGCGAATCCCGCCTTCGCCCAAGGCTTATCCGCACGAAGCTGAAGCTCAAGATTAACAAAAAACTCCGCCGATTGGTCAGTCACCGTTTCCATGGTATATGGTAACTTGACCTGCACAGACTTGCGTGGTGCAACGTGGGGAAGTGGAACCTCTTCTGTACGGATAACGACACCGTTTTTCAGCAACTTAGCGATCAACTTAAGGTCACCAAAGTCGGTGAAGTATCTCTTATTAAATATCTCTACCAGCCCATTATTGATATCCACAACGGTGAACTTTGCCTCCTGCTGCACCTTCTTCACTTCATAATAAGCAGGCTTAGGTTCATGTGTCGGCAACAGGATTCCATTCATACAGAACATCCCGTCATTGGGTTTATCTCCAAAGTCTCCTCCATACGCGAGATAGCGGTTGCCGGTCTTGGGGTCATACGCCCACAGTGCCTGATCTACCCAGTCCCAGATCGCACCACCCATGAAGAAATTAGTACTCTCCATAGCCTCCCAATACTCACGTAGATTGCCTCCCGCATTACCCATGTTGTGGGCATACTCACTCACGTGAAACGGGTACTTCAAATCATAACCTCCCTTGACTGCCTCTCGCATCCACGCAATGGAGGGATACTGATTAGAGCCTATATCAACGATGTCATTATTGCGTTCGTACTGCACCGGGCGACTAGTGTCAAATGCCTTGATAGCATCGTATGATTCCTTAAAGTTGTACCCCGGTCCGCCCTCATTCCCGAGAGACCAAATGACAATAGAGGGATGATTGACATGCGCCGCGACCATCTCCATAGAGCGAGCTACGTGACTATTGCGGAACTCCGGCACATGGGACAAGGATGCGTCACCATAGTAGTAGCCATGGCTCTCTGCATTTGCCTCGTCCTCTAGGTACAGACCGTAGAGATTGCAAAGGTAGTACCACTGGGGAAAGTTGGGGTAGTGAGAGAGACGGACATGATTGATATTAGCCCTCTTCATCAGTCCTATCTCCTGTATCATCTGCTCTGTAGTGATTGTATTACCAGTAGCGGGATTAATCTCCTGACGGTTGACACCACGGAGCTTGACAGCCTTCCCATTGATGTAAAAATATCGACCTGCCAAACCAAACTCATCCTCCTCTGCCGGTGTATCCTTGATCTCCACCTTCCTGAATCCTACTACCGTAGAGTAAGTCTGGAGGACACGGGCACGGCGGTCGAGGAGTTCGCCAACAAGGGTGTAAAGATTGGGCTCCTCGGCACTCCATAATCGAGGAGCAGGGAGGGAGAAGTCACTTTGGACAAGGATACTACGCCCTCTCTCTACTCTATCCCCTACGGGCAGTGTCACAGATGCACCAGCAGGGATCTCGTAGGTATTCTGAGTGTAGAGTTCGTTGCTGTAGAGGGTATAGCGAAGCTGAAGTCCCCTCTGATCTTTCTTGGAGAGATTGCGAACTTCGGTACGGATATGCAGTGTACCGTCAGCGTACGTGGCATCAAGATCAGGTGTAACTGCGAAGTCTCGTACATGCACATCTGGGACTCCTGTGAGATACACAGAGCGAAAAATCCCCGGTAGACGCCACATATCCTGCGCTTCGAGGAACGAGCCGTCACTGGAGCGGTACACCTCTGTGGCGAGGACATTGATGCCCTTTCGCAGGTAAGAAGTGATATCAAAGCTCGCCGTGCTACGGGAGTTCTTGCTGAAGCCTACGTATTTACCATTGATCCAAAGGTAGAAGAATGAATTGACCCCATCGAAGTTGACAAACACACGCTGTCCTCCCCAATCATCTGGAAGGATAAAGTCTCTGCGATAGGAGCCCACCTCATTCCGATCCTTGTAGGTCACCCAATCCGTAGAAGGAGTACGCATCACACCACCTCTCCAGTCACCTGGCTCTACGCTGTGCTTAAAGATAAAGGGTTGATTGGCATATATCGGTGTCCCATACTTGAGTGTCCCGTCCTGCTGAATACCCTGAACATTCCAGCAACCAGGGACAGTGATGTTATCCCACTCAGAGACATCATACCCCGGATCTTCGAACCCCACTGGTCGCTGATCGGGATGTCCCACCCAGTGGAACTTCCACTGACCGTCCAAGCTAATGTAATATGCCCCCTGTTCGTCAGGGAGTATCTGGCGAGCAGCATCAATACTCTTGTAGGAGAAAAAATATGCCCGCGGTTGCTCCTTATTGAGTGACAGTTTATCCGGTGTCTCCCATTCCTGCCCCGTAGGTGTCTTTTTCTGACCATAGGCAAAGCCCTGCAGTCTATGCATGCTCTGTCCCGTAGCAGGAAGGGTAAGAACGCATAACCATGCGCAACCAAACACTGATAACCAATCTCGTCTCTTCATGTCTATTACTTATGCTCTGCTTGACAAATCAAAATCATCTCCTCCCAGATATGATACCTAAAATACCTTCCCCCGCAAAGGTAGCAAAAGCCCGGCACACAGGCTACAGTGGACTCTGCTGCAATACCTCTCACATCGTCGTCCCCACGGATGATAAAAAAGGATCCGGAGAACGATGCAACGACGACCCAGAGATCGACAAAGAAAGCTCTGGGTCATCGCGGCATCGTTCTCCGGGGCGTCGAAATCTCATTCTCCGGCTCCTTTCACAGGGAGTAATGTATTATTGATTATTGAATACTTTCTCCCCAGGCACTATAACGCCCACAAAAATCAATCCATTCTCCTGATATCCGCGATACGTGTACGCTCTCTTTTCGAATCGGGACACAGAGTTACTATTCGATCCTATCATCAAGGATTTCGGAAACTAATCCACTACATCTATTGATACAAAGGGAGAATAAAAAATCGGTGTAGGTCTGCAGATTACGCATACCGTGGAGAAGAGAACGGAATAGGAGGAAAGGAATTTTGGGTACCTTTGTGCCCGAAATGAAGAGAGATAGAGACAACTTCACATTCCTTACTCAGGCTCCCATCCCTCGCGTAGTACTCACCATGGCTGTGCCCACGATTATCTCAATGCTCGTGACCGGTTTGTACAACATAGTGGACACTTATTTCGTGGGACAGATCAATACTCAAGCGACGGCAGCTGTAGGGGTGACGTTCTCGATGATGTTTATCATTCAAGCATTCGGTTTTTTCTTCGGGCACGGGTCGGGCAATTACATTTCCCGGGAGTTGGGAGCACGCAGGCACGGAAATGCAATACGCATGGCATCGAACGGGTTCTTTTTTTCCTTCTTCTTCGGTATAGCGATTATGATAGGTGGGCTGGTATTCCTCCGTCCACTTTCTCTCTTCCTTGGCAGCACCCCAACCATCCTACCATATACGGAGGAGTACCTGCGTATCGTGCTACTGGGGACACCATTCCTCACCTCCTCTCTGACACTCAATAACCAGATGCGCCTACAAGGCAATGCCTCGTATGCAATGTACGGTATCGTGGCTGGTGCTGTACTCAATGTCGGACTTGATCCGCTGCTGATCTTTGAGCTGGGATTAGGAGTCAGAGGAGCTGCTCTAGCGACATTGGTGGGGCAAATAGTATCATTTCTGATCCTATTCTTCATAGCCCGGAGGGGTCAAAATATCGGTATTTACTTCCGAAACTTCGCCCCCTCGTGGCAGGCACTGAAAGAGATATTCTATGGCGGTAGTCCATCCCTCTCTCGCCAGGGTCTGGCGAGCATCGCGACCATATCTCTCAATATCGCGGCGAGGGTGTACGGGGATTCTGCTATCGCTGCCATGAGTATCGTGAGTCGTATATCAATGCTGGTACTCGCTGCTGTGATTGGCTTGGGGCAGGGCTTTCAACCCGTATGTGGTTTCTGCTACGGAGCAGGATTAATCCCTCGACTGCGAGAGGCATACCGCTTCACGACGTGGGTCGGGACCGCCTTTTTACTTCTATGCACTGTGGTAGGCTGGATTTTCAGTAGCTCGGTTGTGGGTGTTTTTCGGGACGATCCTCATGTAATAGAGGTAGGTGTAGTAGCACTGAGGTGGCAGCTGTGCACATACCCACTTAGTGCCTTTATCGTGGCAAGTAATATGCTCACCCAAACATGCAGAAAGCCTTGGCGTGCCAACTTTCTTGCAGCCGCACGCCAAGGCTTATTCTTTATTCCTCTAATATTCATCCTCCCCCAGCATTTCGGACTGCCGGGCGTAGAAATGTGTCGGGCGGTGAGCGATTCTCTCTCGTTCGTATTCACCGTACCGATCATGGTATATACGTTTAGAGAATTAGAGCACGAACACGTCGCTCATGAGAGCACAAAGGGGCGAATGCACGTATGACACCCGACTACTCCCTCCCGGTATGCCCAAAGCCACCGGCACCTCTCTCCGTCTCATCGAGAGTGTCGACCTGCGTCCACTCCACCTGCTCATAGCGAGCTATGATCATCTGACAGATGCGGTCACCACTATTGATGACAAAAGGCTCCTGCGATAGATTGGTCAGGATAACCTTGATCTCGCCTCTGTAGTCGGCATCTATGGTACCGGGGGTATTGAGGAGTGTGATCCCCGACTTGAGAGCCAAACCACTACGGGGACGCAGCTGAGCCTCGTAGCCGTCGGGAAGAGCAATAAAAAGACCTGTAGGTACCGCTACACGCTCAAAAGGGTGTAGCGTGATGGGCTCGGAGACATACGCACGCAGGTCAAGACCTGCAGAACCTACGGTAGCATAGGTGGGGAGAGGATTGTCGCTGTGATTGATAATTCGGACTGGTATGTTCATTTTCGTCTGATAAGTACATTGAGGCCATTACGGGAGATCGCTTCGCGGGTCTTGGAGAGGAGACGATCCATATTCTTGGGAGACAGCTCTACCTCTATAGGCAGGTACCACATGCGCTGACGCACTCTATCGGGGATGACGTCCCCAAAGGAGAGGAGTCTCATCGCATCCTTTTCGGTAGTCATAATACCCAGATCCGGACTGCTCTCCATCTCGTCCACCAGTGCATAAATCTCTTCGTCCTTAAACGCATGATGATCCGCATAGGTTCGCTCCTCCTCTACGGTCGAAAAGAGACTCTCAACCTTGGCAAAAAAGAATGTGGGATCAGCAATCCCTGAAAGCACCAGGAGGGGCGTGTCTCGGGTGGGGTGCCTACTCACATCGGGAAATATAGGAGTGACACTGCCATAACTAACTCTACTGAAGTAGACATCCTGGTGCTGAAGCATATCAAGATCATCAATAAGCACCCGAAAATCCATGGGACTAAGCGAATCAGGGATGTGGGTAACGATGATTGAATCGGCACGGAGGTGCTCGATAGGAGCTTCGCGGAGGTTACCGTAAGGAAGTAGGCTGTCTTTGAAATAAGGGCGGTGATAGGAAGTGAGGAGTATAGTGTATGCCGGGCTGACGTATCTGTGCTGATAGCCATCGTCCATGATGATAACTTCGGGACGGATACTGCCGTCCATCTGCTCCATATCTGCAATAGCCCGCCTGCGATTGCCGTCCACATAGACCATGACATCAGGATACTTACGCATAATCTGGAATGGCTCATCACCTATCGTATATGCCGTATCCTCAGGAGTAGCGATGAGGGGACCACGGGTCTTCCGCCCATAGCCACGAGTGAGTACTGCCAAGCGGTAGTAAGGTCTAAGCATGCGTATCATCATCTCCACATGAGGGGTCTTACCTGTGCCTCCGACCGAGAGATTACCGATACAGATAGTGGGAATGGAGGGTTTAACAGAGCGAAGCCACTTTTGGTCAAAAGCGTAATTACGAATCCGCACCCCTATACCGTACAGGTACGCGGGGACGGATAGTAATATATTTCGCTTAGGTACCTCCATGTATCCTTAGGGTTTACATTGATGTATCCGAAAGCGACTTATCTCTTCAGCATGGGGAGCATATCAGCGTATGCTCCACCCATATTTACCTCCTCGAGGGAGAAGTCCGGACGCGCCATGATACCCGTATAATCACTCACAAAGCGAGCTGCACGATGGAGGATCTTCTCCTGATCGGTGAGACGCAGATAACGCATAACTGAATAAACGCCGGTACCAAAGAGGGTTTGGAGGAAAGTCTTCTTATCCCCGATCTCCACTACCCTATAATCATCAAGCTCTGCCAGGCGCGCCGCTTCGTCAATAGCCACCTGCAGCCCTCCGAGCTTATCCACCAGTCCTTTCTCCACAGCCTGCTGCCCTAGCCACACGCGGCCCTGTCCTACCAAGTCAACCTGCGCTTTCGTCATGCCACGTCCTTCAGACACTCGGCTGAGGAATTTGTCGTACCCCTGCTCTATCATTCGCTGCATTACAGTCCTTTCTTCCGCACGCATCGGACGGAGGAGACTACCCAGATCAGCCATTTCGCTTGTCTTGACTACATCATGGGTAATAGCCAGCTTGCGTGCTGCATCAGTAGCATTAGGAAAGATACCGAATATCCCTATTGATCCTGTCAAGGTAAAGGGCTCCGCAACAATAGCACTGGCATTCGAGGAGATATAATATCCACCGGACGCTGCATAGTTCCCCATGGATACGACGATGGGCTTCAGCTTCTTGAGTTCGACGACCTCTCGGGCGATCAGCTCAGATGCGCGTGCCGATCCACCAGGGCTATTGACACGAAGCACCACCGCCTTGATGTCATCATCTTCGGCAACCTCCTTGAGCCTCTTGGCCAAACGATTGTCTATCTGACTTTCTGTCTTGGCGAGAGGATTGTTATCCTCACCACTGTACTCTACTATGTTCCCTTCTGCATATATCACAGCCACCTGACTGCCGGACCCTCTCTTGGCAGTTGCAAGTAAGTTTTCAGCCCGAATGACCATCATATCACTCTCTTCTGCATCTTCGCCATAAATAGCACGTGCAAAGACACTCTGTATATCCGTATCATACACGAGGGAATCAACAAGTCCCATGTTCATGGCACTATCCACAGGTGAGAGGAATAGGCCTCTGTCCGCAAACGACTGATATACCTCGGGCTCCACTCCTCTGCTCTCCGCCATCTCCTTGATCGTACTCTGCCAGAGACCGTCGAGGAAGCTTTGGATCTGCATTCTATTCTCAGGGCTCAGATGATCGAGCATGTACGGCTCTACGGCACCCTTGTAGGTGCCAACCTTAAAGACCTGCATCTCTATCCCGAGTTTAGCCAGGAGCCCTTTCTGAAATACGGTCGTGGAGGCAAGTCCCTTGATCGGGAGGTTTGTCTCCGGACTCGCATACACCTTGTCAGCCACTGTGCTTACGTAGTACGTACCATAGTTGATACGGTCACCACAGTAGGCGACTACAAGTTTACCGCTATCGCTAAAGGACTGCAATGCATTTCGTAGCTCATGCGCCGCAGCATAACCCATGCTGAGGTCATCGAGTCGAAGGACAATAGCATTCACTCGTGAGTCCGTGCGGGCAAGCTCTATGGCCTTTAGGACTTCAGGCAGGGTATACTGCCTACGCGCCTGATCATCGGGATCAGTGCCATAGAGACTTTCTATCTGAGCAAAAGGATTATCCACAGCCTTGTCAGACAGACTGCCCTTGAGGTCCAAGAGGAGGACACTCTCCTTAGGCACAGAAAGCTCCGGCTTACTGCCTCCGCCGAGAGACTTCATTGCCCCCTGCACCGCAGCTCCTACCGCCGCAAAAAACACAAACATAACAACGATACTCGCCAATACCACTCCCAAACAGGAGGCAAAGACCATCTTAAAAAACTGTTTCATAGCAACATGAATACCGATATAAAGAACATCCGGCGAAAAGCAATCCTCCAATCACCTTAAAGAATCCCTCACCGCAGAAATCAAAAAAATCAAATCATCATCGATAGGCATTATCTACCTCATCTTCGCGAAGGTACAAAATAAAAATCAATAATACACAATCATCCCTGTTTTTTTACACCCCATAGATTCAAGCATCAGGTACGCACCTACCGAGTATGACTGTCTAGACGCGAGGTGGAGGGCATCCCAATACCTTTCTCAAGATTGTAAATACTCCTATCGTCCGATGAAGCGACAGGCAATGGCTCTCACAGTACAAACACGTAGCACGCACGTACACAATTGCATACGAATGTATTACATCATGGGCTCATTCATTTTCTCGTCGTCGTGCTGACGACGTCCCAGAGAAAGATTCATCGACCTCCCGGAGGTCGCACAGAAAAGCTCTGGAACATCGTTTCATCGACGACCCGGAGAAATCTGAACACATTATCCAGGAGCTATCAGTGGAGTAATTGGGGAACTTTTCACAAGGGTATGGCAGAGAATACACCAGAAAGAACGGATAATGACAGCAGAAAGGTGTATATTTGTGTGGAGTGTTTATCGCTAATCGACTCTCAAATATGTTGAACCGAGCAAGAACCCAAAGGAGAACCAAGATATGACGGATATACGTACGGGGGATAGGGTACGATTCCTCAACGCTACCGGAGGTGGCATAGTGACGCGCGTGAAGCGTGAGGGTGTTATTTACGTAAAAGACGAGACGGGATTCGAGGTACCTGTCCTCGCAAGCGAAATAGTGGTGGTGAGCGAAGGGAGTACCATAGCCCCCACTCCTCAGCGGCACCAGAGTGTGGAAGCTGCACTCTCCACCGGAGTGATACGTCCCACGGCAACCTCTCCTATGGTAACATCAGCACCTGTGGAGCAACGTAACCGAACCGTAGACCCGACACGGGAGCGGGTGAATGCTTACCTCTGCTATCTCCCCTCTGACCCCGACATGCTGGGGCAGTGCCCTTTCGAGGTCTACCTCGTGAATGACTCCAACTATGACCTACACGTTCTCTATCTTAGTGGCAAAGACGATACCAGAGAGGTCCAGTACCAGGGTGTAGTCCCCTTCGATAGCTCGGAGCTGCTGGAGTCATTTTTGCCCTCGGCACTGAACCAAAGACTGCACACGACACTATACATCACCCCATTCAAGAGCGACGGGTCCTTTCTCCCCAAACCCCAGGCTCGGATAGAGCTGAGGGTCGAGGGTAATCGTTTCTTCAGGGCAAATGCTTTTAAGTCCAATGACTTCTTTGACGATGGAGCGATTATCTTCGACATCATTCGCGACGATGTCCCCTCCACAAATAAGCGTGTCGACACCGAAGCACTGGCAGAGCAGATGCAGGGGAAGAAGCACACAGACATGCCCCCCAAGAGGAAACCCGTGCCACAACACACATCGGCAAGTGAGCCATTGGTGATAGATCTGCACATAGACAACCTTATCGACAATACACTCGGGATGAGCAATAAGGATATGCTCGACCTTCAGGTGGCAGAGGTGATACGAGTAATGGAGCAGTACCGCAAACCAAAGGACAAAGGAAAAGAGATCATATTCATCCACGGCAAAGGCGAGGGAGTGCTTCGCAAAGCGGTTTCTGATCTATTGAAGCGCAGGTACCCCCGCTGCGAGCAGAGGGATGCGTCATTTCAGGAGTACGGTTATGGTGCCACCAAGGTGATCGTCAGATGACGTATGCAAGCTTCGGGGTGAAAAGAACACTACACACAAGCAGACAAAACAGAACGATACAATGAGTATAGAAGTAGAACGTAAGTTTTTACTCCGTAAGGGGGTTGACCTGCCGGACTCAGATAGGGTATTACATATGGCACAAGGGTACCTGGCAAGCGACAAGGAGATGAGCGTCCGCATTCGCATCATCGACGACAGCGAAGCTTACCTGACGATCAAACAGAATAAGCACGACACATTTTCGATGCGCACAGAGTTTGAGTACCCGATTCCCATGGAAGATGCTATGGAGATGCTGAAAGCAAGTCCTTTTCTGCCCATCGTAAAGCAGCGACATGTGGTAAATATGGGTGACGTGAAGTGGGAGCTTGACTTCTTCGAAGAGCTGAATGAGGGGCTCATCACTGCTGAAGTAGAACTCCCATCGTTGGATACTCCGGTGGTACTCCCCGAGTGGATCGGCTGCGAGGTATCGAATGATATCAGATACCTCAATAGCCAGCTAGCTATACATCCCTACCAGGAGTGGAAGAATGAACAAGAATAGAGAATATCAAGAAAACAATCATACTTAATACTATTACTCACCGATTAATCATGAAAAAAGTACACCTAAGAAGCATTGTCGGACTACTCGCACTGCTGGCATGTAGTACCGTAGCCATGGCAGATGAGGGAATGTGGCTCCTCACCCTCCTTAAGCAGCAGAATCATGCAAAAATGCAGGAAATGGGGCTGAAGCTGAGTGCAGAGGAGATATACAATACGACCGGTGATCCAATGCTAATGGATGCTGTAGTGCACTTTGGCGGTGGATGTACCGGCGAGGTAGTGTCTGCGGACGGTCTGATATTTACAAACCACCACTGCGGTTACGATGAAATACAATACCACAGCTCTGTGGAGCACAATTATCTGAAATATGGCTTTTATGCTCCTACACTCAAGGACGAGCTACCGAGCAGTGCTTCGAATGTGACATTTATAGACGAGATATTGGAGGTAACATCGTATGTGGAGGGATATCTGGCGAGGCACCACCTGACCAACCCAATGGAGTACCTCCGCCCTCAAGTGCTCAATCAGATAGCAAACGAGTGGTACGCGACCAACAGGGGGGAAAAGAAAGAGTGGGTAGAGCTGGAATTGTCCCCGATGTATGAGGGCAATCGTTTCTACCTCTTCGTGAAGAAAGTATACGCTGACGTTCGTCTGGTAGCAGCCCCTCCAAGCTGTGTAGGTTCCTATGGATCTGACTCGGACAACTGGACATGGCCTCGTCACTCAGCGGACTTCTCAGTATTCCGAGTATACACAGCTCCCAATGGTGACCCCGCGAAGTATAGTGCGGAGAATATCCCACTGAAGCCGAAACGTTACCTTAAGATCAATGCTCGTGGAGTGCAGCCCGAAGATTTCGTTATGATCATAGGATTCCCCGGACGTACCTATCACTTCTTCACGCCATGGGAGGTGGAAGAGTTTCGCAACGTGGAGAATCAAATCCGTGTGGATATGCGTAAAGTGCGACAGGATGCAATGCTGGAAGAGATGAAGAAGGACGAAGCTGTCAATATCCAGTATGCTGCGAAATACCAAGGTTCTACGAATGCTTACAAGCGTGCCATAGGCTCCAGCTGGGCGATTGATAACCAGAAAATAGAGGCGGTGAAGCGGAAGCAGGCGGACAAACTACGAACATATGCCGAAAAGCACCACAAGCGGGAGTACATAAGTGCAATAGAAAGGCTGGAAACGATCGTAGCAGATCGTCGTAAGCTAGCAGCGTGTCAGATGTATCTGGTGGAAGGGATCACACGAAGCGTAGAACTGGTAGGAGCTCCAATGTTAAGCGAGAAGGAGTACAATGCGATGAAGCAGAAGCCTGCACTCCTGGATCAGTGGCTGGAGGAGAAGTATGCAGCATATTTCGATAAGGATTACAATGCCGATGTGGATAAGGTGGTAAGCAAAGCTGTAATACGTGCATACAAGGAGGCAGATGACTACAATGGGATCTTTGCAGACGTGAAAGACGTAAGTACGTATGTGGAATCCCTATTCGAACAAACGATATACCGTGACCGAAGGGTTCTAAAAGATTTTATACTTACCAATAGCTATGCTGAGTATATGAAAGACCCGGTGGTGCATCTCAACCATGCGGTGGAGAGGACAGCGGATGATCTGGCAAAGAAGCTATCGCTGTACAATGAGGAGTATCGCCGTGCTCGACAAACATACCTAAAGGGGATACTGGAGATAGAAGGAGAGAAACACTTGTGGCCGGATGCCAACTCGACAATGCGCTATACGTTTGGTAGAGTACGGGGATACAGTCCACGTGATCAAGTGGAGTACGGTCACCAAACGACGATGAAGGGCGTGATGGATTGTCC
>JBAKGE010000050.1:0-14219 GCA_037191085.1 Porphyromonadaceae bacterium | reverse complement strand
GGGAATGTGGTTCGTCTCAGTGACTATATGGTTGATGGGCAATACCTGCTTGTGGATTTTTGGGCATCTTGGTGTGGTCCATGCCGCAAAGGAATACCTCATCTCGCTGCCTTGCATAAAGAATATGGAAACAAAGGTTTGCGCGTATTGAGTATAGGATTGTCTGAAAAAAATAAGGCTGATAATGACAAAGCTATCGAAGAGCTCGGGATCACTTGGGATCATTTTTATGACGGAAAGGGTACCGGTGGTGATACCTATGGATTCCAAACAATTCCTACATTGTTACTTATAGCGCCTGACGGTATGATTCTTGTCCGCACTTCGAATCCCCAAGACATGGATAGTGTCCTCAAGGAGGCTCTAGGGAATTTGTAACTAGAAAATAATAGTTGTGCAACGAATATAAGATCTTCGTGAGATAAACTATAAAAGAAAACGGTTCAGCAAGCAATTGCTTGCTGAACCGTTTTCTTTTATAGTTTCCAATTCTAATCTTTTCTATGAGTGTATATGCTCCGGAGTATTGTACTAGAAAGAGTAATTTCGGCATCTTATGACTACAACAATCGCTATCTTTTAGATGCAACCTTTAGGCGAGGTAATTCTTCTCTTTAGGGCGTGAACAATAGATGGGGCAACAATCCAATATATCCTAAACGATTTTGGATAAAGAAGAAAAGAGTCGGTTTGTAATAGAATAAATACATTAGCCCCCCTTTTCATGGCAAACATGACACTTGTCGCACAAGTTATTCCACTACTTCCTTAGAAAATAATCCATCGTATCACTAAGAAGCATGACACGGGAAGTATATCTAAGGGCTTCAATTCGTGGCGCCACTTGGTGGGTATGATCTTCAGGCAGTTCTCCAGCAGTGTCTCGCTTCGTCAAATTTCAGAAGGGTTACAGTCTGAGACAGGTAATCTTAACCACCTCGATCTATCTCGAGATCCCTTCAAGTACAATGTTGGTTATCAGAACGCCAAGAGGGCCTCGAAATTCTTTGAAAACGTATTTTTATTGCCCGTCTGCAATATTTCGGACAGTACGGTGAATAAAACAATTTGAAGTCGAATATAGTACTCTTAGATTCAATCCTTGTGTTTCTGTTCCTGAGTATATATGATTGGGCTTTATACACACATGCCAAAGAGACGATGAAGATGCATACAGTACTTGATTTTGAGATACCTCTGCCGGGGTTTATCTGCATTACTAATGGCAAGGGTGCGGACAATACTTTGCGAAAAAATGCTACCGTTCTCTCCCGGAACCATCGTTGTTGCCGACAGAATCTATAATGACACGATATTTCCAAATCTTTGGGACAGAAGCGATCCCTTTTTGTGATTCGGAGAAGGGTGGTCTCCTTTTGAAAGTATCAGGAAGCGAGATGAACTTTGTGCACAACCTCTGGGTGAACAGAAAATAACATAGGGAAGAATACCTCACTTATTCCTGTCATTTACCAATATGTCCACTTCAGCCTTCTCTAAAGATGGAGGACTGCTTTTATCCATAAATTGTCTAGGACATCGGGGACAGCCACATGTTTTAAATGAATGAGAGAGACCGCAACTTAGGACAAGACGATGCATTATTTACAACTTTCACATCAATCTATTTGGATTTATTAGGTTAAATAGCTGTCCCCCACGTGAATCCTTCATTTTTCACAACGAACTTGCGTTAAATACAAATACCTACTTTTGGGGATTTTAAATATTTCTCTTTTTGTCTTACTTTGCGTTTCAGAACCATTATTTGGTAGGTGTATACGATAAGAGAATAATTAAATGCAAAAAACAAAGTGGCTTGGGGTGTGTTTACCCACGTTGTTGCTCTTCGGCTCTATGGTGGGACCGACAGTTGACGTACGAGCACAGGAAAGTCAGCCAACGGTTGACACCAGCGACTCCGTACAAATGCAACGGCAATTGGAGACTATTACTGTAATTCATACCCAAATTTTGGGCAGTAAGTTCAAAGCTCGTAATCGTACAGGGTCCGCTTACTACATTTCCCCCTCTGAGTTGCAGCGGATAGGGACGTTGGACATCAATCGTATCCTTGGGGGGATTCCTGGGGTGCATGTCTATGAGGAAGATGGCTACGGACTGCGCCCCAATATCTCTCTACGCGGAACTAAGGCAGAGCGCAGTGAGCGTATTTCCATTATGGAAGATGGCATCCTAGCCTCACCAGCTCCCTATTCTGCTCCGGCCGCTTACTATTTCCCCAACGTAGCACGCATGCATGCCGTAGAGGTACTGAAAGGGAGTAGCCAAATTCAGTATGGTCCGTTTACCACTGGAGGGGCAATCAACCTTGTATCTACACCTATCCCTGATAAATTGGAGGGGGAGGCTCGGTTCACTTATGGTATGAATAAGTCACTACGAGGATACGCAAGGATCGGTGATAAAAAGGCACATTGGGGTTATTTGGTAGAGGGGCTTCGCTATCAAAGCGATGGTTTCAAGCACTACACTAATACTCAGCCCGTAAAAGGCTTTCACAGGAATGACATCATAGGAAAGGTGGTGTGGCACAACGGAGATGAAGCGAATTACCGTCATTCACTCCAGCTTAAGGCCGGATTTGCTGACGAGGTTTCTGACGAAACGTACCTTGGACTTACGGAGATGGACTACGGGAGCACTCCCTATGTGAGGTACTTGGGTTCACAAATGGATCAAATGGCTTCACAACATTACCAAGTAAGCCTCATGCATCTGATAGAGCCAACGCATAAGATGAGTATCAACACCCAACTCTATTACAATCACTTTCACAGAAATTGGTACAAACTTAATGATGTAAGAGTGGGTGATCAGTCTGATGAGAAACGCAGTATTTCCTCTGTACTCCAATTCCCCGAAACACTCACTAAATACTTAGATATTGTTACGGGACGAAAAGATACAGTCGGTGAAGCCTTGATGGTTAGGGCCAACAATCGCTCGTATCATTCGGCAGGAATCCAAACACGAATGGAGTATCGCTACAAGATTAGCGATGTGGTTTATATGACTTCTGAACTGGGTCTCCGCTATCACCATGATAGTGAGGATAGATATCAACATGATGATGGGTATTCGATAGTGGGAGGAGTGATGGAGCTGTTTAGAGCCGGCGAGCCAGGGAGTCAGTCCAATCGAATTACCTCGGCACAAGCGTTTGCGGGATATTTCCAGACCAAAATGCAGTGGAAGGATTTCACTGTCAATATGGGTGTAAGGTATGAGGATGTTCAGCTGCTGAAAAGGGACTTTGGAAAGAGAGATCCCTATCGGACGGGAGCTCGACGTCAGGAGGTTCAAAACATCGCCCGTGCATGGATTCCGAGTGTAGGGGTGAGCTATCAGCCTTACCGCTTTCTCACGCTTCTCGCGGGTGTACACAAGGGGTTTGCACCGCCAAGCGCCGAATTATTCCAGAAGGCAGAGAGCAGCACGAATACAGAGATAGGAGCACGATTTAATTATGGCAGCATCCACGCAGAAGTCATCGGTTTCTTCAATGCCTACAGCAATATGCTTGGGAGTGACCTTACGGCAGCAGGCGGGCAAGGGACTTTGGAGCAATTCAATGTAGGTGCCGCTGATGTTTGTGGGTTTGAGATGTTGCTTCAGCTACAGCTGCTACCCTCTACTTGGAAGGTAAAGGTGCCAATACAAGTACAGTATACCTATACTAATACAGAGATGAAAAATAGTTTTCAGAGCCCAGCCTGGGGAGTAGTATCACCGGGAGATGAGATCCCCTATGTGTACAAGCATGCTGCTTCTGGAGACATTGGGATAGAGTATGGAGCGATGGAGTTCAATCTTTCGGCTCGCTTCAAAGGGGATACAAGGAGTGAACCTGGACAGAGTGCTATCGCAGATCGCGCCAAAATCCCCAATCACTGCGTACTTGATGCCAATGCAAAATACAAGGTGGGAAAGTATGTGACATTCACTATAAATGCTGTCAATCTTGCTAATACTACTTATCTGGCATCCAGGCATCCTTCTGGACTTCGTCCGGGGCATCCTTTGGGGATCTATGGAGGGGTGATCTTGAAATTCTAATGTAAAGAAAGGAGGGATTGGCAAGAGATGATGAATATGATAGAAAATAAGTTTATGAAGAGAGAATGGTATATCCTCACTTGTTGTTTGCTTTGCTTTTTTGCGTCGGGACAAGGTGGTTATGCTCAAAACACACCTCCCCCCACAACGGACATTAAGGGGCAGGTATTTGACGAATATGGGGATCCCCTTCCTGCTGCTACTGTCCGCGTGATAGGCACCAAATATGGTACACATAGTGATGGGCAGGGCCTTTTCACCCTCAAAGGATACAAGGATTGGAAAGGGTTGGCCATTGAGGTGAGCTTTGTGGGACTAGTGACACAAAGGGTGAAACTAACTGGTCCTAAGGTCGTGGTGCATATGAAAGCTAACTCGTTTGAGCTACAGGATGTAGTCGTTACTGGCTACCAAACCATTGGAAGTCGAGCGTTTACAGGAGCTACGAGTATGGTGAAAATTGAAGATGTAAAAATTGAGGGAATCACCGATGTAAGCCGAATGTTGGAAGGACGCGTTGCAGGATTGACGGTTCAGAATGTCTCCGGAACATTTGGGACTGCACCTCGAATTAACATTCGTGGAGGTGCATCTATTCTGGGCAACGTGCAGCCTCTTTGGGTAGTGGATGGGGTAGTTTACGAGGACTTGGTAGCCCTGACCCCAGAGCAACTTACAAGTGGAGATGCCATCACGCTTGTAGGATCGGCAATTGCAGGGCTCAATGCATCTGATATTGAAGACATACAGGTACTCAAGGACGCTTCCGCTACTTCTATCTATGGAGCAAGAGCTTTGAATGGTGTGATTGTGGTTCGGACGAAGTCGGGCATAAGAAATGGTAAAAATAAAATTTCTTACACAATGGAATTGTCTACGAGGACGATACCAAGCTACAGGAACTTCGACCTGCTTAATTCACAGGAAACTATGTCCATTTATCGTGAGATGGAACAAAAGGGTTACCTTTCGCTCAATCAGTCTTTGTATGGCAGGCGTGGGGGTATTTTCCATCAGATGTATCATAACCTTACCACCTTTGATGGAGAGACAGGAAAGTATTTATTGGAAAACACACCGGAAGCAAGACGTGCTTTCTTGCAGAGAGGTGAATATGCTAACACCAATTGGTTTGAACATCTGTTCGTGAATCGTCCTACCATAAATCACACCGTTTCTCTATCGGGAGGGGGTAAAGATAATGCTATGTATGCCTCTTTGGGTTATTTCCACGACGGTGGTTGGACCATAACCGACAACGTTCAGCGTTTTACTGCCAATCTTAAAAGTACCTTTTACCTAACTCCAAAGTTGAGAGTAACCCTCTCAGGTATAGGCACGTATCGTAGGCAAAAAGCCCCTGGGACCATTCCACAGAAAAAAAACATGGTGTTGGGAGCCTTCGAAAGAGATTTTGATATCAATCCCTTTTCTTATGCCCTTTCTACGAGTCGAACACTTCGTCCTGTTAATGAGAGAGGGGAAAGGGAATACTACAGAAATAACTGGGCACCTTTCAATATCCTCACCGAGAGCGAATCCAATAAAATGGATATAAGTCTGCTGGACTATAAAACGCAGGGAGAAGTTTCATATCGACCTATTGAACCCTTGGAATTGAAAGCATTAGTGTCGTTTCGCCAAGCTCATACCTCTACTTCACATTATGTAAGGGAGGAATCGAATGTGGTACAAGCATTTCGTGGAGCCGAAACTCCTGATGTGGCAAAGCAAAATATCTATTTGTACCGCGATCCTAGTGCACCGCACCGTCAACCGGAAGTACCACTAGCTCGTGGAGGTATGTTCAATAAAACGGAAACCATCTTACGGAGTATGATTGCACGTTTCTCCGCAGAGTACACCTGGAAGAGAGACGGGCATGACCTTCGCGCATTTGCATTCTCAGAATTGCGCAGTACAGACAGGCAAATAAATCCGTATCAGGGATTTGGGATTCAGTACGACAAGGGGGGACAAGTCTATACCGATCCGCTTATTTTCAGAAAGTTAGCTTATGAAAACGCGCCATATTTTGCTCTTACCAACTATTATGATAGAGGAATTACGTTTTCCACCAGCGCTACTTACATGTATGATGGAAAGTACATCCTTAATGCTGTTTTCAACATGGAAGGCTCTAATAATGCTGGGCGAGGTAGGCAAACTCGATGGTTGCCTACTTGGAATATAGGAGCTAAGTGGAATATGGATGAAGAGGGCTTTATGGAGTCTTTTGATAAGATTTCACAGCTCTCGCTGCGAACAAGTTTTGGGTTGACAGCAAAGACAAATGAGCAAGCAACTAATTCGCGCACCGTTTTTACAAATATCATTACACAGCACCCCAACATAAAAAATAGAGAAAATGCCCTTAAAATAGTAAATATAGAGAATAGGGACCTGACATGGGAGAAGATGTATGAGCTTAATTTTGGTATAGATTTTGGGTGGTTCAACAACAGGATCAATGCTTCTGTAGATCTTTATCAGCGTAACTCATTTGATCTTATAGATCTCATCCGCACATCGGGAATAGGCGGGGAGTACTACAGGTATGCTAACTTTGGGGATCTGTGTACGCGCGGTATTGAGTTTGCTTTACGTACTGAAAATGTTGTAACTCATGACTTCAACTGGAGCAGTAGTTTCACATTCTCATACATGCACCAACGAATTACACGTATGCTTAATATCCCCAATGCCTTTGATATGGTTAGCGGAAGAGGACGAGGGAATGTAGAAGGGTTCCCGAGAGGTGCACTGTTTTCTTACAACTTCCAAGGGTTAACTCCCGATGGGCTTCCTTTCTTTGATTTTGGACTTTACCCCAGCAATGAGGACCCGCGAAGCAAAATCATAGGTGCTGACTTTACTGATAGCCAGTATACCAAAAGTTATCTTGTCTATAATGGTCCCACGGAGCCAGTGGTCATCTCCGGGCTCTCCAATACATTCAAGTACAAAGGGATTGAGTTATCACTATTCATTACTTCTCAAATAGGGCAAAAGACACGTCTCAATCCATCGTTCGATCCAACATTTGGCGACCTTAATGTCTTTTCCAATGAGTACTACAATAGATGGCTTAACCCTGGGGACGAGCTAGCAACACGAGTGCCTACGATTCCCTCACAAGAACACCACAACCTCTACGGAGCAGAAGGAATTGAGCGTGCCTATAATACTTATAATTATTCGCAGGAACGGGTAGTAGATGCCAGTTTCGTGAGAATGAAGAATATTGTACTTGGCTATACGTTACCCAGCAATATGGTGCAAAAGTGGGGGATGTCTAGTGCAACCATTCGGTTCAATGCAAGTAATCCATTTCTTATTTATGCAAGTAAAGCTTTGCATGGGCAAGATCCAGAGTATTACAATTCTGGCGGTGTCGCCCTCCCTGTACCTCAACAGTATACACTCACCTTATCACTAGGATTCTAAAATATGAAAATTATATCCTTCACCAAATCCTTTATTGCCTTGGGGTGTATAACCATTGCTACTGGAATGTTTCTCTCGGGATGCCAAGCTTTCTTAGACAAAAATCCAGAAAGTAAGTTAGAGGTGAGCATTGATAGCGAAGAAAAGATAGCAGAAATACTCACTGCTGCATACCCTGAAGCGAGCTATTTCTCCTTCCTTGAAGCGCGAACAGATAACGTCACGGAACGCCCTAAAGGGATATATAGTCGACTTAATGAAGCCATGTATTTTTGGGAAGATTATGATCAAGAAGATCTTGACACGCCTCTCAACTATTGGAATGAGTGCTATCGTGGCATAGCACAGGTGAATATTGCGCTTGAATTATTGTCAAACTACGAAAAAACAGATCGCATAAAGGCACTGTATGGAGAAGCATTTTTATTGCGTGCCTATCTTCACTTTATGCTTGCTAATATTTGGTGTGAACCCTATAATGTTCGAACGGCTCCTCAAGTAATGGGCATCCCTTACCTCACTAAGCCTGAGAAGCATGCCCTTGTCAATTACTCAAGAGGTACTTTAGCAAGTACATATGAGCAAATAGAGCGTGACCTAAAACTTGGTATCACCTTGGTAAATGACAGGTACTATAAGCACCCAAAGTACCATTTCAATAAAAAAGCGGCTTATGCTTTTGCCTCGCGTTTTTATTTAACAATAGGTAAATGGGACTTAGTAGTTCAATATTCGGACTACGTACTAGGGTTCAATACACGAAAGAGTTTACGTAACTGGGGGAACGAAAGGGAGGATATCCAGGGGCTGCCATTTAGATACAATGCCCCAGAGTCTCCTTCTGCGTTACTTGTAATAGCCACAGAGTCAAGACTTGCACGCAACTTACCTACCGAACGATATGGTACCACCCACACTAAAATAAATGAGATTTTTAATCAGAGTGGAGTTGATGGAGCTGGTAGTGACTATAAGAAAATAAATTGGGAGATTATTTTCCCATTCATTTATACTGTAGACGGGATAGGAGATGTACAGTATATTCCAAAATTTTCAGAACATACTATTTTTGGAGTAGGAGGGACACGTCCCAAGGGTGTTTATGTTCCTAATACACTGTTTACCACTGAAGAGGTAATGCTCAATAAGATAGAAGCACTTGGAATGCTTAAAGAGTATGACCAAGCGGTCTCTAATTTAGTTGAATACCTGGTAACTAAGCTCAACTGGTCTTCTCCCATTGCGCACGATCTTTATCTCTGGACAAATGCTAGTAATTACGATATCTATACTCCATTCTATGGGCTGACGTTGAAGCAGCTTGCATTGGTAAAAATAGTGGTTGATTTGAGACGTAAGGAATTCCTTCACGAAGGATTACGCTGGTTTGATTTACGTCGTTTCCATATGAGTGTATCCCGAAAAACCTCTAGTCCGCTATACCATAAACTAACGGAGGATGACGCACGAAAAATTCTTCAAATACCCACTGAAGCTATTCATCGGGGATTAAAACCAAATCCGCGCAATCACAATCATGCTGGTTTTGAAGGCGAATTGCCAAAACTTAAACCTGTAGTATCAAACAACTAAATACCACAACCCGTTGAATAAATACAAAAGCATGCAAATGATACACAATATGAAGAATCGCTCATTGAAGCATTTGGGATGGCGACTTAACGCGTTCCGGATAACTCTAATCATAGCTATAGGGCTGCATGGATGTGGGCAAGAAGTTCCACTCAACCCTAATAGTGTCCTTTCAACAGCGTACAAAAATGATATAGCTCATTCTGAATTAGACCTGTGGATTAAGGAAAAACTAACAATGCCATACAATATCTCAGTAGAATACCGTTGGGAAAAGCATACAAGCCAAAATGATAGCTACAGCTACCCTCCAAGGGAAGAGCAAATCAAGCCCTTCTTAGAGGCAGTATTACAACTCGCAATAGAACCTTTTGCAGAATTATTTGCCCAAAATAATCTATTTCAACGTGTCTCCCCTCTAAGAATGTATCTCTATGGAGGTCATAATATCCACCCCATAGGAATAGAGTTGGTAAGAAATAACGACGCACCAGCGGTAGAGATGCATCTCTACGGAGTTGATGACTTTGATCCGACCGATGAAGAGACACTTTTTGCTCTAACAAGGTCTGTATACCATCAGATGATGGAACGTCTTACGGAAGTTATTCCCTATGATGCTGATGCTTTTGGGACGTTATCCGAAGGACGATACAAAGCGAGTATAGGCTTTGTTCATCCTTTTCTTAGTGAGCTTCATACACGCAAGGAGATTTATGGTTTTTCACCTTATAGTCTTCGAGAGGGATTCTTTACCCTTTATTCAATGGTTTCGCAGCGCGATGAGTTTGCCGAAATCCTCAGTGTGTTCTTTGCTACTACATTGAGCGAACGAATGGAGGCATACAACATTGCCTCGAAATATGCGACCGACCCAAATGATCCGGCATACGGAGAAGCCAACAAAAAGAAAGCAGAGAAAGCGGTGGCGATGCTACATGCCAAAGAAGAGATGGTAAAAAAATATCTAAGCGAAGAGGTGAAAGTTCCGCTTATTCGCATACAAAGAAAACTACATCTAGCAAAGATAACGTACATAAAGTCGCTTTCTATGCGTAAAGAAAAACCAGAGGGGATATGAAACAGACAAAGATGTTTAAGTCTATAATGGTAGTATGCCTGCTGTTCCTATCAGGTGGTTGCAAAGGCGGAAAGATCTTTGACAATACACCAAGTGAGCGCTCACAAACCTTTATTGACAACTTGAGAGAAGAACTTGTCTCCGCTCCAAGTGGGTGGAGAGTGATTTATTTTCCCAACACAGATTCACTGATATTTAACAACCACAGCCAAACCTACCAAGAAAGGGAGTTCTTATACAATAGTCAAGGATACGGTGGTCGTTACTTCCATATGAAGTTCCATCAAAATGGAACCGTGGAAATGCTTAGCGATGCAACCAAGCAAAGTGCTACAACCCCACGTACCAGTAAGTTTCAAATTACTCAGGGAGCAGCAGCACAGCTATCGTTCGTAACGCATAATTATATCCATGACTTGGTAAATTCGGGGTATAAAGGGTGTTCCGACTTCTATTTTCTTCGTAGGGAGAATAACCGCGATATCCTCATGACGACCTTATCGTACACTAATGTAGAGCGTGAATATATTCTTTTTCAAAAGATTCCCGATGCAGAGGCTTGGGTGAATGATATGCAGAATGCTTACGGTAATAGGGTTTACTTCGAAGATCGCCACAACTTCCAAATCAAAATCCACCAAGGGGATCGGATTTACTTTATCAGTGACCGTGATTTCCGTGACAAAAAAGTCAAAGGCGATCTTCTTAAACCATTCCGCGATGAATCCCTCCGAAAACAGTATCATTTATTCATCTATACAGCCATTAAAGGAGCTTATGAGGGGGATAAACGAGAGCGTTTTTCCGTGCTCGGTTCAGGCTATACAGGCACTTTTGACGGGCTTACATTCCGATCAGGAATACGCTATGGGGCCAAGTACACATTCCGAGATTTCAAACGAGATGGGAATGGATTCGTATCAGAATTAGTACGGGTGTACGACCCTATTTATCGCACGTGGCGACTAGAGAGCAAGCACCGCTTTCCCAATGGCGAACCTACAGGTATGGTTGCGCATATTTACCCTCTTAATTAGTATAAAGTAAATGATGAAAAAATACAACATATACCTGCTAATACAGCTGCTATCCATGGCATTCGCACTAAGTAGCTGTGGATACTCTTTGGTTCCCGACGTAGAGGAAGACTACGAAAAGCTTTTCCCCTTTCAAGGGATCGACAAACCAGAAAGAGATGAAACCGATGCAGTAATACGCAAAGGGGATATAAACGTCACTAAGAAGACGTTCAAATATCCGGGAGATGATGCTTCTCCACAGTTCACTCGCTACAATATTACCCTTACCTACGAGTTTACCGAAGCTGCCGGACAACCTGGTGGACGAATAGACTCTCGATATGTCCTTCGTTTTATCAATGCAAAGAAACAACTTATCAGCATAGGATCGAACCCTCTAAATGGGTTTAAAGCTCCTGAAGAAGAGAAGGAAGAGGACGGGGAAGAGAGTGAAAATGAGGAAGACTCCGGTGATCCTTTCGAGATGAATAGCCAGCAAACCTATCACCATAAGTTTGATGCAAGTAGTGGATTTGCTCTTTACCTATGCGTCAATGGTCATGGACTGCGGAACTCCCGAATCACTGCATCTCTCACAGCCGTATCGGTAGATGGTTCAGTCCCCCCCATTACCCTAAAGGTGGAAGGAATACAGCCGAATGAGGGAACGCAGCAGCTTCTCAATCCCTATTGCGAATATGTTATTCTCCCTTAAACTTCCTTTCGCATCAGATAACCTCAGAAAAAATAATTGGAGATGAAGAGTAGGAATAAACTGATATCATTGCTCTATCTAACAGGGTTCCTTCCATTGATTTGTGGTTGTGACAATCGTATCGGAATTACTGTAGAAAGTGCTTACACGGAAGTTGTATGGAAAGAGCCGACATACAAATTTCAGAGAAATCAACACTCCAGTGTACAAAGCCACGAAATAGAGCAATTGGCAAAGGCAGTAGAACGAATATACGCCAGTTACTTGAAGCGCCCTGATTTCCAGTACCCCTATCGGTACAAAGACATGATGGATATCTACACAAATGGGCTTCAGAGTACCAGTCCCATGGAGATGATTGCTTCGAGTCCGGTACACCGCAATTCTCGTACACCCATACGTACCGACATACAAGCAATCCTTGATGGTATAGCCAAAGAAGCAGGACCCAATCATTCTGGCGATATGTCTCTAAAGCACAGGCCGGCTGCCCCTGGACTGCCAGGTTACGTAGGTCTCAATGTTGGCGACGATAATGCTTTTTACGTAGATGCCAAAGGGCGAGATTACGCCGGCCTATTTAAGATTTACACGGTAGGGGCCATCTATCTGGATCAGATACTAAACCAACTTCTGCAACCCTCTCTGTACGATGATCAGAAACACCGTCGTGCTCATCAGAATGTAGAGCTTATGCCTGGAGGGAATTACACCTTTCTGGAGCATCAGTGGGATTTGGCTTATGCCTATTACCAACACTGTCGTTTTATCACGACGTCCAATGGTTTCAGCCTTCTAAAAGACAGCCACCAAAAGATCCACTATGCATTCGTGCAGGGGCGTATAGATTTGGGCATTTTCGACTACAAAGACCTGCAAAAACAACTGAATACTATCCGCTTAGAGCTGTCAAAAGCAGTAGCTGCCAAGGCGATCTTTATGCTGCTCGGTCCTAACACTATATCTAATCTTGATGACGAAATGCAGTACGCATTCACCAACCTAACAGAGGGTTATGCATTGCTCTATGCTCTACAATTTACCATTGGAGAGAATGGGATGTCCCCTTACACCTATGAGGAAGTGGTGGCACTACAAGCTAAGTTATCCGAAGGAAACGGATTTTGGGAAAAAGAGAAATTGGTGCCAAGTACCACTAATGATGGAAGTACTCTCCGAATAGTTGCAAAAGAAGTGGCCCAAAAGTATCGATTGAACATAGACAATTTTCTGAAGTAAAAGCCAGTAAACAGAACGAAAATAAATCAGTAATCGAAAAATATTAGCATGAAAAAGAAATTAATCACGACGCTATCACTTTTGTGTGTAACACTCCTAAGTGTTCCGGCTATTGCACAAACTAATCTCCTCTTTGACGGAGGAATAGAGCGAGGTTTGGAAGGGAAAGAAGAAGTACCTCGGTATTGGAAATTCCAAGCCAATTTAGCGACTCTGGAATTAAAAGAGACATATAAATGCACTGAGAGTAACAGATCGTCTAAAGGTCTACGAGCTATACCGTTAGAACACTCCATGGTGCTTTGGAATCGCGATCAAAATGACACTGATGGAAGTGTTGATTATCCTCTCGCTCTGGAAGTCGGGAGAGAATATAAATTTTCCGCTTGGATTAAGTCTAAGCATGGAATGGGGACTATTCAGCCCGTTATCCGTATGGGGAGGAGTAAATTTTCTGCAATTAGGACCCTTGCTCCTGTCGGAATAGGAGAGCCGATTAAGCCAACAAAAGAATGGAAAAAGTATGAAGGAACCGTAACCCTTGGAGCCCATAGTGATTATAAAAATAATGCCCAGTTTGCCTTTCTTTTCGATGAAAAAACTGCATTCTGGACAGATGGACATGAAGAGTTCTACATTGATGACGTGATGCTCTACTCCGATCAAGAATCAGGAGAGAGCGAAATCCAAGCAACACTCGAGGCTCCCACTAAAGTCAAGACTGATTCCTACCAAAGAGAGATAGAACTTTCTTGGGAGCAACCCAAACCTAACACTGTAGACCACTGGGAACTATACATTGAAGGGAAGAGCGAACAACCCATTATCATCAAGGACCAACCTAAAGTGATTATCGATAACTTGATCCCCGGTAAAGAGTATCAGTTCAAACTTCGTGCCGTAAAAGGTGAAGAGTTTTCCAAAAAAGTAGATCTGAAAGTCAAGACAAATGCAATAACCATAGGTGTTGATGCCCCTATGCGTACCCCTTATTTGCGTACTATTACCATGACTGGACAGGTACAAAAGAAGTTACCCCTCTACT
>JBAKGE010000161.1:0-1746 GCA_037191085.1 Porphyromonadaceae bacterium | reverse complement strand
GCGTTGTCACGACTTCTACCCCCCGTCACTAGACATCCGCTACAAGCGTGTCCTGCACCTCTTCCCTTACGAACCTATACCTCAGACCGTCCTCCGCACGTGGCAGTGGGCAGCTGAATACTACATGTGCAGTGCCGGTGATATACTCCGTGCTGCTGTGCCTATCGCTTTTCGACCCGACGGTGAGCAGAAGTACGCTTTTGTAGCTCCAGAGGATTTTGAGGATGAGGAAGTCGCTTTATTCGCTGACCGTCATCCCTCTTTCACTATGCGACAGCTCCGTACCGATTTTCCCCACCGGTACATCGCCCTTCTCATGTCCTGGATCGAGAATGATCAGGTTTATATCGATGAGGAGATCAGCATCGGTGCTCGACCTGGGACACGACGAGGGTGGGGAGTTGATCCTCTCTTTGTGAAAAATACCGAACGGCAGGAGCACCTGCGTACCCTTATGCGTCGTAGTAAGGGTGTCCTCTCTGCTATGGACAGGATGCTCCAGCTCTGCGAGAGGAGTGCTCCGGATAGTGTGCCGTGCAGTCTCTCGCAACCTCTTACACTCTCTGCTCTAAGTGAATTGCTCGGCGTGGGGGCTTCTGTCGTTGCGAAACTCCGCAGTATCGGAGTCATCATCCCCGTGGAGGTAGAGGATTGCCCAGGTTCCCGCCAAATTACCAAGGCTGATCTCCCACCTCTCCCACCCCAGTACAACGAAATCCTGCCACCTCTTGAGGGTCACACGATTCACCTCTGTCATGCTCCGGAGAGCTGTCCCGACGAGCGACTCCCCGTTGCTTACATCCACCGTCTCTTATCCGAAGGGGAGCAGGTTCTACTCCTCTGCCCGTCGATCGCTGTATTGGATCTCCTACGCCCCCTGCTGACCAAAGTCTATGGAGTACTCTTACGTGAGTATCATACCGACGTGCCACAGGTACAGCGTCGGCACGTTTGGCTGGATGCCCTCCGAGGTATGGTTGGACTGTATGTCGGTCTGCGTGGAGCGGCTTGGCTACCTATGGCCCATCTCGGCGCTGTCGTTATTCAGGACGAAGAGGATCGAGGGTATCGGCAGTATGAACCCGCGCCACGCTTTACGGCATCACGTGTGGCTATGATGCTGGCGTACTATGTGGGTGTGCCCACAGTGCTGACCTCTGCCACACCCGCAGTAGAGACGATGCTACGCACCATCGAAGGACGGTATGCTCTACACACACTTCCTGCTCGTGAGCGCGCACACATCCGGTATACGTCTGTGAATCTATCCGAAGCGTACGATAAGGATAAAGTGCAGGCACGACTCCTCACCTTCGAGATGTCTGAGGCTATACGTGACACACTGTCAGGGGGAGGACTCGTGCTTCTCCTGTACCAACGCAGAGGTTTTGCGAAGCAACTCTCCTGCAACCACTGTCACCATACCCCCGAGTGTCCTCAGTGTCACGCGTCGTACCGCTACTATCAGGATAGCAGTCGCCTCGTATGTCCTGTCTGTGGGTATCACGAACCTCTACCTGACCTATGTTCATCTTGCAGGGTAGGGACATACCGTCTCGTAGGCACGGGGGTGGAGCGTTTGGCTGCCGCAGTGCGTAGGCTGTACGCGGGTACTGATGTTTTCATTGACGGTGATGATGGGGCCAAACGGCTACGATCAGGGATCATCCTCACTACCACCTACGATGCGCCCTACGACCTACTGTACAGAGCTACGATGATAGGGATAGTTCAGATAGAGCTAAT
>JBAKGE010000049.1:0-14791 GCA_037191085.1 Porphyromonadaceae bacterium | reverse complement strand
AAGGAAGATGAAGAGAATTCGCGCCTGCTGGAAGAGGTTACAGGCCAGCAGAGACTGGTATTCGACACCAAGGACGAGGAAGATGAAAATGACGAATAAGAGATGAGCAGAATCTATAAAATACTGGTGACACTGTGTGCTACAGTGCTCTTTGTGACTGCACAGGTTCCGCCGGAGAAGAGTCGCTGGATAGATCGTGTAGGGAGGTACGTGCAGGGAACACCTTGGAGGTTCGACAGCATGTTACCAACCACACATGGCAAGTATCTGCTCCACATTGGACGCATCGGGATACAGGATGAGTACCTTAGCCCGATTAGCCATACGGGGACAAGCTTTGGGATAAGTGTGCTAATGGACGGAAAGCTGAAAAGCAAAAACAACAAGTGGCACTACTACGGTGAGTCTGAAATGAATGTGGGTTGGCCAAAGAATCAGGCAAACCATACGACGATGTACGTAATCGAGGGGAGATACCTTGGTGGTCCGGCGTACCGTTTACTCAATAGACGGCAGTGGCTGATAGACATTTCCCCTGCTGTTGCAGTCAATATACAGGGTAACATCAAGATGTCAAACTCCAACAATGTGGTGAATGTAAAGGGTGACATCGGGTTGGATGCTTGGGGACGGATTATGTACCGCATCCCATGGGAGGTTATGCCTGTCAACTTCAGCTATAGCATACAGGTTCCCCTCTTTCATATGGCTTGTCATCCTCACTTCGGTCAGAGTTACTACGAATATGTATCAGGAGAGAATAGAGAACTACCCAAGTTCTACGCTGCGTCGTTGCACAATACTTTCGCCCTCCGTCAGCGGTTACTCGTGGATTTGCCGATACGCTCGACAACCGTGACAGTAGGAGTAGAACACTCGTATATGAAACAAATGATCAATAGCACTCAATACCGTAAAGGGACATGGAGTGTGATGGTAGGAATTTCTTTGGATTATCTTGTTTTTTCAGGGAATAGGAGCACTCGATCCGCACAAATCCTGAGTCCCATGCACAACTATATACCATAAATGAGAAAGTATTACAAACGCATATCACTGCTGGTAGTGATCGTAGTGCTGAGTTCTTGTGTACGTGAACAGCCACAGAATAGCAACTTCATAGTCAATTTTGAAGCTCTATGGAAGATCATTGACGAACGGTACTGCTTCCTCGAAGAGAAGGGTGTAGACTGGGACGCTATACACGATAAATACGAACCTAAGGTACGCAATCAGGTAAAGAACGATCCACAGTTTTTCTATCTGATGTCCGAAATGCTCAATGAACTGAAAGACGGTCATGTCAATCTGGTGTCACCCTTTGATGTCTCACACAACAACGACTGGATGGGCGACGAGACTGAGGGTCTCAACGTTTACGCTCGCCGAAAGATCCTCGGGAACAAACTCATGAGCTCCGGTGGAATGAAGTACAATAAATACGAGATCAACGGTAGGCCCGACGTCAAGTTTGGTTACATATTGTACGGAAGTTTTAGTGGCAGTATTGGCAATACTGACTTTATGTTTGATCTCTTCAAGGACTGCGCAGCTATCATCCTAGATGTGAGAGGAAACGGAGGAGGATTAGTGGAAAACTCTGACAAGTTGGTGTCTCTTTTTCTAAAAGAGAAGGCACTGGTTGGCTACAGTAGCCACAAGGTAGGTCCTGAGAGAGGTAACTTCTCGAAGCCGAAAGAACTGTATGTATCTCCTACCAACGGCAAGCGCTGGACAGACAAACCTCTCATTATACTTCAGGATAGAGGATGCTATAGTGCCACAAATGACTTCTTGTACAAGGTTTCAGTAGCCCCCAACGTCGTAAGAATAGGCTTGCCCTCTGGCGGTGGCGCGGGGCTACCATCGAGCTCTGAGCTTCCCAACGGCTGGAAAGTACGTTACTCAGCGGTCAAGAACTACGACAGCAAGATGAAAAACGTAGAGCAGGGCATACAACCAGACATCTACCAGGAGGGACTAACATTCGGAGAATCCCCTGCAGGTCCCGATCTTATACTACTAAGGGCTCTAAAGTATATCGCAGAGCTCAATGCCGATACTCGACTCGTAAATCATCCAACCCATAAACCAACAGGAATATCATGACAGATAATAGTCCCAACAACTTTCTGGAGCTTGAAGAAAAGATAGTAGAAGCTCTTCGTACTGTCTATGACCCCGAAATTCCCGTCAATGTGTATGATCTCGGGCTCATCTACGATACAGACATCAACCATGATACCGGTGTCGTTGACATCACAATGACCCTAACTGCCCCTAACTGCCCTATGGCTGACTTCATCTTCGAAGATCTCAAGATGAAAGTAGAAGCCATCAATGGAGTAAAAGCAGTCAATATTCATGTCACCTTCAATCCGGAGTGGCACAAGGATATGATGACCGACGAGGCCAAGCTCGAGCTTGGATTCCTCTAAATTCCCCTTGGATTCCTCTAAATTCCCGTAACCTGCCGTGTCACAAGAGCGTACCAAAGTATACTTTGCTTCCGATATGCATTTCGGATCTAAGTACCACACGAATTCTCGCATGGTAGAGCGTCACTTCGTGCAGTGGCTGCATACCATTGAGGGTGATGCGCGCGCACTGATTCTGGTGGGTGATATCTTCGACTACTGGTTCGAGTACAAGCACGTAGTCCCACGAGGTTTCACGCGTCTACTCGGTGCACTGGCTCAGCTGTCTGACAGTGGAGTGGCCGTACACCTCTTCACAGGCAATCACGATGTCTGGATGTTCGGCTACCTTGAGGATGAAATCGGATGCATTGTACACCGTGGTCCGGCGCTATTTGATTTCGACGGACGGAAGTTCCTCGTCGCTCACGGTGATGAGTTCGATCTTGCCAACCGTAAGTTCCGTCTCATTCGCTCTATCTTCCACTCCCGTCTCTGTCAAATTCTCTATGCTTCTATCCACCCGAGATGGACTGTTGGTTTGGCACATGCGTGGTCACTACATAGTCGTAGATCTGGGCTCAAGCGGCATCAGGTACGCCCTACCCTCGAGGATGTTTCCAGCGAATACCTCGTACGCTACGCAGTAGAATACACCGGTCGGCACCCCTCCGATGCCCCCGATTTCTTCATCTTCGGGCATCGGCACATCCTTCTTGATCATTCTATCGGTGCGGCACGTGTACTCATTCTCGGCGACTGGATATCATTCTTCAGCTACGCAGAATGGGATGGACATCAGCTCACACTCAAGCAAACACAAGCTCCATATACGAACTAAATCAACACCACAAACATAAAAAAACATGGCACAGAAGATCAAACATTATACGCCAAACTCAAAGATGGCTGACCTACTCAGCGATCACTACAGTATCTTTCTCCTCATCTTCCGATTCGACATACCTCTCGGCATGGGTGAAAAGACAATCAAGGAAGTATGTGAGGAAAAACACGTGGATGTCAATACATTTCTCTTCATCGTACACTTCATCCTCTTCAGGGAAAAGAGTACTCTGACTGACCTCCACAAGAAGCTCGATGTCCCACTGATCATTCGTTTCCTCAAGAATAGTCACTCCTACTTCACGGAGTTCCGACTCCCTGAAATCCGCAAGGATATGCTTGATGCTATCGAAAGTGCACCCAAGGACATCATATTCGTCATACAGCGTTACTTCGACGAGTATGCAGAGGAAGTCAAGCAGCACATGCGCTATGAGAACGAAATCGTATTCGTCTACTCCGAGAAACTTCTCAGTGGCATCAAGGACCCCAAATACTCCATCGATATATTCGCTAAGAAGCATGACAAAGTCGAACTCAAGATGCTCGAACTCAAAAATATATTCATCAAGTATTACAATGCGGATACCAACTATAAACTCAATAATGTGCTCCATGAACTGTATGCGTGTGGTGAAGAACTCGAGAATCACAACTCTGTCGAAAACGAGATATTTATCCCCTGTATGCGTGAACTAGAGCATATACTGACCCAGAAGTAAGTCGCCCGTAATCGGACTACCTACACCACACTATTACAAATAACACCCATAGATATGTCCAGACAGATAGTCGTACTCCTCCCTACCGAGAGCCTCAATCTCGTCTTCGAGCAGATGCTCCAGAAAGGAGGAATTCCCAATATCAACGTCACCCGGATCACCGAGTTTGAGTCACTCTCAGAACAGCTCAGATCTATACAACCCGAGTTGATACTCACGTCTCCGGTAATCATCAGTGACCCAATGATTCCGCTGCTCAAAGAAAACGCAGAGCTGACCAAGACAAAGTTCATTGCATTCTGTACCAGTCATCTGGAGAGCAGCACGATCAACCACTACGATGCCAAGATGACCATCACTGACTCTGCCGCTGAGGTCGAAGACATAATCACAAGTACATTGGCGCTCGACCCCGACCAAGATAATAGCCAGGTACTCACCCCACGCGAGCGTGATGTCGTCATTGCTGTGGTCAAAGGATTGACGAACAAAGAAATCGCCGACGAACTATTCCTTTCCACACACACCGTCATCACGCACCGACGCAATATCGCCAAGAAACTCAATATCCACAGCCCCTCCGGTCTGACGATATATGCTATCATGAATAAGCTCGTAGAGCTCAACGACATCATGAAATGATAATCGTTCTATCCCTATAGAGTGGCAGGCATCTACATTCACATCCCCTTCTGCGTATCGAAGTGCACCTACTGCGATTTTTACTCCATAGTCAATCCAAGTGTCGAAACGCACCGATCATTCCTCCGCGCGCTGGCACAGGAGATTAGAAATAGAGCATACGAACTCATAGGGCAAGATATCGACACCATCTATATAGGTGGTGGGACACCCTCGCTGATCCCCGCAGAGGAGATCGGGAGGGTGCTTTCGTTGATCCGCGACCTACATAATGTCAGCTCCAACGCTGAGGTGACCATGGAGTGCAATCCAGGTGACATTACCCACATGGGTGTAGAGCAGTTGCTCAGTGTCGGTGTCAATCGCTTCAGCATCGGGGCACAATCCTTTCAACCCCGGCTCCTCCGTTTCCTCACACGACGTCACAGCTCCCACGAGACGATCAGCATGGTAGAGGGGCTGCGCAAAGCAGGCGTAGTCAACTTTTCACTCGACCTTATCTATGGGATCCCCGGCGAGACCATGGATATGTTACGTGATGACCTTGAGCATCTGATTGGTCTTTCACCCACACACATATCAGCCTATCACCTAATGTATGAACAAGGGACACCACTCACATCACAGCTACAAAAGGGACACATTACAGAGCTTCCGGAGGAGGATAGTCTAAATATGTTTGAGGTCGTACACAGTACGCTCAGCCATTCGGGTTATGAGCACTACGAGGTGTCCAACTATGCACGTTCCGGCTACCGCTCCCGTCATAATTCGTCCTACTGGCAGGAAGTTCCGTATCAGGGATTGGGACCTTCGGCGCACAGCTACTCGTCCCCCTGGCGCTCATGGAATCCTTCGTCTGTGCATCGATATATACAGCAGCTACTGACAGGAGGGCGATTTCTAACCCGAGACTTCGAGTATATCACTCCGGACATGAGCTACATGGAGTACATCCTCACTCACCTACGCACCGTGGAGGGACTATCCCTCACCCATATCCGAGATACTTATGGAGAGCATCGATTCCGACAGCTGACAAAGAGTGCCTCGCCTCTCATCAACCGTGGTATGCTCCAGCTTCGCGGTGATGCTCTCGCACTTACTGCATCGGGGCTTCTCGTCTCCGATAGTATCATAGAAAAACTCGTCTGATAATCCCATAGGTCACAATCATCTCGGCACCATCCTCCCTTCTATCACTCGGCACATGACTGCCAGGAACTATCCCAGGGGATATCAGTAGCAGCGCAACAAATTTTCAACAACATCACGGAGAAATTTTATTGTGCTCGATCGAGCACTGTACAGAACCTGATCATGCTGCGTACAGTGCACGATCAGGCAGCGTACAGTGCTTGATCGCATTCTGTAGTTTTTCTCCACTACTTTTCAACTTATCATACCGATTCGTCCCGACTGTACGTATTCTATCTGCTATTTTTACGGGACGCACCGTAAAGTTCCGTATACAAGTATGCTATCTACATACGATAATAGCAGACCTAAGATCGGTATGCCAGAGACGGTACCCGTAAGAGTCGGAGAGCAACAATGTATTGATGAAAACAAACTAAAATCGTAACTTTACGAGAGCGGGGGAATCAACAGGAAGAAGGAAACCTCAAATATAATAGTATGCAAAAAAGTAAAATCTGGGGAGATGAAAGCAATGCGGTAGACCTTGCATTAGACTGGGCGAGAGCCCGTACGGTATCGGAAAACGATCCCAAGACGACATTTAAGAGCCACGCCGAGCTCAATGCTACCGTCCCTAATTCTATCACCGAAGAGGGCTTGGGTGCGGAGGAAGCACTACGTATATACTCTAATCTCCTCAATCCTGCGACACGTTCGTCCGATGATCCCATGAATTTAGCCTTCATCCCCTGTGCACCTACCCGTGCGGCCGTAGCCTTTGATACCGTGGTATCAGCCGCCAATGTCTTCGGAGGAGTATGGGAGATGGGGTCGGGAGCTATCTATGCAGAGAATCAAGTGATGGATTGGCTAAAAGGGTTACTCGGCTGGCCCTCGACAGCACACGGTACATTCGTGTCGGGAGGTACTCTCGGTAATCTTTCTGCAATATCCGTGGCACGCAACACCGCCCGAGAGAACTGGCAAAGGATCGGAAAATTTCAGAATGGGAAACCGCTCACAGGATTTAAACTCGCCTGCTCGAGCTCTACCCACTCTTCGGTACGTACTATAGCCAAAGTTCTGGATGTGGAGATCGTGACTGTACCATTGGATGAACGTGGTCACCTCACCGGAGCTAATGTGGCGCGTGCGATAGAGGAGAATCCGGGTATATTTGCAGTGGTGGCTTCTGCAGGCACGACGAATGCAGGGATAGTGGATGACCTCTTGGACATAGCACGTGAGGCACACAAGAGAGATGTATGGGTACACATAGACGGTGCATACGGTGGTGGCGGTCTGGCGGGCTCCAGTATCCGTAGCAGGTACAATGGCATAGAAGAGGCTGACTCATTCATCGTGGATCCGCACAAGTGGCTCTTCGCACCGTACGACTGCTGCGCCCTACTCTACCGCAACCCAGAGCATGCGATACGTACATTTTCACAGCACGCAGAATACTTGGACATCGTAGATAGATCTCAGTCCAACCCCTCGGATCTCGCTGTACATCTATCTCGCCGTACAAGAGGGTTGCCACTGTGGTACTCGCTCACGACACATGGGACGAAAAAGTATAGTGATGCCATAGATGCCTGTGTACACAATGCACAAGTGTGTGCTAAGTATATCCGAGAGAGTAGTCACCTCAAGCTCATCATGGAGCCGGAGCTGAGTATAGTACTCTTCAAGCGTATCGGCTGGAACGACGTGGACTACCAGAAGTGGTCGAAAGAACTGGCCCTCTCCGGTCGTATGCTCTGCGTCACTACAAAGTATGACGGTGAGACCGTACTGCGACTAGCATTCCTAAATCCTGACACAAGGATAGAAACCGTCATCGAATATCTACAGACAACGATGAACTGATGCCCGAAAGCTAAAACAGAAAAGAGACCGCACAGCTATTGCATTACGCAGCTGTGCGGTTTTTGTTATCCCCTTTGAGATAGATCCGATGCAGACGAGGGTCAGAGGATGAGGTCCGTATGAAGCACATCAGGATTGCCGATCGACAGATTCATCGAAGGAGGGAGAATGGCATTGAGGTCGGAGGAGCGATCTTCTACGAGAGTGAGAGGATTAGCTACCCCATAGCGGGAAAGGGAGGAAATACTATAGGTGTATAGGGTATGGCGAACGATGCCAAATCGCCCAGGTTTATCCTTAATCCTAACATTCGCATCACTGTAATGGCGAGGAGGAATGGTGTAGTACATGATCCCATCGAAATAGTATTTGAGAGATAAGCCATCGTAGCCACACCGCAGAGGGAGTACAATGGATGCCCCACTGGACTGCGCACCCGTCGTCTGTGCGAAGGCATTCATCTTCTGGATCTCGGCTATGAGTCTTGTTTGCTCAGGAGTACGAGAGGATGAACTAAGAGCAGCATCGTAACGTCCCTTCAGGTCGGCGTAAGAAAGGACTTCATCATCGTAGACGAAGAATGATCTGGCACCATATTCATTAGGTGCAATGGTTTTACCCGTAGGCATCATAGGTATCCCGACAATGATACGTGTGGTGACCTTTCCTGTAGCCTCTAAGGACGCTAGAGTATTTTCGGCTACGGGCAAGATATAGTTTTGATCCTTACGATCGGAAGAGGAGAAAGTATAGGCAGTACCCCACGCCTTATCGAGGTAGATGAAGTCAGATTGTAGCTCCTCGATGCTCTTGGTAGCAAAGCCCTCATAATTAGCATCCTGGGGGATTTTATAAGAAGTTTTACCCGCAAGAGGTTCATCAAATAGTGCATCTACATACTTTGGGAAAAGGACAAACTTTCTATTCTGAGTATCGAAGAATAGACTGGCACTAAGAGCGGGATTATAGGTCACGGCATTTACGGATAGGCTTTTAGGGAAGTCCAGATAGACCGAAGCATTGACAGCGACAAGGTCACTAGCACTTATCACATACGGTGTTCCAGTGGACATACTGGAGGATAGTGCCTGAGCTGTGACCTTGAGGGGTTTGTGAGCATTGGTATAAAGATTGAAGCCCAGATTGCTCATTCCTGCATTAGGGACACGGTAGTCATATGTCAGAGGAGTCGCAAGAGCAGCGTACCTCATCCCCACCTCCGTGGCAGTGATAAGGGACTGTGAGGGGGTGGTGAAGAAAAGAACGGTGTAGTCGTCTATGGCAATATTCTCCCGACTCGTGATGGCGATCGACATGTGATCGAAATCAATATGGACACCGTCGGAGGAGGAGATAGTGCCGTTAAAGGACTTGGCTTTCTTGTGAAACGCATAAGCGACCTCTGTCGGATTCCCCGCCTGATCCTGACGATAGAATACAATACGTATTCCATCAATATTGAGTCGACCTGCATTCTTCTGCAGTTCGGAGGAATTTACTGCCCGAAGTCCCTGAACATCATAGTTTGCAATCCCTGCATTGAAAGTAATAGGGATCACTTCTCCTCTATCTCCCCGAGCAAGCCTACCATCCAGCTCCACACGCTGGTGACAGGAGACAAAAAAACATAGGGCAAAGAGTAGAGTTAAGGTATGTGTTATTTTCATTACGATTACGGTATCAATGTGATTTTAGGTAAGAGAGTAAATAAAAAGGAGTAAGAAACGACCGTCTCTTACTCCCTCGTAGCATACAAGGCAACCATTACTCAGAATCGCTAGAATTAAGTAATTCCTGCCCTATATCTTCTTATTTTAACTCAAGGTCTGCGCCAGCCTTAAACTTCGCTACTTTACGAGCAGGAATGTTGATCTTTTCAGCAGGTTTGCGTGGGTTAACCCCCGTACGAGCAGCACGCTCGGTAACTGAGAATGTACCGAAACCAAGCACAGTAACCTTTTCGTTCTTCTGGAGTTCTTCAGCTATAGTACTAGTAAAAGCATCAAGTGCCCTCTTCGCATCAGCCTTGGTAAGCTGAGCCTTTTCTGCCATAGCCGCGATCAATTCTGTTTTGTTCATAAATCAATAAGTTAAGTTGTTAAATAATATACAAACGTTACACTTCTCTATCAGTTAACCACAACGTAAGGTCGAAACACTCCTCCACTCGTATCTTAATGACGTGTATTACCTTACATGCCCAAATATAAGTCAATTTATTCATATACCAAGGCTTCCACACACTTTTTTTCACCGAAAATACTCAAATACAACATTTGACTCCATATTTTAGCAATTTTTCGACCGCAAAAGCGTTAAAGAGCTCTACTATAATCCGATATAACTTATACTGACCAAGGCTTCTGTCAGTTATTTTTCTTCAGCAGGTCACGAATCTCCTCAAGTAAAACAATGTCAGCTGTCGGAGCCGCCGGAACTGCCTCTTCCTTCTTCTTCAGACTATTAATGGTCTTAACCATAGCAAAGATACAGAGGGCAATGATGAGGAAGTCTAACACAGTCTGAATGAACATACCGTAAGCAATAGCTGCCTCCGGCTTCACGACAGTAGCGACACCATCCACGATCTGTGATTCCTCCGGGCTGAGGACATACTTGAGGTCAGAAAAGTTCATACCACCCATAAGGTATCCGATAGGAGGCATGATGACATCATTGACGAGAGAGGTAACAATCTTACCGAACGCTCCGCCGATAACCACACCGACAGCCATATCCACGACATTGCCACGCACGGCAAATTCCTTAAATTCTTTCAATAGACCCATAACGATTTTACTGTAATGTTGTTATTTAACTTCTTCTAAATCCACTCATTTCCTGACAAAGGTAAGAAAAATTTCGACAAGAAAAAGCACAAAAACAAATCGTTACGACATTTTACCAACAAATGGCTACCCAAACACCATTATAAATGCCATAACGATTCAAAATATCACAACATCGCAGCAGAAATGAAGTCTCATTGACGTGAGCTTGACCTCGGGGAAGAGTACTTTTCCCGAGGTAGTATCCGTCATTGACAGTCCGTTGGGGGCACATCGTTGTTGCGGACATGCCTCAGGATTTCTCTGGGTCGTCGCCTTATCGATGACCCGGAGATTCTTTTGACAACCTCTGGGTCGTCGGTAAATCGATGACCCAGAGGTTGTCGTAGGGCATATACACACGACCGGAATGAGTAGAGGGACACAGTTCTCTACAACGTGTGTATTCTCATAAATTCCAATACGTTAATTAAAGCCATTAACATCTTGCCCCCCCATCATGGGATCATCGGGAATCGTAGGGAATCCGCCCGGTGAAATCGTAGGTGTGAAGTGCTCCCCTGATCTCCCATTCAAGTTCGACCCAATGTTCTCGATACGGTAGTCGTTGATCGGATTATCCAGAGCAGAGGTGAACCTGATGTGCTCACTATCGAAGCGGAGGTAGAACTTACCCACCTGACCATTACGGTGCTTTGCCACGATGATCTGTGCCAGACCACGGAGGTCGTTACCCTCATCATCCTTATAAATTTCGTAGTACTCCGGCCGGTGTATGAAGCATACCATATCCGCGTCTTGCTCGATAGCTCCCGATTCTCGGAGGTCTGAGAGCTGCGGCACCTTTCCCTCCTTCGGGCGGTTCTCCACACCACGATTGAGCTGCGATAGCGCCACCACTGTAATGTTCAGTTCCTTAGCCAACTGTTTTAAGGAGCGAGAGATCGTGCTGACCTCCTGCTCTCGATTAGCATTCGTATTCAGTCCACTCGCCGTCATCAGCTGCAAGTAGTCGATAAAGATAATCTGCACCCCAAAGTTACGCACCAGACGTCTCACCTTAGATCGAAGATCGAATACCGTCAGACCGGAGTTGTCATCTATGTATATCGGTGCATCCTCGAAATTTGTCATACTTGCCATGAACCGCTGCAGCTCTTCCGCACTGATATTACCTCTCTTTATCTTCTCATTGGCGATACCGCTATGGTTCACTACCAGACGTGTCATTAGCTGAGCCTTGCTCATCTCCAGGCTGAATATCCCCACTGCTGTGCCATAGTCTACAGCCATTGCTCGAGCCATAGATAGAATGAATGCCGTCTTACCCATGGCAGGACGTGCTGCTATGATGACCAGGTCACTCTTCTGCCATCCCGACGTGATCTGGTCTAGCTCACGGAAGCCTGTATTGATACCACTCATGCCCTCCTTCCGCTCCAGCGACACCTTGATAGACTCTATCACAGACGGCATCAATTCCTTCACGCTCTGTACGTCATCCTTATTTGCACCTTGTGTGATAGCGAAAAGATCAGACTCGGCGGTCGTCATCGTGTCGGTGACATCTTTCTCCTCATCAAAAGCATTCTGAATGACAGAATTACCGAAAGAAATCAGTCGACGCTGCGTCATCTTGTCATACAACACACGAGCATGGTACCCGAGATGCGCCGTACTATTGACGATAGAAGTCAGTGTGGCGATGTAGGCTACTCCTACCTTTTCGAGGTCACCTGTCGACTTTAGTTGCTCCATTACTGTCACAGCATCCACCGGTCGCTCGGTCTCGGCCAGTCCCCTTATGGCATCGAAGACGGAACGGTTTCGATCGCCGTAGAAGCAGTCTGTGGACAGTATATCCTGCACCTGTGGGTATGCATCCTTCTCCAATATCAGAGCGCCTAGCACCAACTGCTCGACCTCCTCACTGCGTGGAGGCAGGGTAGCCGACAAGGACTTAGTCAGCTGGACATTGGACAGGGAAGTGTTGTGACTGCTTCCCTGTGCTCTCGATGACGATGATGTAGCTATTGTAGGCATAGGATGATATGATTTAATTGAGACAATACGGTGGCTGAGTCAGGACACCCTGGAGGTACTCTCAATCGAGCTTAAGCACGGCAAGAAAAGCCTTCTGGGGTACTTCCACACTACCGATCTGCTTCATGCGTTTTTTACCTTCCTTCTGTTTTTCCAGGAGCTTGCGCTTGCGAGAGATGTCACCTCCGTAGCACTTAGCGGTCACGTCCTTGCGCACAGCCTTGATAGTCTCTCGGGCTATGATTTTGGCACCCACCGCAGCCTGTATTGCGATGTCAAACTGCTGTCTAGGGATCAATTCCTTCAATTTCTCACAGATTCTACGCCCCATAGGCACAGAGTTATCCACATGAGTCAGAAATGACAAAGCATCCACCTGCTCACCATTGAGGAGGATATCCACCTTCACCAGACGTGCAGGACGATAGTCGTGTAGCTGATAGTCGAAAGACGCATATCCCCTTGATATGCTTTTGAGACGGTCGTAGAAGTCTATCACAATCTCGCCAAGTGGGAGGTCATATATCAGCTCTATGCGATTGCCAAAGAGGTAGTCTTGCTTCACGAGTACACCACGCTTGCCGAGGCAGAGGGTCATGATCGGCCCGATATACTCTGTAGTCGTGATGATTGATGAACGGATAAATGGCTCCTCTATCATGTCGATAGTCGCAGGATCAGGCAGCCCCGAAGGGTTGTGCACCTCTTTGGAACCTCCTTTCTTGTCATGCACTATGTACGAAACGTTGGGCACGGTGGTAATGACACTCATATCAAACTCCCTATCCAATCGTTCCTGAACTATCTCCATGTGTAGCAGCCCGAGAAATCCGCATCGAAATCCGAAGCCCAGGGCCGCAGAGCTCTCGGGGGTAAAGGTCAAAGAAGCATCGTTCAGCTGAAGCTTCTCGAGGGATGTGCGGAGGTTCTCGAACTCCTCCGTGACTATAGGATAAACCCCTGCAAATACCATTGGCTTCACCTCCTCAAATCCGGATATAGCCTTAGTAGCACCGTTCTTGACGTGGGTGATCGTATCCCCTACCTTCACCTCCTTGGAGGTCTTGATGCCCGATATGATGTAGCCCACATCCCCTGTGCGCACCTCAGACTTAGCCACCATATCCAGCTTCAGCGTCCCCACCTCGTCGGCATCATACTCAAAGTCTGTTGCCATAAACTTCACCCTATCCCCCTTGCGTATTACGCCATTTACCACCTTGTAGTAGCCGATAATCCCTCTGAATGAATTAAACACAGAGTCAAAAATAAGGCACTGGAGTGGAGCTTCAGGGTCGCCCACCGGAGCCGGCACGCGCTCCACTATCGCCCGCAGAATCTCGGGAACTCCCTCTCCAGTCTTGCCACTGGCACGTAATATGTCACCATGAGAGCAACCGATGAGGTTTACGATCTCATCACCTACTTCCTCCGGCATTGCGCTGGGGAGATCTATCTTATTAAGCACAGGAATAATGGTGAGGTTGTGATCGATCGCCATGTAGAGATTAGATATGGTCTGTGCCTGCACTCCCTGCGATGCATCCACGATCAGCAGAGCACCCTCACACGCAGCTATGGAGCGGGATACCTCGTAGGAGAAATCCACGTGTCCCGGGGTATCGATGAGGTTGAGCACATACTTCTCCCCGTCCAGGTCATACTCCATCTGAATAGCATGGCTCTTGATCGTGATGCCACGCTCACGCTCCAGATCCATGTCGTCCAGCACCTGATTTTTTGCATCCTTATTGCTTACGGTCTGCGTATACTCAAGCAGTCGGTCTGCCAACGTACTTTTGCCATGGTCTATATGTGCGATAATGCAAAAATTCCTGATATGCTTCATTCTGTATGACTAATATGTATCTTTTGCAGTGGAGACTATACTATATAACTAATGTGTACACGCCCTCTCTCGACCGTGACAGCCACGAGAGCATACTACGCAAAGATACCACTTTCGGGACAAAAATAGTAGTGGCACACACCCTGACAATTCATGAGTTTTACCTCAAACAACCACAGCATCCCCCCAAAAGCTCTATTCCCTCAGCTGTTATCGGACCAGCTCGTATCAAATAACCGAACGACATCAACTCAATAGATTGCTTGAACTAAACAATCAAATATTTCACCCACCTTGTCCGAAAAACGTTCTCCCGAAATACATTCAATTATACCTCCATTTATCTTGCTGGGTATCAATCCATCCACCGCAGTACGGTGTCCCTGATCAACCTAAGCCTCATAAGGGAGATAAGAAATAGGTATCCGAAAAAGAAGACAAAAAATTTTCAAGTTACAAAATTGGTAGAAA
>JBAKGE010000160.1:0-1912 GCA_037191085.1 Porphyromonadaceae bacterium | reverse complement strand
TGGACCTACAGGAATAAAGCTCACAGACATACTCCAGCAGTGTAGGTTTCGAGTGATATTGCACGTCATATTGGTTATCTTATGTTGATCAAAATTATAATTGGCTGAGAAGTTAAACTGCCAATTCTTCGTTACATTGAGATTACCGCTGAAGCTAAGGTCATGCCTTAATTTATAGTCGTACTCTTTGATCCGAGTATTGAATTCTCCCTGCGTCAATGCGAGGTTGTAGTTGAAGTTTAAACTCCAATCTATCTTATTCTTACTGTACCCATACGCATCGTACTCGAGGGCATCTACATGGCTGTGGTTAAAGAAACTCGCAGGTGCTCCCGCGGGAGTCATAGGATCAGGAGCGCTCTCCCCGAGACCTGATTCGCCACGTCCATTATTCTTGTCATTGCTGTCAGAATCTTTCTCCCGAAGCCCCAAAAGCGACAGAAGTTTCCCTAAACTCTGCTCATTGAGTGTGTATGAAAAAGAAGTACTCGTCCCCCTAAATCGTCCCAGTCCCTTACCATTCAGCACTCGTAGTTTATCGACACGATAAGGATTAATCCTACCGTCATACTCGTGATAGTCCATGAGGTATAAGTCAAAGGCTCCTCCCAGTCGTAGGGTAAACTGATCAGACAATCTCAGTGACAATGATGCCGAGAGATCACTCCATTGGAACGAGTCCGCAGCCAAGTTATAGTTCGTTGACAAACTGAAATTATCTATGAGACTTATCTTACGAGTACCGATAGAATCATTACTACTCAGTAGCTTAGCCTCTACATTATTATTGAGAGAAAAGCTGACACTTCCATTCTTTCCCCGACTCGGTACTCCGAATATCTGCCCCTCGTAGGGCGAGTAGTCATATCTCACACGGCGCCCATCTGAGGAGATGTAATTGAGCTGCTCCCAATAGCCATACATCGGCTGACCGAAGTCGGGACGGTAGGAGAGCGATATTGACGGCTCCAGACGATGACGGATCATACTAACATTCTTACCCAACCACGGCACCCACTTCATCGGCTGAAAAAAACCGTAAACTGTGGTGGACAAGCTCAAGGATGCATTGAAGTCATATACTCGGTTGAACCCATAGGTTGTGTCCACAGGAATGACACTATTCTTGTCGGGATCATAGGCTTTCGTCACTCGGCTGGAGTACCAGCGTTCGGTATAATTAATCGAAGGAGTGACCTTGAAGTAATTGAAGAGATCAAAGGAAGCACTCACGGGGATGCTGTGCTGCGCTCCATTCGTCCAGTCACGGAGGACATTGCTCTTGAGGATCCTGTTTTCTTTGTTTTGGTACGAGTTGCGGAACTGTCCTGCGTACGACAACGATATCTTCTCGTACCATCGCTCTGCACCCACAGGTTTCTTACGCTTGAAGGGGAAAATACGGCTCATATTCACCGAGAGATTAGGTAGCGTCACCGCTATCGTACTGTCTTGGGATCTCTGAGTGATGTCAAATGAACCTGTTATGCTCCAGGGACTATTGGGGAAACGTTGGTTGAAGCTGATGCTCGAACTCTTCGTATTTTGTCCCATTACAGCCTGCTGGTAGAGGGAATTAAGGTCATTGTGATTGTACGAACTGGTCGAGAAGTTAACGTTGGCAGAGAAGGTTCGATAAGGATTTGCCTTCGCATCCTGCGAGTGACTCCAAGCTATACGGAAGTCGGTCGACTTACTATAGTCACCGGCTATCCTATCCCCACGTTTGGTCACGATATAGTTGGCACTCACGGACCCATTATAGCGATAACGTTTGCGATATGTAGACCGAGCACTTACCCCCCACGACCCTTTGGTGTACATATCTCCCGTTAGCTCGAGGTCAAGATAGTCGTTCACAGCCCAATAATACCCCCCATTGCGGAGATAAAAACCTCTGTCCATCTCATCC
>JBAKGE010000048.1:0-15167 GCA_037191085.1 Porphyromonadaceae bacterium | reverse complement strand
GGCGAATACCTTTAAGATTTCTGGAAAATGAGGTATTTGCAAACATTCAGTGCTGATCAACAGGAAGAATTCCTAGCTCCTACTGGGCTGTTAATTTTGCTCTCCGTGGCTATACCACGGTAGAGAAAGGATCAATATGTGTCAATGGTACCAGTTTGACCGTAGTGAACTCACAGAAAAATTCATTTAAAGTAGCAATCATCCCTTATACGATAGAGCACACGAACTTCAAGAATCTAAAGGTTGGTGACCGAGTCAACCTTGAGTTTGATATTGTGGGAAAGTATTTAGCAAAGATGGTAGAGTACAGGACCCTTTAATTACGGACAAGAATAGTTACAAGATAAGAAAATGGCACAGAAGCCCTCAATACCCAAAGGAACAAGAGATTTTTCGCCAGAGGAAATGGCGAAACGCAACTATATATTCAACACCATACGCAGTGTGTACCGGACCTATGGCTACCGCGAGATAGAGACTCCTGCGATGGAGCACTTATCGACACTCACGGGGAAGTATGGTGAAGAGGGGGATAAACTACTATTTAGGATCTTGAATTCCGGGGATTCACTAAAGGATTTTGACAGACAGGAACTATTGAGTATCGACCCCCAGACTTTTGCAGCACGGGCATGTGACAGGGGATTAAGGTATGACCTGACGGTGCCCTTTGCCAGATATGTGGTTCAGCACAAGAGTGAGATTACATTCCCTTTCAAGCGGTATCAGATTCAGCCAGTTTGGAGAGCTGACCGTCCGCAGAAGGGGCGTTACCGTGAGTTCTTCCAGTGTGATGCTGATGTGATAGGTTCGGATGCACTGATTCACGAAGTAGAGCTAACTCAAATCATAGATACCGTATTTACCAAACTGAATGTCCGTGTAGCTATTCTGCTGAATAATCGTAAATTGTTGACAGCGCTCGGGCAGCTCCTTGAGGTGGATAGCATCACGGATCTAACGGTAGCTATTGATAAACTGGACAAGATCGGCTGGGATGGTGTCGTGGCCGAACTCCAAGGCAAAGGGATGACCGATAGTGCTATCACACGACTAAAGCCTATACTCGATCTCAGTGGAACGAATGTAGAGAAGCTTCAAAAACTGTCCACTCTTTTCGAAGGCATTGAGGCGGGGCAGAAAGGAGTGGAGGAGCTGTCCTATATCCTTCGGCTACTGGAGCGTACTCCCCTGAAAAACGAGGTGAGGCTCGATCTGTCTCTTGCTCGTGGATTGGACTACTACACTGGAACGATATTTGAAGTCAAAGCTCTTGATACTCCTATGGGGAGTATAACCGGTGGCGGACGTTATGACAATCTAACAGGAGTATTCGGGGAGAATGGCATGAGTGGGGTTGGGATCTCCTTTGGAGCCGATCGAATCTTTGACATACTAAATACACTGGGATTGTATCCCAAAGATATTACGACGGGGACGCAACTCCTCTTTGTTAACTTCGGAGAGAAGGAACAGCTTCATATACTCCCAATACTTAGTCGCCTCAGGCATGAAGGCGTGCGCACCGAGATATATCCGGAACCGGTAAAACTCAAAAAGCAGATGTCTTATGCGGATAGCTTGGGGATTCCCTATGTCGCCTTTGTGGGTGATGATGAGTTGGCTAGCGGCACTGTAACTGTGAAGAACATGGAGACCGGAAGTCAGACTGCATATAGTGTCGATGACCTTATTCAGCACCTCAGAGAATCCTGAAGGCATAGAATCGTATTTCGGGGATTTTTATTTACCTTTGTTTCGGTACAGCACTAAAACAAACATTATCAGACTTAATAAATAAGATGAGACTGGACGGTAGGCGAGAGAGCCAAAACGTGGAAGATAGAAGAGGGCATCGAACCGGTAGAGCGACGTCAGTAGGCATCGGTGGTCTCATCATCGTGGGTATCATCACTTGGATATTGGGGGGTAATCCGCTCGATGTCCTCCGCAATGGTGGTGCGAATATCCTCCCTGGACAGCAGAGCAGTGTGGAAGAATATATCCCTACGCCCGAAGAGGAGGCAGCCGCGACCTTTGCTAAGCAGATACTGGCTGGAACAGAAGACGTGTGGACGAAGGTCTTCAAAGAAGAACTCGGCATGCAGTATCAGGCACCAAAGATGGTACTCTTCACTGACGCCGTACAGAGTGGTTGTGGCGGCGCCTCATCTCAGGTCGGACCATTCTATTGCTCGGCTGATCAGACTATATACATTGACTTGTCGTTTTTCACACAGATGAAAAATCAGCTTGGTGCCAGTGGGGATTTTGCGTATGCTTATGTGATAGCACATGAAGTCGGACACCATGTTCAGCATCTACTGGGAACACTGCAACGGGCGCACAACCAAATGTCTCAGTTGGATAAGAAAAGGGCTAACGCCATCAGTGTTCGACTGGAATTACAGGCTGATTATTATGCCGGTGTATGGGCACACTATGATAACGCGCTATACAATTCTCTCGAACCGGGAGATATAGAAGAGGGACTCAACGCTGCTCATGCTATAGGGGATGACAAACTCCAGATGGAGTCGCAAGGATATGTGGTACCGGATGCTTTCAATCACGGGACATCAAAGCAACGCATGATGTGGTTACAAAAGGGATATCAATTAGGGACCGTCAAAGGCGGTGATACTTTTACTCTCCCTGATCCGGTCTGATGTATAGAGTAGGTTAGCCGTGGCTTATATACAGAAATTACCAACCAACAAAACTTATTTTCTTATGGCAAATTACAAGATTGATCAGATTGAAGGTATTGGCTCAGTGCTTGGCGAAAAGTTCATCAAGGCAGGGATAAAAACCACAGATGCTCTCCTTTCGGCCAGTCGTACTAGGGCTATGCGCAAGGACCTGGCCGCAAAGACAGGGATCAACGAAGCTAAGATCCTCAAGTTTGCTAACCATGTTGATCTATTTCGTATCTCAGGTATTGGTGGGCAGTATGCAGAGCTCCTTGAGGCAGCTGGGGTAGACACCGTGAAAGAACTTGGTACACGCAGAGCTGAAAACCTTGTTGCTAAGATGGAGGAGGTGAATGCCTCCAAGAAGCTTGTGCGTCGTGTACCTCCTCTAAAGAGCGTGGAGAAGTGGGTGCTTGCTGCTAAGGAGCTCCCACGTGGTCTCGAATACTAAGCACGACCGAATATAGAAACTTACTTGCTTTTGAGCAGTAGGAGCTGTTGAGAATCTTGAGGTTGTGTCACCGTCAAATGTTGACTCTTGGGTTCATTCCTCAGGATTTAATACGACAAGCATAGAATTTATACCCTTAGGAGAGTATGCTAACCGATGTCTCTCCTAAGGTGTTGTCAATACCTAGTAAAACCACAATTACCTCTTTTATTCTATGGAGTTTACATTACTCATCATAGGCTTCTTGTCCCTTGGGATTATCGTAGGACTTCTTTTTCGGAAAAAGAAGATACGAGGGTTGTCACATACCACTATGTGGCTCATTTGTTTTTTGCTCTTCATGCTTGGTCTCGAAATCGGGAACAATAGAGAAGCTCTGTCGCAGCTTGATACACTGGGTTTGACAGCTCTGCTCCTCACTGTAGGTAGCGTCACCGGTAGTGTAATTCTCGCATGGTTGCTTTGGCAATTCATGAGAAAGAGGAGCAAGAATAAGGAACAGAAAAATAGTATGGATACTAAAAACGAAGAAAAGTAATAGCCATGAGAGATACGCTTATCATATTCGCTTGTTTGGTCGTGGGAGGGGTTGTAGGGTACTTCAATGGCATTCCTGAGTTTCTGCCACACGAAACCACTACATATCTCCTGTGTATACTGATGTTTGTGATTGGTCTCGACCTTGGTAATGATATGGAGCGTCTCAAGTCCATGGCTCAGCTGAGATGGGAGCTTCTGATGCTTCCGGTATTTACTGTCATTGGCAGTCTCCTAGGGGGGGCAGCAGCGTCGCTCCTCATCAGAGATGTAAATATAGGTGGTGGTATGGCTGTTGGGGCAGGCTTAGGCTACTACTCGGTATCCAGTGTCATCATATCCGAAGCTGTGGGTCCGACGTTAGGCTTTGTAGCACTCTTCTCCAATATCCTTCGTGAGACAATCACCATGCTTTTCTCGCCCCTTTTGGCCAAACTTTTTGGTCCTCTTGCACCGATAGCCACGGGTGGTGCCAATTCTGCCGATGTCACTCTTCCGATTATTCTTAATTCTTCTGGTCAAGAGTATCTTCTCCCTTCTATTCTCCATGGTTTTGTGAACAATATCAGTGTTCCTATCGTTGTGGGATTCTGTTGTTCGTTCATTTGATTTGCGACGGATAAAGACTCAGCATATTCTACATCATTACAGTCAATCGATTGTGTGGCAGTGGCAGGCTCTTACAGTTTGCTACTGCTGTTTTTAACGGGAACTCGATCCAAGAAATTACTCTTTTGGGGGCAGTCTCTGCCACCTGCCCGCCATACGTTGTATCCTGTATGCAAACATGTAGTCAGAAAGCTCTGGGTCGTTGGTGAAGCGATGACCCAGAGCTTTCCTTGACGACCTCTGGGACATCGATTTGTCGACGTCCCAGAGGTTTTTCTTTTTCGTTCCCTGCGTTCTATTCATGTATTTTTGTTCCTATTTCCTGCTTCTTTTGTACATAGCTCATGGTAGGGTTTCGTATATCGCCTTTCAAGGTATCCGTACCGCTTTCTATTTTGAGAAGAGCGAGAAAAAGTGTACCTTTGTGCGCAAATTCTATCTAAAAACTTTAATTTGCAAAAGAAAGATTATGGCAGTCTATATGGAGCAGATCTCCCACACCTTTGGGGAATATCTATTAATCCCCGGTCTCACCACGCGTGAATGTACTCCGGAGAATATCAACTTGCAAACCCCACTTACCAAGTATGCGAAGGGTTCGGCACCTAAAATTCAACTAAACATTCCATTCGTCAGTGCGATAATGCAGTCTGTCTCCAATGATACGCTAGCCATTGAATTGGCAAGGAACGGGGGACTGTCATTCATCTTTGGATCTCAGCCTATCGACGAACAAGCAGAGATGGTTCGGAAGGTCAAGAAGTTCAAGGCCGGGTTCGTCACCAGCGACTCCAATATCATACCTAATGCCACCCTTGAGGATGTCCTTGCGCTTGTCCGCGAGACGGGGCACTCCACCATCGCTGTCACCGAAGATGGTACAGCGGAGGGTAAACTCCTCGGTATTGTCACCAGCCGTGACTACCGACTCAGTACGACACCGCTGGATACACCCGTAAGTAACTTCATGACTCCGTTCGAGAAGATCATCTGGGCTCCTCTCGGTACCACCCTGTCGGAGGCTAATGATATCATCTGGGATCACAAGCTCAATACCCTTCCTATCGTGGATGATCAGCAACGCTTGGCCTACTTCGTATTCCGTAAGGACTACGACAGTCATCGTCAGAATCCCCACGAACTCCTCGATAAGGAGGATAAGACGCTTCTCGTCGGTGCGGGAATTAATACCCGTGATTATCAGAAGCGTGTGCCGATGCTCGTAGAGGCAGGAGCGGATGTTTTGTGTATCGACTCCTCTGACGGCTACTCCGAGTGGCAGGCAGATACCCTCAAGTGGATCAAAACTCACTACCCGGATATGCCGGTAGGTGCGGGTAACGTCGTTGACTCTGAGGGCTTCAGATATCTTGTTGATGCTGGTGCTGACTTCGTCAAGGTCGGCATTGGAGGAGGCTCTATCTGCATTACCCGTGAGCAGAAGGGCATCGGCAGAGGTCAGGCCACGTCTGTCATCGAGGTTGCAAAGGCTCGAGATGAGTACTACGATGAAACGGGAATCTACATTCCTATATGCTCTGACGGCGGTATCGTGTATGACTATCACATGGTGCTGGCTCTGGCTATGGGAGCTGACTTCTTGATGATGGGGCGTTATTTCGCGCGTTTCGACGAAAGCCCTACGAAACTCCTGCACATCAATGGCTCTTATGTCAAGGAATACTGGGGGGAAGGTTCCAATCGCGCTAAGAACTGGCAGCGCTATGATTCTGGCTCTGCTAAGGAAGGCATGAAGTTTGAGGAAGGTGTAGACAGCTATGTGCCCTACGCCGGCAAGATGAAGGATAATTTGATGAGTACCCTCGGTAAGATCAAAGCCACTATGTGTAGCTGTGGATCCCTCGATATCAAGCACCTCAAGCAGCATGCACGCATTACTCTTGTTTCATCCACCTCTATCGTTGAGGGTGGGGCACACGACGTGATCCTCAAGAATAGCGCTAAGGTCCAGTAAGCAATCTCCCTCTACTCTCGTAGATTAGAATAGGTATATATCCGGAGCCCCACTCGTAATGAATGCACGAGTAGGGGCTCTTTCTTTTATATCGTCTCCTATCTTATCGGCATGACGTTCTTTGGATGAGCTACCTCGAGAGGTCGCCTATATCGCATTGCATCTGGTGTGGGATGGTAGTCACTACTTAGCGGTGATATGATCTGAAGAGGCCTCTTATTTCGCCCACTACTACTGTAGCTCCCGTCACGTTCAAGTGAACCGGTGAGTAGCTTGAGTAGGTACAGAAGTCCGCCAAACAGATTAATCTGCGCTACCGGACTTATCTGTCCTGTGTAAGGGTTGGTCACCCAATCCACACCGATAGATATCGGAGGTGAACCACCGGGCAACACGTATCCCAGTCCCGCCCCGAAGCCTGAACTGTATGCGTACGGCTGATGCACGAACCCAGGATATAACCCATTATTATGGGACAGAAATCCCTTACCGTACACGAATAAACCATTGTCCATTGTATACGTTAGTTGCAGTCCGCCATACGCGGCTCTGGAGTTATATGTTGACTGATGTGGGGGTGTTGCGGAGTACATCCCACCGTACAGCATCGCCTGCAGGTTAGGTGTCAGGTTGTACTGCATGTACATGGAGGGATTGATGTACGACGACTCCACCATTCTTCCCCCTGATACTCCTCCGCCTACCGTCAGGCGGTCACCGACCCTATAGGTAAGTCCGGCACTTATATTGTACAACTGATAGGGAGCAATCGTGAGTGGGAGGCTACTGTAGCCGATAGATCCGGAAGCACTGAACTTCAGACTATTTGTCAGCCTATAGTCGAAGTGTAGTGACTTACGGATATCGTGTACCGCTATAGGCTGTCCGCTGTAGTTAAATCCCTCGAATGCGGTGCCATACAGGGATATACTGGGATTAGGAATCGGCAGAACGCTTACGTACGGAGGTCGGAGCTTAATCCCCATGCGATCCAGAGGCTGGGTGGGTAATTCTATATTGGTTAATATCTGCGGAAACTTTCGCTCCAGGTCTTTCGGAATCCCGATTTGTACTGCATTATTGAGATCGCTTATCGGTAACGTATCCCTTCTGACCACAGGCACCACCTCCTGAGCTGCAACCATGTTACTATAGCCCAGGAATCCGAAGAATGATAGACCGAAAAGCGTAATCAATGCCCTCATATGCCAGAATATATTTTCATTATGCACCTCCACCACAAATGTACCTAAAGTGAGCCAACAAACAATAGAAAAGGTTTATTTAACAGCACATTACCTCCATCATATGGCTTCACTATGCCACATATCCATTGGCTTTGATCCCGTGGGGACGGAAAAAATCTCTGGGTCGTCGCGTTATCAATGACCCAGAGGTCTCAAGAAAAAGGTCTGGGTCATCGTTTCATCGACGACCCAGACCTTTTTGACTGCTTCTAGTGGACTATTTTATTGTGGTTTTACTATAATCTTGAGCAAAGAATGGGTTCATTGCTCTCCGGAAAAAGTGTCATGCTAAGACAATGATATGGGGTGAAAGGGTATCAGGATGTAGGAGTATGAGCCCATTTACCCGAATATACCAGTTCTATTTGACCAGGGTCGGGGTGGACAAAGCGAATGCGAATGATAAGTAGCATCGATGGTAGGGTAGTAGTGCCATGCTGTATGTGCCGGAGCATATCCCGTGCGGATGTTCCCTCGGCACTGGCCAGGGGTTGACCATTGAGAGTGTAAACCTCCATGTGAGCATATTGTGGGTACATCCTCATGAATCTGAGCATGTCATCATATGACAGCTCCGGTGTATCCGGCCATTCGAGATCGCTGCTGTAGGGCGGTATAGTGCTGGATAGTCCGAATACGGAGTTTTGTAGCCCCGGGGTCCCACCCTTGGATGCATCAGTAGACCTCCGCCAGCTCTCTCGCTTGGTACCGTCGGCATCCGGGGCGGTGCGTTCGAGGGAGTACTTGGTGCGATCCGTGGAGCGATCTCCTAACCACTGCCTACGGTATATGATAGCATCTATGGTACTATCGTCGGCACGTGAGCGCAGTTCGATCTCTGAGTATGTCGGGCTAATGGCGGGAAAGTGTATGCGCTCCACGAATGTAGCAGGGGCTACGTGCGCATGTACCTTAGGGAGAGCATCAGGGTAGGGGCATAATACACAATACGCTTGGGGGGCAAGTAGATAAGAGCTGTCTACAGTACTCCATGTGCTCCGAGACTGGTCGGGACCGTTGCGATAGGAGAGATACAGATGTGTGAGGTCTATGGTCGTATCGCTATTATTGTATAGTTCTATGTACTTTTCTCCTGTGGGAGCAGGTGAGAGCATAAGCTCATTGAGCACTACAGCACCTTTGGATACAGGCGAATATGGCGTCATGTTACTTCCCATACCCGGGGTGCCACCTGTCGGATGATTTGAGCGACGCCACCGATCGGGATTGTAACCTATTCGTTCGACGGATGCACCACCTCGCTTTTCTCCATAGCCGTAGAGTGCCGAGGAGAAGTAAACTCTGTCCATTACGAAAAGGGCCTTTGCATCTATGAGCGAGAGTGTGAAGTCTCCACTGAGAGCTGGAAACTTATCTATGCCAACCGTAGCACAACAATCGGTCGGTGCGGATACATCGTTTGGGTAAAGAACGATGTAGGATTGTGGAGCAAGTGGCACCGAAGGTAAGTGGAGCTTCTGTGATCGGTACTGTAGAATGATTTGGTCCAGAGAGACAGGTACGGAAGTATTATTGTAGATTTCTATGTACTTGTGCAAGGATAAACGACCTTCTGAAGGAGGATCAGCCATGATTTCGGTGATGAAGATGCCCTCGGGAGTACTTTTGGGAGTGTCGGGAGAAGGGTCTACAGTAGTGTCTATAGTGAATTGGAGCGACTGGTGCTGACCATACATATCGACAAGGTCGGTGATGTTGAAGTCATACAACCGATTCGGAGCAAAGGGGCGACCTATCTGTATGAGCAGTTCTCGGGTGGTAGAACCGTAGGTGACAGTAGGGGCAAAGCCCGCTAACGTAACAGTGGCAGACGAGATGTCAACGGATTTATTGAGCGATACGGTGACCAGTCCGCCCTCCTGTGCCGTAATCTTTTGCGCTACCAGAGATTGTACGGTTGTGGAGGATGCAGTCGGGATAGACCAATGGTGGTCCAGTTTGTGCATCGCCGTGTATCTGGAGTGTAGTCTCATGGTGCCACGCATTGTGCCTCCCTTAAGGGTGATTGCCGGGCTGACCTGAAGACCACTGTGGGGACTGAATGCCTGTAGGATCAACCCCTGAGACTGATCGTACGAGACTGTGATGCTCAGCTGCTGCCAGTCTGTGTGGGGACTACGGATAATGATGGAGTGTAGGGTCTCGTAGCTAATTTCGATGACTGTATCACCGCTCCCAACACGACAAAATGTGCGGATGAAATCGAGAGTTTCACCTCGGTTTGACGGACGAATGGAGTACTTATATAGGTATTCGTCTCCTGTGACTTCCTCAAAGATTGTCCAGATAAACGTGTTGTATGTCGAGGGGAGTTTCGTCCAATTGACATCTATGCCCCAGAGCATCGTGGAACTTGGTGTGTAGTCCAAGTACACAGTGGACTGTCCCGCTCTGCCGTCGTCAGCGTGAGTGAGCAGTCCATCGGAGAGGACATAGTCGTCAATATCTCCCCTCCACTGACCAGGCCAATTCTGAGATAAGACGGGAATCGGGAGGAATAGTATGATGAAATATAGGGATAAGAAGTGAATGGAGTGTATTCGGGGGTGTGGTTTCATAGATTGGTGCGACCGTTTTGCTCTTTAGGTTGATTCGATGAGTTTCATCTGGCAGTTGGGACAGTCAAATTCGATACGCATCCGCACTGGATTGGTATCATTAGGAAGGGTACTTCGGAGACTCCATGGTTCGCAGAGTACACCCTTGTAGTCCTGGAGGTATGGACACTGCTGCAGGCTATATCTGATACAATGCTTAGTATACATTATCGGCTCATCTCGACGTGGTGTGTGTTCGTAAGCCATTTGGTGCACGGTGACGCCACGACCACGAAGGAATTGTTTGGCATGTACATTGAGAAGGTTGGCGGTGTAATTAACCTCCGATGTCCAGTAGGGCTGTGGATTTGTGAGACAGGTGGTATTGCGTGTTCTTCTTGTTTCGAGTGCTCGACTCCTTAAGCTTTTTTCGAGAGCATTGGTCACCTCCTGTCTCATTTGTGTTAGAGAACTTCGGGGTATAAAGAGAGTGGAAGTGTTGTCGTCGACCGAGATATGAGAGCTTTCGCTGTAGAACGGTGTGCTGCCGAGCTTGGTGAGGACACTGTGAACAGAGCTTACAGGGTTACCTTTTTGTGACAACTCAAGTTGTATACCTTTCTCTATCGAGGCATTTATTTGTGCGTCGGGAATAGAGGCTGATAGCTGGAGCAATGGGTCGGAGTAGGAGAGAGACCAGTTGACTTGTATGCGTCTGTGTGCAGTCTGAGACTGCATCAGACGTTCGAACTTTTGGTCATTGCTCCTATGGATGGTCATACCTCTTTTGAGTTCCGGTACGGATCTGGAGAGGGTGATGATATTTCCATTGACGGTATTAGCCCTGAACCCTAAGGTGCCACCGTCGACTGTTATGAATGTGAAACCGTCTCCATTTGATAGCTCTATATCAGACATCAGCTGTAGTGTCACCCTCACACCAGAGACTGATGTGACTCGCCCAACAACCGGACCAATAGACTTAGGTGTGGCGAAAGCCTGTAGGTCATCCTTTCCGCGTCCTCTGTGTACAAAGGTTGTATACCCACGATTAAAAACCTTCGAGAGGTCAGGGGTGAATGACGCCTCTACCCTTCCGATAGAAGTACGGGCGTACCCGGGATGCTCTTGGATATACTTATTGAGGAGCTTGTGGTAGGATAAAGTGACATTCTTCACGTAAGAGATGTCCTTGAGCCGTCCTTCTATCTTGAATGAGCGTACACCTGCTTCGATGAATTGGCCTAGTACTTGTGAGCGATTGAGGTCTTTTACGGAGAGGAGGTGCTTATTATGAATAAGAACACGACCGCTTCCGTCGAGCAGGTCGTAGGGGAGCCGACAGACCTGGGAGCAGGAACCTCGGTTGGCACTTCGCCCATGAAAAGCAGCGGCAGCATAGCAACGACCACTATACGATGCACACAGAGCTCCATGGACAAAGGCCTCTAACCTCACATCTGGCGTCAGGGCATGTATCTTACTAATCTGTGCAGGAGAGAGCTCTCGGGCAACCACGATCTGCTCTATGCCCTGGCTTGCCCAAAAGGCTACGCGCTCCGCACTGACGTTATCCATCTGTGTGCTTGCATGTAGTGCAATAGGAGGCAAGTCCTGGGTGAGAAGTCCTAAATCTTGCACTATGAGTGCATCCACTCCGATGTCGTACATCTGGTGTGCTATCTCGACAGCTATAGGAATCTCGTCGTCCCTCAGAATGGTATTCAGAGCTACGTATACCCGCGCTTGATATAGATGGGCATACTCCACTAGATCACGTATGTCATCGGTAGACACCGGCACTGCCGCCCGTGCTCCAAATGCTGGTGCTCCAATGTATACAGCGTCAGCACCGTGACGTATGGCTTCCATACCTTGGATCTTGTCCTTGGCGGGAGCCAATAGTTCGAGAGTATTGGGAGGAAGGTGGCAGGGAAGCGTCATATCATTGGAGCCTTTATATCAGTCCTTGCATCCGAAAGCGAGGTCTCCGGCATCTCCAAGCCCTGGGATGATGTAGGAGTGGCTGTCGATCTCCGGGTCTAACGCTGCAGTCCATAGAGTGCAGTCCTCGGGCATTACCTTCTGTAGATAATCGATAGCAGCCTGACTGGAGATTACGGCAGCAATATGAAGTACTGCTGGAGTGCCCTTGGTGATGAGAGCTCGGTACGTGAGTTCCATTGAACTTCCTGTTGCCAACATGGGATCGGTGATGACAAGTGTCTTGCCTTCCACGCTGGGGGAAGCGAGATACTCTATCTTGACATCAAAGCTGAGACGATCCTTATATTTTCTGTACGCCGACACGAATGCATTCTCCGCACGGTCGAGGTAATTACTAAATCCATGGTGCAGAGGTAGTCCTGCACGGAGGATGGTTCCTATGACTACCTGATTCTGGTCGAGACGATCGTGAGAAACTGCTAAAGGAGTCTGTATATCACACTCCTTGTACTCGAAGGTTTTACTAATCTCATACGCCATAATCTCACCAATGCGTTCGATATTACGGCGAAAGCGCATCCGGTCGCCTTGGATATGGATATCACGCATTTCTGCGACGAATCGATTGAGGAGTGAATTCTGTTCGGAAAGATTTACTACTTTCATGCGTTTATTTTTATTGGTGTTCTTGTGTATATCCTATTTTACTTTCTCTCAGCCAGTGCTGTGTACATCGCACCACGTTTCATGATCTGATCTACATACTTCACAGTCTCTGAACCGCGGACATATCCGTTTTTTACGACTGGATCATTATAATACTTCGGAGTACTTTTGAGAAGGAAGTACTCACGTACGCCCCCATACCATACGTTTGTCGGGGCGCCGTACTTCTCTGCCAGTCGAATGGCATCCATCACATGTCCACTTCCAGCGTTATAGGATGCGAGGGTGAAGCGCATCCGTTCCTCTGCATTGGGATTATTGCGAAATATCTTACCATACTCCAGCAAGCAATCTACGGATACCCGCACGTTCACCTCTGGATTCAGCAACTCTTCAGTACTGGCCCCAAAGGCTCTTCCCGTCGCGGGCATGATGCCCATGAGCCCCCTGGCTCCGCTCCATCCGACTACGCTACTGTCGAAACGAGACTCCTGAAAAGCAATTGCAGCCAAGTAGGTCCAGTGCCATCCTAACCGTCTTGCTTCCACGCGAAAAAGGTCATCATACGGCGATATACCACCGTTCTTGAATTTATATTTTATGGGATTTCCAGCCTCGTTTACGAAGAACTTGGATGATGTGATATCGTACTTCAGAAGTAAGCCGAAGTGCCTCTTGACATCTGAAGAAGCAAAATACTCATCTATCTTCATCGCAAGGGTGTCATTGCCCAGGTGGGTAATCCACCCGTACCGTATCGGTACACTTATGCGTGTATCCACATCTAAATTGGAGAAATGACGTGCGAATAATTGTGCGAGTCTCTGGTCGGCTACTGTATACTGCATGGTGTCCACTTTGGATACGAGAGCTATCAGATCCTCTGTTCCGAGAGTATCCACCGGTGTGATGCGTAGCTCCGTGAGTCCTGCTTCCATCTTTACTTGCTGCATCCGCATGTGCTCTATTGTATTTTCTACAACATAGACCTCTTTGTCGTTGAGATCCCTCAGGCGATCAGATGTGATGATGCTGTCTCTATACTGCTTCTTTTGGACCAAAAAAAGAGCGATGGTGTCGACCATTCCACAAAACTTAAATTCGTCAGTATTGGTCTTTGTCATCGCAAACGGGGTAATGCACAAATCGATTCGTCCTTGATCGAGCCATAGCCGAAGGGAATCCTCATGGGTGGCTAAGTGAATGTCGATCTCAAGGTTGTTTTTTTTACCGAAAGCCAGTATCTTCCGGTATTCTAACCCAAACTCTTGTCCTCTGTATATGAAGAAGTCCAGCGGCGAAGTCATTGTTCCTATACGTAGTGTATCGCTGTCGGTAATTTCACTCCACGTACGGTGAACTTTTGACACCGCTTCTCGTCCACGATGTCCATTCCTCGTATCCTCTGATCCATTATACTTCAGCCAGAAGCCCGTTTCTATGGACAACACTGATCCCACGACCAAGGCGATCTTCGATGCACTTAGCTTACTTCTTCTCCTCTTCTCCTCCATACAAATTCTGTTCCTCAGTGGTTACTCTACGTACAGAAGAAGCCCCTTGAGATACTCTCCCTCTGGGTGATATATGCTTACGGGATGATCTGCAGCTTGAGTGAACTGTCGGAGCACACGCACTCGACGGCCCGCCATAAGTGCAGCGGTGAATATGCTCTGCCGGAATTGAAGTACGCTCACTACCTGCGAGCAACTAAAGGTCGCCAATATCCCCCCTTGTGCTATCTTCTTCATCGCCGTGCTGTTAATTCGTCGATATCCCTGCAAGGCATTGTGTGTAACCTCTCTGCGCTTTGCAAAAGCAGGAGGGTCAAGGATGATGAAGTCAAATTCGCCCTCCTTCATGTTATCCAAGTACTGAAAGGCGTCACCCACTACGGTCTCGTGGAGAATGCCTTCTGCGTTATGAAAGTTCTGCTCTACATTCTTCTTGGTGATTGACATTGCCTTTGGCGAACTATCCACCGACACTACACGGGTAGCACCACCTGAGAGAGCGTGGAGCGAAAACCCTCCTGTATAGCAAAACATATTGAGCACCACTCTACCATGAGCATAATCCTGTATTGTTTTGCGATTATCTCTTTGGTCGAGGAAAAAACCTGTCTTCTGACCATGTCGTATATCGGGGATAAACTTTAGCCCATGCTCTGTGATTACGGGCTCCTCTATCAGGCTTCCGAGTAGTACACCATCAAGCTCCGAGCGGTTGACTTGTGTATTTGCCAGTGTGCTCTCACTCTTGTAGTAAACCGTAGACACCATGCCCGCAGTCGCAGTTACTACACTCCGTGCTATCTGCGTCCTTCGCTGGTGGATTCCGATCGTGTGTGCTTGCATTACCGCGACACCATCATATACATCTATGATTAATCCCGGTATATCATCACCCTCTCCGTGTATTAGACGATATGCCAACCCCTTACCCACAAGTCCGAGAGCCACGCGCATGGAGACCCGACTTCCC
>JBAKGE010000159.1:0-1987 GCA_037191085.1 Porphyromonadaceae bacterium | reverse complement strand
TTGTAAAGAAGCGTAAAGTGCAGGTGGATGCTATCGGTCAGGCACATATTCACTCTTCTTTCAATAACATAATCATCACGCTTACCAATAATCAGGGCCAGGCCATCTCCCAATCCAGTGCTGGTAAGATGGGATTTCGTAGTTCTAAGAAGAACACTCCCTACGCTGCGCAGATGGCTGCTCAAGATTGCGCTAAGGTTGCATACGATGCTGGTCTCCGCAAAGTCACTGTGTATGTGAAAGGGCCAGGGAATGGTCGTGAAAGTGCGATCCGGACCATTCATGGCGCTGGTATTGAAGTGATGGAAATTGTTGACGTCACTCCTATTCCACACAATGGTTGCCGCCCCCCAAAGCGTCGCAAACCTTGATGCTACGACGCTCTCATATGTGTGATAGAATCTTACCATACTATATTGTAGAGCGGGATGTATTTAAGATAAAATTAGAGACTGAATGAGGTGTATGCATAGATATACTATAAGGCCTGATGCAGTAGAGGTTTCGAATGGAACTTGTGTGTCTATTACATGGCATAGCTGATCGGTGCTCACGCGGCTGTATGCATACTATTTCATGGTGAAAGTCAATAAGTAAATAGTTTTATTCTAATTCATATAAAACAATGGCAAGATATACAGGCCCTAAAGCCAGGATTAACCGCAAGTTTGGCGAACAAGTCTTTGGCAATGTAAAAACAAAAAAGAACTATCCTCCAGGACAGCACGGTAATGGTCGTCGTCCCAAGACATCGGAGTATGGTATTCAGCTGCGCGAAAAACAAAAAGCAAAGTACACTTATGGTGTCCTCGAACGTCAGTTCCGCAATCTCTATGAGAAGGCGTCTCGCATGAAGGGGGTTCGTGGTGAAATCCTCATCCAGCTTCTCGAACAGCGTCTTGACAATGTCGTTTTTCGCCTTGGTTTAGCACCTTCTCGTGCTGCAGCACGTCAGCTCGTTAACCACCGTCATATAGTTGTGGATGGTCAGGTTCTCAATATCCCTTCATACTCTGTTCAGCCAGGACAAGTTGTAGGTATTCGCGAGCGTTCCAAGAGTCTCGAGATCATTGCTGATGCTGTGCACTCAAATAGCCACAACCAGTATCCATGGTTGTCATGGGACAGTGCGTCCATGAGCGGAACATTCCTGCACATTCCGGAGCGTGCAGATATCCCGGAAAATATCAAGGAGCAGTCCATTGTGGAATTGTATTCTAAGTAACCCTCTGCTTTTATTATCCATTACAATATACTTGAAAGAAGAGATATGGCTCTAATCGCATTTCAAAAACCTGATAGAGTGCTGATGCTCGAGTCCACGCCTACGCATGGTAAGTTTGAGTTTAAGCCTCTGGAACCAGGCTATGGTATGACCATAGGCAACGCTCTTCGCCGAATCCTGCTTTCATCTCCTGAGGGTTTTGCCATCAATTCCATTAAGATTGATGGTGTCGAGCACGAGTTTGCGGCCATAGATGGGGTACTTGAGGATGTAACCAATATCATCCTTAACCTTAAGAAAATTCGTCTTAAGCAGATTGTCCCCGGTGCTACAAGCGAAACTGTCACCATCAACGTCACTGGTAAGCAGAGTGAAATCTTTACGGGGGCTGACATCGCTAAGGCTCTTAGCAATTTTGATGTGCTGAATAAGGAGCTCATCATCTGTCATCTCGACAAGTCTGCTGCGTTCTCTATCCAGTTGAATATGGACAAAGGTCGTGGTTGGGTACCTGCTGAGAAGCTCCTCGAAGATGAAGAACTCAGATTCAACGAAGATCCATTACTGATAGCCATTGATGCTATCTATACGCCAATCACCAACGTTAAGATCTCTGTGGAGAACACCCGTGTGGGTAACCAGACAGACTACGATAAACTTACCCTTGAGGTGGATACTGATGGATCTATCTCCCCGATGGAGGCTCTAAAGGAGGCTGCTGCTATTCTCATCCACCATTTCTTGTTGTTCAGTAAGTCGTAT
>JBAKGE010000007.1:0-40995 GCA_037191085.1 Porphyromonadaceae bacterium | reverse complement strand
ATCATGCAAAGAGCTGACTCCGCTACGGCAGAAGCTGATAACAATCTTCGACCACACCCCTCAGCTATCCCTTGCACTGGCCAACCACTACTTTCTCCTCCGTGACACAGTGGCGGGAGAGACTGTACTACACGATCTGGTGGGTAAAGGCGTAGAATTACCATCACCTTATGCCTATTTCCTCCAGAAGTATGCCATAAAGGAGGACTCGGAGAACGTGCAGAAGTACACCGAAGCAGGGCTTAAGGCAATGCCTGAGGAGGGACTTTTCCTTTTTTATCACGCTCTTATCTCGAGTACGAAGGGGGACAAAGTGGAGTTTGAGAAACGCGTGAATCATGCCATTGCTGTCGCATCAGAAGAAGATCCTATATATCCACAGTTGGCACTGATGAAAGCGGAAATAGAGAATGAACACGATCGGTGGGAAGATGCGAAGAAGTACTACGAGATCAGCATCAAGAGAAGGGATCCACTGGCACTGAATAACTATGCTTACGCGCTGGTCAACCATGGCTCTACAGAGGCGGAGTACAAACGTGCAGAGCAATTGGCAATGCAGACGGTGAAGGCAATGCCTGATGATCCCAACTACCTCGACACTTACGCATGGGTGCTATACAAGAACAACGCTCTATCTGCAGCCAAGATATATATGGAGCGAGCAATAGACAAGGCCAAAAGCAGAGGGGAGATATCTATGTCCGTATTCTACGAGCACTATGCTGACATACTGACTGCCATGGGCCTGTACGAAGATGCACTGAAGGTCTGGAGAGATGCTCTGGAGAGCGGAAGTGAAGCAAAGGCCGTGTCGAATGCAGTAGAGCGGATAATGAAGCTAAAAGACGGTGACAACACTAAGAGTGAAAAGGACAACAAATGAGAACAGCAGACGGTAATTCGAAAGAACAGGGTCGAGCTCTTTCATCACTCCTAAGGGGGATCATGGCTACAGTAGTAGTGCTGGTGCTGTGGTCATGTGGCGCAACGAAGCAAAGTCGTTCTACAGGTAAAGGAGACAATACTCAGATGACGAAAAAGGAGTTTATCTCCCAGTATGGGCACCGCACACTCCCCAATGGCTTGGAAGCACGGGGAGCGGTGTATGTAGATGCAGCAGGGCAAGAGTTATCGTCCGGAATTCGCATGATGCTGGTACCAGACGAGTACTTCGAGCTATCGGCACGTCCCTTGGGACTCATAGAGGTGGCTCGGATAATGGTAGATGCACAAGAGGGGATCCTCATACTCGATCGCATGCACAAGAAAGCACTGAGGGAAGGCAGGCTATCCTACTGGGCCCAGGAAGCAAGGGAGAGAATAGGTCTTGATCCCTCGATACTGAGGTCCGTGATACAGCATCAGCCTTTTGACCTCAGAGCTTCGGGACACAGTGTCCTTCAATCAATGAAGATGGAGTACGACGGGCGGAAGTTTCACTTCTCCAAGGAGCAGAAAGGAACCGCAATACACCATTATTTCACACCTACCGGCGACCTCATTGAGAGCACCGTAAGCATCGCAGGCATAGGAGATGTACAAATCAAGTACGGAGACTTTGTCGTAGTGACAGGCAGTGAAGCACACCGCCCCTATCCGAAGATGATAGAACTGAGAGTCACAACTCCAGGAAAGAAGGAGGGTACATGCACTCTCACGATAGAACTCAATCGTGTATCGGAGACCAAAGCTCCCGTGACAAGAAGCGACATGACTGTCCCTGACGGCTATACGCAGGTCAAAGTAGAGGAACTGCTGAAAGCACTTAAAGCATTATGAATAAGTTACGTTTGATCATCAATACTCTAATACTGGTGACAGCATTATGTACCGTATCGTCGGTAGCATGTGGACAGAAGAAGTCTGCCGAGGTACAACGATTGGAAAGGAAACGTCAAGCCATTCAGGACGAGATAAAGAGGGTCAATAGTCTCCTCACCAAGACCGCGAATACGACGAAAGGTGAACTAAAGAAGCTCGGGCTACTGCAGGGACAGATAAGGGCTCGACAGGAGGTGTTAGCGACACTGAACAGTGAGATAAGGTCAACAGACCAGCAGGTGGTGAAGTTGGAGTTGGAGATCGCAGAACTTTTGGAGAAGTTTGGCAGACGTCAGGAGGGCTATGTGAAGTCTCTTCGGGCGATGCAGAATAAGCACAGTGGAGAGGACCAGATACTATTTATCCTCTCGGCGGCAGATTTTCAGCAGGGTTTGAGGCGCGCCCGCTACCTACAAGAGTATGCATCGTGGCAGAAAAACGAAGCAAATAAACTGAAGGCTATGCGTCTCGAGATAGAAGAGCAACGAAAAGCGTTGCTAGAAGTAAGGGAGCACAAGAATGCACTTCTCATGACCCAGCAAGCAGAGCAAAAAAAACTGAAGCAGGATGAGTCGAACGTACAGACACAAATCAACAGGCTGAAGGGACAAGAGAAAGAGCTGAAACAAGAACTAGCTAAGCAACGAAAGCAGGATGCGGCACTCAACCGGCAAATCGAAGCTCAGATAGCAAAAGAAATCCGAGAAGCCGAAGAAGCGAGACGCCGTGCCGAGGAGGCCGCCAGGCGTACGGGGAAGAAGACGGAGACTCGCAAGGCAACCACTAAAGGGGGATATGCGATGACGGAAGAGGAGCTCAAACTGTCAGGGAGCTTTGAACAGAATCAAGGTCGACTACCTGCTCCTATCACGGGACAATACTCGATAGTGGGGCACTTTGGCGAGCAGCAAGTAGCGGGCCTTCAGTACGTAAGAGTCAATAGTAGTGGCATAGACCTGCAGGGGACTTCGGGGGCTGAGGCGAGGGCTGTATTTGATGGTGTTGTAACAAGGGTATTTACTCTCGAGGGATACAACAATAGTGTCATCGTCAGACATGGTAACTATCTCACGGTATACAGTAACCTCACAAATGTCTACGTGAAGTCGGGCACAAAGGTAAATGCAGGGCAGTCTATCGGTAAGGTATATGCCGACCCTGAATTGGGTGGTGCAACGAAACTACATTTCCAGGTGTGGAAGGAAACCACGAAACTCAACCCTCTAAACTGGATCCGCCGATGAGCCAAGTATTCTACGGAATATCTGCAATGCAGGAGACTCTGAAGAGAGGAGAGAAAATCATCGGCACGATGGGCTTCTTTGATGGAGTTCACCTCGGCCATCGTACTCTGATACAAGAAACAAAGAATATGGCACATGAGCGTGGTGCCAAGTCAATGGTTATCACATTGGATCAACATCCAATCGGGGTCCTTTGCCCCGAATACCCACACCCCAGACTTCTCACTTCGTTGAGGAGCAAGGTCAAACTCCTTGAAAAGTCTTCGCTGGACTATATCCTCGTTCTTCCTTTCTCGTCCGAAATATCACAGCAGACAAGCATTGAATTCCTCCACCCACTCATCGACTTGGGACTCGTGGGGACGGTGTTAGGATATGACAACAGATTCGGCAAGCGTAACGAAAGAGAGACCCTACAAATGTTCGATGAGAATCTAAAATCAATGGGGCTGGAAGTACGGAGGATAGAGAAGTTTGAAATCGGAGGTACGTTGGTGAGTTCGTCAGCCATCAGGGCATGTTTGGCAGCGCATGATCTTCAGAAACTGGAATCACTCTTAGGACGGCCATACAGCTTTCTTGGCATCGTGAGGCACGGAAGACAGATAGGAAGAACGATCAACTACCCCACTGCAAATATAGAACCTTATGATTCCGACCTCGCCATGCCTCCGGTAGGTATATACGTAGCCGAGGTACGGGTAAGCAATAAGGTATATCCCTCTATGGCCTATTACGGCAGTAGCCCAACCATAACAGGAGGAGATCAGGACTATCGGCTCGAGGCTTATCTCTTCGGGTACACAGGTGACTTGTACCATAAAGAGGTAGAAGTGGCGTTTCGAGCTTACCTGAGAGACGATATGCGATTCGATAGCTTAGCTGAGCTCGCGGCACAGCTACGACAGGATGAGGCAGCTACCCTCGCCTACTACTCTACACACGGAATGACACTATAAGCATACACGATGAAGATAATGTGATATATGAAGAGGATAGACATCAAGAGCGCTATACGACAAAAGTACAAAGGTTTTCTCCCGAGCTTTCTGGTGAAGTGGGTAGAGCGCGTCATACGTCAGGATGAACTAAATCGCATGATGGGTCTACAAGATCACGTAGGAGGAGTGGAAATGGCACACCGCATTCTTGACGATCTTAATATTACGACTGAAGTCATCGGTGAGGGACGCCTGCCTGTTCCAGGGACAAGATCACTTTTCATCTGCAACCACCCTCTCGGTGGCGCAGATGGTATTGTCCTCACGGCTCTATTGGGTGATTACTACGGCGGCAAAATACGTGTAATGGTAAATGATCTGCTCCTTAATATCTTTCAGTTCGGAGATGTTTTTGTGCCTGTCAACAAGTATGGCGGGCAAGGTCACAAACACATAAAAACCATAGAAGAAGCACTTGAAGGGAATGATCAGGTACTAACCTTTCCTGCAGGATTCTGTAGCCGTACCAATGATCAGGGACAAATACAAGATGTAGCATGGCGCTCCAGCTTCGTCCGCATGGCGACACGTCACCACCGCGTTGTAGTACCGCTATTCTTCGAAGGTGTCAATAGTCCTAAATTCTACAAGTGGGCCAATCGTCGCAAAAAGGCAGGTATCAAGTTCAACTATGAGCTGGTACTACTCCCACAAGAGCTTCTTAATGCCAGCGGAAAACATTTTCGTATCTTTGTGGGTGAACCCATACAAATATCGGCTCTACCAAAAGGGAAAGATATCAATGCGTTCGTAGAGAGAATACAGCAAGAGATATACACATACCCCGACAAATACAAATATTGAAGGGAACATATCCGACTGACAAGGGACAATTACATTCAGGAATGGCACAAAAAGATATCATAGCGCCCATCGACCCCGCTATTCTTCGGGCCGAGCTACGTGAGCAGCTGATGTTGCGCCGTACCAATCGAGCAGGAAACGAGATTTACACCTTCAGAGCCGAAGAGTGTCCGAATACGATGCTTGAACTGGGGCGTCTCAGAGAGGAGGCATTTCGATTCTATGGTGGGGGCACGGGTAAGCCCGCAGACATTGACCAGTTTGACCTCGATCCAAGAGGTTATCGTCAGTTGATCGTATGGGATCCCAAAGATCTACAGATCATTGGGGGCTACCGCTATATCCTCGGCAAAGAGGTCGTGGTTAGTGGTACCAAGACCAACCTTGCCTCCAACGAGATTTACAATTACAGCAAGCACTTTCTACAAGACTACCTCCCCAAGTGCATTGAGCTGGGGCGATCTTTCGTGCGAACAGACTATCAGCAGGCTGGTCTATCCCCAAAATCCCTCTTTGCTCTCGACAATCTGTGGGATGGACTGGGTGCGCTCATCCTTATCCACGATGACTACAAGTATTTCTTTGGCAAGGTCACGATGTACAAGACTTATGATAGGACTGCGCGCGACCTCATCATCTACTACCTGAAGACCTACTTCAAGGGAGAGGAGGAGATGATGACTCCTACGGAGAGCCCACAGTTCGAGACCGATATATCATATCTCCGAAGCATAGTGACCGGTAGAGACGCAAAAGCAGACTTCAAGGCCATGAACAGGGCCGTGCGTGAACAGGGGGTAAATATTCCTCCACTCGTCAATGCTTACATGGGACTCTCTTCAGACATGAAAGTCTTTGATCCCTCTATCAATAGAGACTTCTCTGATGTCGAAGAGACAGCAATCATGATTCCCTTCGATGAGATCGCAGAGAATAAGAAAAAGCGCCACGTGGAGAGTTTCCTACGGGATGCTTCCAAAAGTATTCGCCCAAATATTATCCGCAGCATTAAGAAAAGACTCGGAGTAGTCTCCGGTAGCGGCAGGATAAGACCCAATGATATTGAGCATAAAACCTTCAACAATGACTCCGAATGAATAATCAACAATCACGGATGAAACGGCAAACTATGGCACAGACTCTACTCTCCCTACTCATGCTGGTCTCTCTTTGGAGTATCACTTCACCGGAGAGCTGCGCACAGGCAACTACACCCCCCAAGGTCATCACCTCGTCTCCCGATACTCCTCATAGGGGCAGTATCATAGAGTTCCTTGAGAGTCCCAAGATCGGACAAGGAAGCATCCGAATCTTCCAATCTCCTGCGATACGCACGCTCGTGAAGCTCCGCCCAAGTTCACTCAATACATCCGACATTACCGGTGGGTACTCTGTCCTCAGTGGTTTCAAGGTTCAGGTGTATAGTGGCAATGCTTCCAATAGCAAAGCCATCGCCCAGCAACGCTCAGCTATGGTGCGGGACATGTTCCCTGACTTGGAAACGGAACTACAGTACAAGGCACCATTCTGGCGCGTACGTGCCGGTAACTTCATCACGCAGGTCGAAGCCAACGAATACCTCAACGTACTGAAAAAAGAATTCCCCCGATACGGCAAGGAGATGTATGTCGTACGTGCGACCATCAAAATTCCACGCTAAGCACCTTCCGGCAATAAAACATTCATATCCATCTCAACTAACCCTAGAATATTGTTCCCTTAGAAAATGTCACACCACGACAATCCCTACTTCACGGCGAAGATTGATCCAGACGCCGAAGAAGTGCTCACCAATAAAATCGCAGAGCATATCCGACAGATCCTTCCCGAGTTAGATGATGATCCCACACGTGAGGGCCTGGAGAATACTCCCATTCGTGTCGCTAAGGCGATGCGGTTCCTCACCCAAGGCAAACGCCAGGATCCATCGGCAGTGCTGAGGTCAGCGATGTTTAGGGAGGACTATCGACAGATGGTACTCGTGAAAGACATCGGCTTCTATTCACTCTGCGAGCACCATATGCTCCCCTTCTTCGGCAAAGTTCATATTGCCTATATCCCTAATAAGTTCATCACAGGTCTCAGTAAAATTCCACGCATCGTGGACATTTTCTCCCGTCGACTGCAGGTGCAAGAGCGCCTGACCACCCAAATCAAGGACTGCATCCAAGAGACTCTCAACCCTCTCGGGGTCATGGTCGTCATCGAAGCACAGCACATGTGCATGCAAATGCGAGGAGTACAAAAGCAGGGATCGATCACGACGACAAGTGACTTCACTGGAGCTTTTCAGAAGGAGAGCACCCGTGAGGAGTTCATGAATCTCATACGCAGCAATCGCTAGACGAACCAATCGTCAATCAACTGTAACTAGTCACCATTAAAGACACTTTTTGAATCATGAAAAAATTACTTATCACACTATCGTTCATACTCCTATCCTTCGGTGCGCACAATGCTTTCGGACAAGACATCCGCTGGGGTGTAAAGGGTGGGATCAATTTTGCAGAAGCACCCAAAATCACAGAAATAACCAATGTCCTACAGTCACAGGCACGCATCGGTTATCACATCGGTCCCATGGTCGAGATTAGCATCCCAATCCTCCCTCTATCCATAGATGCAGCCCTCCTTTTCGCCTCCAACTCCGCCGAACTAAAGGATGCTGCAGATGCATGGAGCAAACTGGTTAATACAAACTACATCGAGCTACCTATCAACCTCAAAGCGACTGTATTCAGTCTGGGGATTGCAGATCTGATGCTCATTGCAGGACCCTCATTCAACTACATGGTGAGCCATAACCTCAGAGATCTCAGCAATAATATTCCACAAATCGGGGATTTCAAGGCCAATCGATTTGCGGTCGGGCTCAATGCCGGCATCGGGATCGAGGTCTTTAATCTCCTTCAGATCACCGCTACTTACAACGCTACATTCTCTGATACATACAAATTCAATCTCGCTCAGGCGACGACAGATTTCATCAGGGCGAAGAATAAAGGATTCTGCCTTTCTGCGGCCGTGCTCTTCTAAGACCGGGCACACTGCTTTAGATAGCAGGTTGGCGCTCATACGCCCAAAATCACACTTAATCCTCTGCTGGAGAAATCTTCCCAGCAGAGGATTTTCGTTAAGCGAAATATGCACATAGTCTATGCCCCGTAAGGGATCGCAGCTCCGGATAATTGGGGTTTAAGCGTGTAGTACGGCAGAAGAAAAAGGGAATAACCTCTATAACTCGATAGAGTACACAAAGTCCATAAAACTTATCCCCAAGTATTGCTTCCACAAAAGTAGAAAGTCCCGATAAAATTCTATAGAGTATGACCGTCCTCTCTATAGAGTATGACCATTCTCTATATAGAGCAAGATCATACTCTATAAAGATCAAGACCATGCTCTATAGTTTTGCACCGAAGTGTAGGAGAAAATAGAAGTGAGCGGTAGATCCTCAAGTGATTGTACGCAGGGGACATTATTATCACAACATTTCGACGTACTGAGAAAGTGGAAAATTTGACCACTATTCGGCAAAATTAGGAGAAAGGAGGCACAATCATTTGGGGAATTCAGAAATTCAATGTACCTTTGCCACCCGAGAGGGCGATAGTTCGCTCGCGGTAATGGCTCCGTAGCTCAACTGAATAGAGCATCTGACTACGGATCAGAAGGTTACAGGTTTGAATCCTGTCGGGGTCACTATTTTATATCAAATACTACAGTCTGCTCTCATAGGGTGCAGATGAAGGAATGGCTCCGTAGCTCAACTGAATAGAGCATCTGACTACGGATCAGAAGGTTACAGGTTTGAATCCTGTCGGGGTCACTTTGTTTTTAATGTTTGTTTAGTTTGATAAGAATAGACCATCCCTGATTAATTATTTGGAATTATCAGCGGTGGTCTATTTTTTTGAACTGAAATGACGGTAGAGTACACTCTTATATCGTCACCACATGGACAAGTCAATGAAGAGTATACTTTCAGATCTGAAAAATGAACACGCACGAGCCATCCTCCGACTGGGGATGCCAATTATGCTGGGACAGCTCGGAGTTATCGTCGTCGGATTTGTGGACAATATCATGGTCGGTCAGTATGGCACTGCCGAGTTGGCGGCTTCATCGTTCGTCAATAACTTCCTCAACCTCGCATTCATCCTCGGTATGGGTTTTAGCTACGGACTGACACCTCTGGTATCAGGAGCAGTAGCCAGTGCCAATGGCAGGCTAAAAACGCTGCTACAGAGCAGTCTGGTGGCGAATCTACTCGTAGGCATAGCCCTTACACTCATTATGGGTCTTTTCCTATGGCGAATAGAGTGGTTAGCCCCTCCGACCGAGTTACTCCCGATGATTAGGATATATTATATCATACATCTCGTGAGCATTATCCCACTTATGGCATTCAATACGTACAAGCAGTTCGTCGACGGTGTGGGGCTAACACAGATAGGGATGAAGGCTGTCCTGCTCGGCAATGTCATCAACATAATCCTCAACTGGCTACTGATATTCGGGCACTGGGGCTTCCCGGAATTAGGGCTTACAGGGGCGGGCATAGCCACACTCACGGCACGGCTCTTCGCTCTTGCCTACATGGTTATCGCCACCACGTACCATCACAAGATCAAAGCTATTTACACTGCAACTTACAGCGAGAGAGGTCAAGTGGATCGCCTTACACTGAAGCGACTTTTTGCACTCGGAACCCCCTCCGGGATGCAAATGGGACTAGAGTCTGGTTCATTCAGCATCGCTGTGATTATGGTCGGGTGGTTGGGAGCCACCGAACTGGCAGCACACCAAGTAGTCAACACCCTGAGCACACTGGGCTTCATGGTCTACTATGGGCTGTCAGCTGCCGTCACTATCAGGGTAGGTCACTTCTATGAACTGCGGCGACCATCCGAAATCAAGCAGACCATACGCAGTGGACTGACGATGCATGCCGTCATCGCCGGCACGCTGATGATTGCACTCGTTGCCTTTAGACACTTAGTGGGATACGCCTTCACTCAGGACAGAGAGGTGATAAGGTTGGTGTCTATGCTCTGCATACCCGTATGCCTATATCAGGTAGGTGATGTTCTACAGATCCTATTCTCCAATGCACTACGTGGGATGCAGGACGTGCGATTCACCGCCATGGCTGCCTTCTTCTGCTATACAGGGATGATAGTGCTCGTCGCCTATCCTCTGGGCTTCATCCTGAATCTGGGGATTATGGGTATCTGGTTCGCTTTTCCCGTGGGACTGACGACACTCGGATTACTACTGCTATGGCGCTACCGTGGAGTAGTTAGAAAACTCGAGACCACTGCTCGAGTCGACGACGATCTATCTCCCGACAGCTACTAAGAACTGCATCCGCAGGAATCACCGGAGCGGGAACTCCTTCACGTAGGCACATAGGTGCCACTTCACGATGGATTTCGTCCCATAACCCCAACTTTATACACGATAAGTGCGTCCGTGTACCTCCCTCTATGAGCAGGGAGGTGATCCCCTCTTCCTTCAGTAGACAATGCATCTCTGCCTGTGAAATCTCTGTGATATGCAGCCAGTGAGAAGGCAAATCAGCAGGTCGAGAGGAGGACACAAGAATTGGACGAGGGCTATGGGGGCTGAGGTGCCAGTCTCGATTGGAAAGAGAGGGATGATCAAGGTCGTAAGTACGACGCCCGACAAGTATTCCCATACTCGTGCTTCGACGATAATGCACCAGCATACGGGTAAATGGCGATGACAGTGTCACTGGGGGAGTTAGATCACTATCCCGCTCCCTATCCACATAACCATCAGCACTCTCTGCCCATTTCAATGCGATGTAAGGACGGTGAAGTGTCTGTCCCGTGAGGAAAACCTTAGCCACGTCACGACACTCTTCCTCCAAAAATGGGACGACAACTTCTACCCCTCCTTCACGGAGTATCTGTACCCCTTTTCCCTTCACAAGTGGAAAGGGATCCACCGTACCAACCACTACCCTCTGTACTCTTTCACGTACCAGTCGGCGTGCACAAGAGGGAGTACGTCCGTCGTGGGCACAGGGCTCCAGAGTGACGTACATCGTGCTGTAGGGGATGAGATGAGTATCTCCAGGACGTACATTGGCGAGACAATTGACCTCAGCATGTCCTGCTCCTACACGGCTGTGATAGCCTTCACCGATCACCCTACCCTCATGTACCAGCACAGCACCCACCCGAGGATTAGGAGAGATCGAGTGTGCCCCCGCTCTCAGGGCGAGATCAATTGCTCTGCGCATGAACTTTTCTTCTATCATTTCGTTGCTTTGCGCTAAAAGAGTTACATTTGTCCGAGATACTTTCCCATTCATAACAGATAGAAGAAACATTGGATATCCAGCAATTCAAACGGCACATGACCCAACGTCTCTGGCGCCTTTACGGGAATGACGAAGCCAGCACAGTCGCTCGGCGCATACTCGAAGCCGTGACACAGCGGTCGTATCCTTCGCTCTTCATCTCTGGTTACAAACTTACGAAAAAAGAAGAAGAGACAGTCGAAGCCATCGCGTTACGCCTTGAAAGGCACGAACCCCTCCAGTATGTCCTCGGAGAAGTTACCTTTGGTAGTCTCACCCTCTTCATAGCTTCTGGTGCTCTAATTCCTCGTCCTGAGACTGAAGAAATGTGCACCATGATACAGGAGCGGGGGCTTCTCTCACCTGCTAAGACCGCAATAGATATCGGAACAGGCAGCGGAGCCATAGCACTCTTCTTGGCACACCACAACACCGCGCTGCACGTAGATGCCATCGACGTCAGCCCTGATGCCCTTCAGATTGCGGAACACAATGTCCTGCATCACCAACTCCAACATCGCATCCACCTTCACCAGCTTGATATCCTCGAGGAGTCCTTTCGTCCGCCTCACGACAGCTACGACCTCATCATCAGTAACCCCCCTTATGTCCTCAATCGTGAGCGCAGTGGCATGAGCCGTCATGTGCTTGACTACGAGCCGGAGACAGCACTGTTTGTCCCTGACAGTGATCCTCTCCTATTCTACCGTACGATCCTACACAGACTGCTTCCATTCCTTGCTCCCGGAGGATGGATTGTCTACGAACTCAATGCGCTTACGGCTATCGACTGCGTCGATCTGTGCCGTGGCATGGGATTAGAAACCCAGCTCGTACAGGACATGCAGGGCAGAGATCGCTTCATCTTCGGACAGAAAAAATAACTTACGATCTCCCATGGACGAAAAAGCGTACAAACGTCTGCTCAATAAAGCAGCAGCATACTGTGCCAAGGCGGAGAAGAGCCCCAAAGAAGTAACCGATAAGCTATCTCGCTGGAGCGAAGAGCCACTGGACATAGAGACAGAGCAGCGAATCATGGATTTTCTGATACGGGAGAAATTTGTCGACGAGGAGCGGTACGCCACTAAGTACATCAACGATAAGATCGATCTACTACACAAGGGACCACTCATCCTCTCACAGGAACTTTCCCACAAAGGTATCTCTCCCAGCGTCATCCGGCAGAAACTCGAAGAGATCACTGACGATGAGTGGTTAAATGCCGCCACCAGTTACCTCAAACCTAAGCTTGAGAGCTACCGACGTAAGTCCCGCAACCCCTACGACCTCCGCATGCGACTCTCCCGGGCAGCATATGGACGAGGATTCCCCTCATCACTGATCGATAAAGCGCTATCCACTTTCGATCTGGCCACAGAGGACAATGAAGAGCACTATGACTAATTTTCTCGCCGACCTATCTGCATATCTCTTTCCCTCCTACTGCGAAGTCTGCGGTCAGCGCATCGACGGGTACGACACCTATGTCTGCTCTCACTGCCTTGATGCCCTACCCCATTACCACGACGCAGAGCTCATCTATCATGCTTGGGATCGGCTGGCAGGGCACGTACCATTCACAGAATACCAGAGCGACTTCGTATTCACCCACGGCAATCCTACCAGACGTCTCATCCACCACATCAAGTACCACAACGCCCCACACCTTGGATACCGCATGGCTCACCATTTCGCTGACTACCATCGCCAATCCCACCACTTTGCCGACATTACCATGGTGCTCCCCATACCTCTCACGGCACAAAGACTGCGACAACGCAGCTACAACCAGGCCGAGTACATCGCCCACGGCATTGCCGATCCGCTAGGCCTGGAGGTATGTCCACGCATTCTCACACGAGGTACCAGTCATGGCTCCCAGACTTACCGCTCTCGAGATGCTCGTTGGCAAGCCATGGTCAACGTCTTCGCCGTCTCCCAGCCTTCACTCGTCGCAGGGCGGCGCATCCTCATCGTTGACGACGTCCTCACTTCCGGTGCGACTCTCATCCATGCCGCACGTGCCGTCCTCGCTGCCGGCGCAGAGTCAGTATCCTTCTACACCTTAGCTCTCAACGTGTATATATGAGTCAACATCGGGATATCAGCGAACTCCTCGACGACTACCGCACCTACCTCACCCTCGAGCGAAACCTCAGCTCCAGCACCCTCGAGAGCTACACACACGACATTACACATCTCATCCAATACGCGGATGAACTCGGTCGAGATCTCCTCGAAATCAAGTACAATGACCTAGAGAAATTCCTCTCCTACCTCGCAGATATCGGCATCGGACAGCGCAGTATGGCACGCATCGTCAGCGGTGTCAAGTCTTTTTATCGTTTCCTAGAGCTGGAGGAGATACTCCCCTCGAATCCGACCGACCTTCTCGAGGGTCCCAGCATCGGACAACATCTTCCGGAAGTCCTGACCGTAGAGGAAGTAGACTCCATCATCGCCGCAATCGACACTTCCACTCCCAATGGTGTGCGCAATGCTGCCATGATCGAACTCCTCTACAGCTGCGGACTCCGCGCCAGCGAGTGCTGCGATCTCACATTTCAATCGCTCTTCCTCGAAGAAGGCTTTATCCGTGTGGTGGGTAAAGGGAGTAAGGAACGACTCATCCCCATATCTCCTACCGCCATAGATCGACTACACGAGTACCTGCCCTTACGTGCTGATATCGAAGCTAAGCCCAGCTATCGAGACTTCCTCTTCCTCAATCGCAATCGAACAGTCATCTCTCGCCAGATGCTCTTCCTTGTCATCAAGAAACTTGTCGACACCGTCGGGCTCACCAAGGAAATCTCACCACACACCTTTCGACACAGTTTCGCCACACATCTCCTCGAAGGAGGGGCAAATCTTCTCGCCATTCGTGACATGCTCGGACATGCCAGTATCTCTACCACAGAAATATACACCCATATAGACCGCACCAAACTCCGCTCCGAGATCCTCCTGCACCACCCTCGCAATCACTGACAAGCACACCTCAACTTCCTCTTTAGCTCCAGAAATCACTCATACACGGAGCCAAAACATTTGGAAGAAATAAAAAAAATAGTATCTTTGCAATCACTTAACCACGAGATGTGGGTTAGATCATGCGGAAGTAGCTCAGTTGGTAGAGCATAACCTTGCCAAGGTTAGGGTCGCGGGTTCGAGTCCCGTCTTCCGCTCAAGTACATAATGTACGTTTCATTCGCTCGGATGGTGGAATGGTAGACACGAAGGACTTAAACTCCTTTGACCCGACAACGGTCGTGCGGGTTCAAGTCCCGCTCCGAGTACATTAGTTCAGAATCGAGACACGACACAGAGAGCCGAGTAGATGCCCACTATCTACTCGGCTCTTCACGTACGATCCCGTCACTGTGTTCCGGAGCCTTTTCATTTTTATGTCCCATACCTCAAAAATTTTCTCTGGGTCGTTGCATTCTCGATGAGCCAGAGCTTTGTTTTTCGTTCTCTGGGACCTTTCATTGTCGTTCTCTGGGTCGTCGCTAACCCCTATTCTGCATCCCCTACACACTGACAGCCAAAAGTGACAAAAGTGCTCCCCATGTACTCCTCACATCGCCATTTTGTCACCGATGACAGCACTGGCACGTTTTTTTCATACCTATGAACGTAAAGTGAACTAATCAATTTATATAACCAACATAAAACGACAAGAAACTTATGAAAATTAGACCGCTTGCAGATAGAGTACTCGTAGTACCTGCACCAGCTGAGCAGAAGACTGCTACCGGCATCATCATTCCTGACTCTGCCAAGGAGAAGCCACTCCAGGGCACTGTAAAGGCAGTGGGTAAGGGAACTAAGGACGAAGAAATGGTACTCAAGGAGGGCGACACCGTACTGTACGGTAAGTATGCCGGCACAGAGATCGAGCTCGACGGTGAGAAGTACCTCATCATGCGTCAGAGCGATGTACTCGCAGTAATCGGATAATCCGAAGGATTTCCTTATTAAGCAAACAACTTCAAAAAACAAAAAGATAACAAACAAATATGGCAAAGCAGATTTTATTCGATACCGAAGCAAGAAATAAGCTAAAGAGCGGTGTAGATCAGCTCGCAGATGCTGTAAAGGTAACCCTCGGTCCTAAGGGTCGCAACGTCATCCTCGATAAGAAATTCGGTGCTCCTCACATCACCAAGGATGGTGTGTCCGTGGCCAAGGAGATAGAGCTGGAGGATCCTTTCGAGAATATGGGTGCTCAGCTCGTCAAAGAAGTAGCGTCCAAGACCAATGAGGATGCAGGTGACGGGACTACGACCGCTACAATCCTTGCACAGAGCATCATCAGCGTGGGGATGAAGAATGTAGCAGCAGGTGCCAGCCCTATGGACCTGAAGCGTGGAATTGACAAGGCTGTAGCAGCGGTAGTGGCTGAACTAAAGAAGCAGAGCAAGGCTGTAGGTGACGATCTGGAGAAGATCGAGCACGTGGCTAAAATCTCTGCCAATGGTGACGAAGAAATCGGTCGACTCATCGCCGAGGCTATGGGCAAGGTGAAGAAAGAGGGTGTAATTACCGTAGAGGAAGCCAAGGGTATGGATACCACAGTAGAAGTGGTAGAGGGTATGCAGTTCGATAAGGGCTATATCTCTCCATACTTCGTCACGAATACGGACAAGATGCTCGTGGAATTTGAGAACCCATACATCCTCATCTTCGACAAGAAAATCAGTGTACTCAAGGATATCTTGAGCGTACTCGAGTCTGTGGTACAGACAGGTCGTCCACTATTGATTATCGCCGAAGACATCGAGAGCGAAGCCCTCGCTACTCTCGTAGTTAACCGTCTCCGTGGCTCACTCAAGATCGCAGCGGTCAAGGCTCCGGGATTCGGTGATCGTCGCAAAGCCATGCTTGAGGATATCGCTATACTCACCGGTGGTACCGTTATTTCGGAAGAAACAGGTCTCAAACTCGAGAACGCTACTATCGATATGCTCGGTACGGCAGAGAAGATTTCTATAGATAAGGATCACACGACGATCGTCAATGGGCTTGGTCAAAAGTCTGAAATCGATGCTCGTGTGAAGCAGATCCGCGCGCAGATAGAGACTACAACCTCTGATTACGACCGCGAAAAGCTACAGGAACGCTTGGCAAAGCTCGCCGGTGGTGTAGCTGTCCTCTACGTGGGTGCTCCTAGCGAAGTAGAGATGAAAGAGAAGAAAGACCGTGTGGACGATGCTCTGAGTGCTACCCGCGCTGCAGTAGAGGAGGGTACAGTACCCGGTGGTGGTGTAGCATACATCCGTGCGAGCAAAGCCCTCGAGAAGCTCAAAGGTGCTACCGATGACGAGCAGACAGGTATCGAGATCATCCGCCGTGCCATAGAGGAACCTCTCCGCCAGATCGTAGCCAATGCAGGTAAGGAAGGTGCCGTAGTAGTACAGAAAGTACGCGAGGGCAAGGGTGACTATGGTTACAATGCACGTGTCGACGAGTACATGAACCTCATCGAGGCAGGTGTCATTGACCCGGCTAAGGTGACCCGCGTGGCTCTGGAGAATGCAGCATCTATCGCAGGAATGTTCCTCACAACCGAGTGCGTAATCACGGACATTAAGTCTGAAACTCCAGAAATGCCTGCTATGCCGGGCGGTATGGGTGGGATGATGTAATTACCACTCCAAACATTTCTTAAATAGTAAACGGACGGTGCTCAAAATAGAGCACCGTCCGTTTACTTCTATATCACCGCAGCCTTGCGGTCTACGTCCCGACCTCAAAAATGAAGAGCACCCCGTCTATGCTTCGTCATTAAAGGGTTGACGGAAATCACACCCCTCGCGGAAGCGAGAGCAACCAAGGGCTTGCTTACCACGAAGAATCGTCCCGTCCTTGCACTTAGGGCACTGATCACCCTCTTTTACCTTCTTAGCCTTTCGAGCGCGTTTTGCACTCTTCGAACGATTTTTCTTCGCCTCCTCTTCGTTGGCTTTTTCAGCTCTCTTACGCGCTTCCTCCTTAGCCTCTGCGAGGACAGCCTCCATAGGTCGAGGATCAGAGATCACCTCACGGACAAGATCAGAAACCATTCTCTTGAGTTCTTGGATAAATTGTGCAGGATCATACTTGCCCTGATCGATGAGACGGAGCTTGTACTCCCACTCTCCCGTGAGCTGTACACTCTTGAGAAGGTCGTTGTGAATAGTATGGATAAGTTCTATGCCGATAGGTGTGGGGATGAGACTCTTGCGCTCTTTGCGTATATAGGCACGTTGGAGTAGCGTCTGTATGATCGCTGCTCGCGTAGAAGGTCGACCTATGCCCTTTTGCTTCATCGCTTCCTTTAATTCGTCATCCTCCACAAACTTTCCCGCAGTCTCCATAGCATTGAGTAGAGTAGCCTCGGTGTATAGCTTTGGAGGTTGGGTTTGTTTTTCGAGAAGATCAGGCTTATGGACTCCATGTTCACCCACAGTGAAGTCGGGGAGCAGCGATCGGTCATCCGTATCATCATCTACGGAGGCATCAGCGGTGGATACGTCCGACTGGTAGATAAACTTCCAGCCCGCATCTACGATAGTACGACCTGTAGCCTTGAAGTCAATATCCTCAATCTTGGCAAGGACAGTGGTCTGCTCGTACTGCATGTCAGGGTAGAATACCGCTATAAAACGCTTAACAATCAAATCATAAATCTGTGTCTCTACTGTAGAGATGAAGTGTCCTCTCTCGCCCGTCGGAATGATCGCATGGTGGTCAGTAACCTTAGAATCATCAAAGACCTTTTTGGGCTTAGGAAGTTTTTTGTGCGCCAGAGGGGCAACCAGATCCGGGACATAAGAGTAGAGCCCATTCATAATCTGTGGGCACTTGGTGTAGATGTCTGTCGTCAGGTAGGTGGTATCGACTCGCGGATAGGTGACAAGCTTTCGTTCGTATAGAGCCTGAACTGCCGCGAGTGTGTCATCGGCAGAGTAGCCGTATTTCTTATTGACTTCTATCTGCAGGGAGGTGAGATCAAATAGACGTGGAGGCGCCTCCTTACCTTTCTTTTTCGTAAGGTCAGTGATGAATAACTCCGACTTGCTGATAATTTGGATCACTTCCTCTGCCTCCTCTGCAGTGGCATATCGCCCCTGAGTAGAAGCGAATTTCGTATCCCGGTAGAGTGTCTTGATTTCCCAGTAAGGTTCGGGAACAAAAGACTGTATTTGTTCATACCTCTCGACAATGAGTGCCAGTGTAGGAGTCTGCACTCGACCGACAGAAAGGGTACGACGCAGCCCTCCCTGCTGGTACTTGACTGTGTAAAGTCGAGTCGCATTCATGCCGAGAAGCCAGTCGCCAATAGCCCGAGCCATACCTGCATGGTAGAGGTTGACATAGGCAGAATCTTCTCTTAGATTGCCGAAGGCTTCTTTGATTGCCTCTGTGGTCATGGATGAGAGCCAGAGACGCTTGACTGGCACAGAACAGCCGCAGAGCTGTAGCACCCAGCGTTGGATAAGCTCCCCCTCCTGTCCTGCATCACCGCAGTTGATAACCTCAGTCGCCTGCGTGACCAATCGTTGTATGACAGCGAATTGTTCCCTGATGCCATTATCGTTCTTTAGCTTGATACCAAAGCGATCTGGCATGATCGGAAGGTGCACGATGCTCCAGCTACGCCACTGATTACCATAGTCAGCAGGCTCCTTGAGCTCACAAAGGTGACCGAAAGTCCAAGTAACACAATAGCCATTGCCCTCCATGTAGCCATCCCTACGAGTATTGGCTCCTAATACGGTTGCAATCTCACGAGCAACAGAAGGTTTCTCAGCTATACAAACAATCATCTGCAGAAAAATGAATAGTGTACTAAAAAAACGCCCTCCGTATCCATTATCTGGTCGGAGAGCGCTTAGAGGGATTTTTACGGTCGATCAGCGACTCCTAAGGGATAGGAGCCAACAATCATATACCAAGGTCACGGCGAATAGCATCTATACGCTCCTCACACTTGATGCGAGCAGATGCCAACTCCTCTGTAGTCTTGGGAGATGCATGTACCTCAATATAGAACTTAATCTTAGGTTCGGTACCGGAAGGGCGAACGGAGAGCTTAGTTCCGTCCTCTGCTCGATACTGAAGTACGTTGCTCGTCGTAGGGAAGTCTAGAGTGTACTCCTCTTGACTGTCAGTCATTACACCTATGAGTTTCGAGTAATCGAGGATTTCGGACACTGGAGCACCGCCAAGTTGCTTAAGAGGATGCTCACGAAAGTTCTTCATCATTGCCTCAATCTCCTCAGCACCACTTTTACCCGGACGTACAATAGAAATATTCTTCTCGACAGAGAACCCATACTCGAGGTAAATCTTGTCGAGGAGACCATAGATCGTCAAGCCTTTTTCACGCGCCCATGCTGCAATCTCTGCCAGGATCATACATGCAGAAACAGAGTCTTTGTCGCGCACAAATTCCTCCCACAAGTAGCCATAGCTCTCCTCGCCTCCACCGAGATATTCCTTCCTTCCTTCATTGTCCTTCATCACAGCAGCTATCCACTTGAAGCCTGTATACACATCGTAGAGTTGGATGTGATTACGCTCAGCAATATTACGGATCAAATCTGTCGTCACAATTGTCTTGATCAAGTACTGACTATCGCTTAATTCACCAGCTTCACGTCGCTTCTCTATGGCATAGTAAGCATATAGCAGGCAAGTTTGATTGCCATTGACGAGGACCCAATTACCATCATAATCCTTCACCGCTGATCCAATACGATCGGCATCCGGATCCGATGCCATTACGAGGTCCGCGCCCACCTCCTTAGCCTTCTTAATCGCCAACTCCAATGCTGCCGGTTCTTCGGGATTCGGAGAAACGACAGTGGGGAAGTCCCCGCTCACAACCATTTGCTCCTCTACTGTGTGCACTTCGGTGAACCCCATCTCTCTCAGTGCTCGCGGCACGATCTGCCCACCCGTACCATGAATAGGAGTATAGACAATACGTAAATCATGATGCTTCTTCACCAGCTCTGGAGACAGTTGTGTCCTCTTCAAATCAGCGAGGAAACGTTCGTCCATCTCTGCCCCAAGCATCGTAATCAGCTCCTCTGGACCATCAAACTTAATATCCTTGACCGAACGAATTTTATTGACTTCTCCGATCACATTCTTATCATGTGGAGCTATCATCTGGGCTCCGTCGCTCCAGTAAGCCTTGTAGCCATTGTATATCTTTGGGTTGTGCGACGCTGTCAGCATCACCCCACTCTGGCATCCGAGCTGACGAATGGCATACGACACCATGGGCGTAGGGCGAAGATGTTCGTATAGGTATACCCTTATGCCATTCCCTGCGAATACCCCCGCCGTAATGTCAGCGAAAGCATGACTATTATGGCGACAGTCATAGGCAATCACCACGCTCAACTCTGCATCCGCACCATACTCCTTTCGGAGATAGTTGCACAGTCCCTGAGTCGCAGCACCGACGTTGTACTTATTCATCCTATTGGTACCTGGCCCCATAATGCCTCGCAGACCGCCGGTACCGAACTCCAAGTCCTTATAGAAAGCATCCACCAGCTCGGTAGGATCTCCATCGTCCAAGAGGGCGCGGACCTGCTCCCTTGTCTCCTGATCATATTCCTCAGAGAGCCACGTCTCTGCTTTCGCTCTTATGGATTTCAGCAATTCTTCTGATACAGCCATACCTATGTCAATTTTTGTATTTGTAAGATTGGTAAATATACTTTCTGCGATTTATCTCCTCCCTGATCTTGTCTACTTACAAAGTTACCAAAAAACGATGGATGTACGAATTTGGTAATTCCATAATCGTGGACCTTCGTTACCCGGCGAAATCACAAATAATCATTAACTTTACGGTCTAGAACATCATACATTCCTAATAAGACACAAAACAGATGAAAAAGATGACACAGAGGATACTACCCTTCCTAGTAGGCCTCATGCTACTAACAACCTCATGCGGATCTAAGGGCAATGGATCAACGCTCTTCCCCTCAGAGGTAATGTCCGATGCGCACCGAGCATTGGATGAAAAAATAAAAATCCTCGGGCTCTCTCAGTCTCCCCTCTCACCTTATGACTCGATAAAACTGACTGCAGATGAGCTTTCGGCACTGGAGTTCATCTATGCCTACATGCCTACGCCTGACATGGTAGACCACACGTCGGACTTTCATCTCAATAACGTACGCACCACCTTACAGGCACGTAAAGAGCTACCCTGGGGGAAGGACATCCCAGCCGAACTCTTTCGTCACTTCGTTCTGCCCCTGAGGGTCAATAACGAAGTCCTGGACGATTTCCGCACCGAATACTACGCAGAACTCCGTGAGCTTGTGCAGGGCATGAGCATGCACGACGCTGTCCTCGAGCTCAATCACTGGAGCCATCAGCATATCACCTACGAGCCCAGTGATGGCCGCACATCTCCCCCCATAGCCACCCTTCGCAATGCCCTTGGTCGCTGTGGTGAGCAGAGCACATTCGTAGTCGCAGTGATGCGTGCTGTGGGAATTCCTGCCCGTCAAGTGTACACTCCACGGTGGGCACATACCGACGACAACCACGCGTGGGTCGAGGTTTGGGTGGATGGTGAGTGGCACTACATCGGTGCCAGCGAACCTGCTCCCGTGCTGGACAATGCATGGTTCGATGCACCGGTGCTCAGAGCAATGATGCTTCAGACAAATGCCTTCGGGCACTACACAGGGGCAGAAGAAAAGCTCCTCGAGTCACCTACCTACACTGTCCTCAACATCACTTCCAACTACGTTCCTACCGCCATAGCCACTGCCCGTGTGCTCAATCCCGACGGCACACCGGCCGTAGGAGCTACAGTGACCTTTCGTCTCTATAATTACGCAGAGCTTTATCCTCTCGTGACCCGCACTACGGACGACAAGGGCGAAGCTACCATAGAGTTAGGGCTGGGAGACGTCATGGTCGTAGCCAGCAGAAGCAATCACGAACTAGCTATCGGGCAGCTATCCAATAAGCAAGGAGGCACGACCATAGAACTGACCCTCGGTTCCTACGAGGATATACCGGCAGATATGCACTTCGCTCTCACTCCACCTCGTGAGCAAGTACCGGAGCAGAAGTTTACCGCGGAACAAGAGCAGGAGAATAATAAGCGCATGGCTGAAAACAACCGCATACGTAGTACATACACAGCTACATTCCCCGACACTACCACAGCCACAACCCTCGCCAACGAACTAACCCTCACCCCTACTAATCGCACTGCACTCATCGAACTCTATCCTAAGAGTCGTGGCTACCACCGTGAGATAGCAGACTTCCTCCGCTCAGCAAATGCCGCAGGCAAAGCCGACCAAGCGGTTCTCCTCCTCTCCTCGCTCACCGAAAAGGATCTGCATGACATCAGCATTCAAGCACTCTTCGACGTTCTGGATAGAGATCTGACACCAAATGAGTGGCTGAAGCCCGACCTCATCTCTCCTCGCGTGATGCTGGAGACGATCTATCCCGATCAGAATGCCCTGGACGATGCAGTGACCAACATTTCCGCTAACGTGGAGAGATTCAGTGAGCTATCTGTAAGCGAGCGAGCGATGATCCTCGCCAGCACCGTAGGGGCATTCAAGGTGGATACGCTCTACAATCCTTTCCTCATCCCTGTCAGTCCTGTCAAGACATGGGAGATGAAAGTAGGTGACCGTCGCAGTCTCACTATCCTACTCGTGCGACTACTACGCACCGCACACATCGAGTCTCGGTATGATACGGGCAATGGTGTCGTCGTCTTCGTGGACGAAAACGACAAAGAACAGATCCTTCCTTTCCTTTCGGAGGATGCAGAGGAAGGAGCGACAGTAGAAGCAAACTGCCCACTGCTCCTCACCTACACTCAGGAGAGGTACCTCAAGACCCCTAAGTACGAAGCACAGTTCAGTGTCAACCACATCCTGCCGAATGGTCAGATCGGCACTTATGGCTTCAAGTGGGCGACACCCTACCATGATCTCAATGGCGAACAGCTGCTCTACACCCAAAACCTCGTGGGCACAGGTGCACGGCAGGCTAATGGTACCGTATTATACCACCTCTCCAAGCTCCAGTGTGGCGTCTCCACACCGCTTGTCTTTGACTACAACGAGGATGCTGTCAGTGTGATCGGGAGTATCGATGCCGAATCACTGTATGCCGACATCGCTACCGGCACGGAGAAGAGTATCCTCAGCACCACCGGTCGAGGCTACTACCTCCTCATCCTCGGCAAACCTCACCACGAACCCACAGATCATATCCTCCGTGACCTCGGCGCACTCATGGACGAGAGTGGGCATACCCCACTTCCGATCCTCGCCCTCACCACCAAGGACACTTCTCCCACCGGCGAGCTCATGACACTATTACCACAAGCGACATGGGGCCAGGACACCCAAGGCATAGAGCAGAGGATAGCAGAGGGGCTGGAGCACTCGGGAAAGTTTGACCTCCCTGTGATCATCATAGCGGATACCTTCAATCGCATTGTCTACTTCAGCCAAGGATATACCATAGGCATCGGCGATCGACTCAAGTCCATTGTCACCGAAATAAAGCGATAAAAGCCGTCAAGACGACCGTAGATCGGTTCAAAAAAACCTCTGGGTCGTCGCTTCATCAACGACCCAGAGGTTTCAAAAGAAAGCTCCGGGACATCGGTGAAGCGACGACCCAGAGCTTTTTGAGAGCAAGTAACGCTCATTTGAGCAAAGGGGAGCAAGATACGACCGGAGAACTGCAGGCCCAACGATACTCGATAGTAAGCCTACTCATCGGTATTTGATTTACGATACGTTTATTGATACGTTCCAGTGGTACTATGCCGTTACCGTCAGGCATAAGACTGTCCCCCCCACTCGAATCCGTGGGCGGTGACAGTCTTGTTCAATTCGGATGTGTGCTTAGTCAGAGGTAAGTGGACGGGCAAAGACACTAGGTGTATCGTGGGTCACGGTAACTTCTTCTACCTGCTTCGTCCAGGGGTTAAGGACCTTTACAGTAGCTGTCTGGAGCGGAGTACTTAGGACGTACGTTTGGACTATTCCATCTTTCCAGAGCACATCGACCTCCACGTTTCCACGCGCCTTAAGACCGCTGTAGGAACCATTTCTCCAAGCTTGTGGAAGTGCGGGGAGCAGCTCGATGAAACCCTCATGGCTCTGTAGCAACATCTCGGCTATGGCTGCAGTACCTCCAAAGTTACCGTCGATCTGGAATGGCGGATGAGCACAGAAGAGATTGGGATACGTACCACCGGCATGGGATGCGATATTCTCTGTGGATAAACTGGGTTGGAGCAGACTCTTGATCAGCTTGAGGGCACGCTCGCCATCCTTTAGTCGCGCCCAGAAGTTAATCTTCCACGCACGACTCCAACCTGTCCCCTCGTCTCCTCTCCTATTGAGTGTCACCTTGGCCGCCTCAGCTATTTCAGGTGTCGCAGACGGAGTAATCTCATGCCCCGGATACAGTCCGTAGAGATGCGATACATGCCTGTGGTGAGGCTCTACTTCCGCATAGTCCTCGAGCCACTCAAGCACATAGCCTTCCTCACTGACTCGGGTAGGGGCAAGGTGGGGAATCCGATTGGCAATCTCAGTGAGTAGAGGATCATATACCCTCAAGATCTCGGCAGCGTCAAGTACGCCATTGAAGAGCTCACGCACAAGTTGATTGTCCATCGTAGGGCCCATGCACACGTATACAGGCGTCACGCTGTCTCGGTGATAAAATCCATTTTCGGGCGAAGAGCTGGGAAGCGTGACCAGATACCCCGACTTCGGATCATGGGTCATCGTAGAAACGAAGAATTCTGCTGCTCCCAAGAGCACCGGAAACGCGCTGCTGAGAAATGCGGTATCACGGGTAAAAGCGAAGTGCTCCAGGATATGATGACATAGCCACGCTCCCCCGGTATTCGTAGCACCCCATGATGCATCCTCTCCCGGAGCTGTGAAGTAGAAGGGGTTGGTCATCATGTGTGCGACCCATCCTCGAGCAGCATACAACTCCCTGGCTGTCTGCCGTCCGTTCGCGACAAGATTTTGGGTGAATCTTAGGAGTGGCATGTGGTGATCGCTTAGGTTGCAGATTTCGGCAGGCCAATAGTTCATCTGGACGTTGATATTAAGATGATAATCCCCATTCCAAGGTGTCTGGGTAGTATTAGCCCACATCCCCTGCAGGTTCAGTGGCCAACCATCCGGACGCGCACCGCTGATCATGAGGTACCGTCCGTAGTTGAAGTAGAGAGCCACGAACGATGGGTCATCCTCGCTCTGAAACCTCTTCAGTCGTTCGTCAGTAGTAAGCTCCACGCTCTCCGGCGCATCATCGAGGGTCAGCTCTACACGGTTGTACTTCTCTCCATATGCCTCCAAGTGTCCACGGAGTAGTTCCTCGTACGTGAAACCAGAAACGTCCTTCAGGATCTTGTCGGGGCACTCTATCTTTGCCCCTCCTCTCATTTCCAGGTCAGTGCGCGTGCTGATGAGGAGAAGGACTTGATCGGCACTCGTCACGGCGATATCCGACTTACCGCTCCTGAGACGACCGCCTGTAGGAATGATCAGAACCTCGGTATGAAAGGACGTACCAGCCTTGCCGCCCCTACCATCAGGCAGTTGTCCCTTCATGATGAGCTTGTTCCCCCGAGTCGTTACTGTAGCTCCCTCCGAACGTGACAGCGCTGCGGTGAAGGAGACCTTCCCCGCACAGTCGGCTGCGAGACGTACGACAAGTACATCTGCATCGTGACTGGCGAAATACGTGCGAGAGTAGTTCACTCCATCAAGCGTGAAGAAGGTGTGTGCTTGTGCAGACTTGAGCAGTAGCTCACGACTGTAGTCGGTCACCTTTCCCCTCGGGAGCTGGTGACGGATGTCTAGAAGTCCGAGCATCTGAAAGCATCCATAAGGGGTGTCTTCGGCTGCTCCATAGGCACTCCCCTTACCTCCACACCTGAAGTGAGCGAACATCAGATCCTGGGCTTCCTTATTCTTACCAACCAACAGTAGCTCACGTATTTGAGGCAAGTAGGAAGCTGCATCTCCTGCCCACTGCTCCTCGTCGTGGCTACCGCTCCACATGGAAAGGTCGTTGAGGATCAATTGCTCGTGACGCACTTCTCCGTCGATCATCATGCCTATACGACCATTGCCAAGAGGGAGTGTCTCCTCCCAAACCTGCGCTGGTGCACGATACCATAGGCGGGCACTCGGTCCGGCTGCATACGTAAGAAGGATAGGGAAAGATAACAGAATAAGGGAAAGTATCTTTTGCTTCATGAGTAGAGTAAATATCCGACGACACCCGAAAGGACAATGAGTAGAATAGGATGGACCTTCTTCGTCACTGTGAGGAGGAATACAAGCCCAAAGATGATGTAACTGTAGAGATCGGGATAGTTTTCGGGTGTTATTAGCAATAGCGCGGCAGCGGCTATCAAGCCGATAGCCGCCGGGCGAATACCCGTAAATACTCCCTCTACATTCTTATTGCCCCTGACGCGCGCGAAAGATAGAGAGATGAGAAGCACGAGGACAAAAGACGGTATCATTACCGCCACAGTCGCGACCACACTCCCCCACAGACTGCCCGTGACGGTATAACCTATATAGGTAGCACTATTGATACCGATAGGACCGGGCGTAACCTGACTAACGGCAACTATGTCGGTAAACTCCTGCATCGTTAGCCACTGATGACGCACCACGACTTCCTCCTGTATCAATGAAAGCATGGCATACCCTCCGCCAAAGCCGAGGAGACCGATCTTGAGATAAACGAGTAGCAGCTGTAGGTATATCATCAAGCTTTGGGGGTGAATCGAGAGGTTATGAACCTAAAGTACAGCCAGCCGACAAGGGCACTAACGATGACAACAGTAACGGGACTGACACCTATCCACCACACAGAAAGGGCACAGACAATAGGGATCCAAGCCATTTTCCAGCTGAGCTTGAGGGAGCGCCACATAGTGACTACGGGAGCAGCAATCAAGCCGACAACAGCAGGACGAACTCCCTTGAATACAGCCTCAACGACGGGATTATCCTTGATCTTCGACGCATACACTGCTATCAATAGCATGATGAGAAATATCGGTAAAGTGGTACCGAGGGTACAACAGATAGCACCTACAATCCCCTGCAGGCGGTATCCTACGAATATGGAGATATTCACTGCAAATACCCCTGGTAACGACTGCGCCACCACAAAGAGATCCAAGAACTCCTCATCCGTCATCCACTTGTGGCGATCCACGATCTCCTGCCGTATCTGCTCCAGCATGGCATATCCTCCACCAAACGTGAAGGATCCGATCAAGGCAAACGTCCGAAACATTTGCCACAGCATGGGAGCTGACAATTTTTTTTTCGTACTCACTCTCTCTTCCACTTAATTCACCAACCACGTTTCCACAAAAGTACCTTTTTATTTCGATTCCCCGCACAAAAGATACCCTGTGCATCCACCCTATAGTATAGCGTGAAGCCGACTAAAGAGATTACTCCTATTCGGAACGATATTCGGTGGTGACAGCCTTCCGGTCATGTTCTACGCAAGCACATGTGCTAAAAAAGCTCTGGGTCGTCGACGGAGCGATGACCCAGAGCTTTCTCAGACAACCTCTGGGATGTCGGAAAATCGACGACCCAGAGGTTTTCATAAGACATCCCCACATACCCCAGACAAATGAGGGAAAACATAACCTACCGCGGTGTCGCATATTCCCCACGATTCCCCCCCTTTAATTCCAATAAATTCACCCAATCGGCCCACAGATATGAAACAAGATAAGGGACATTAACATTGCTCCGATTTATTCCGAAAAGTCTCGAGTGCAAGGAATAGGAGCTCATTGTATTTACAAAAATACAAGAGGTTGCAGTGAATGTAGAATTTCCTTATTGACGAATACTCCCGGATGCACCGTAGAGGATTTTTGGCTCTCCCCGAAATAGTGTATCTTTGTGTACTGTAAGAATGGAGAGCTGTTGTATTTTATCAATATTAAATCGTATGAATAAATCTGTCTTTTCACTTTTGGCATGCTTGGTGATAGGTATGCTCTATGGCACACAAACAGCATCAGCACAGAACTATGACAAAATAGATCCCTTGGCGCACCGCCACGAAGTTAAGCTCAATGTAGCTAAGGCTGTCATCTCTCTGAGACCTGAAGTAGAGTATGAGTATATCCTCCGTCCTGACATGGGTTTGGGAGGAAGAGTCAGCGTAGCATTGGGCGAAAACTCTAGAATGAAAGAAATGATGGGAAACTTTCAGGTGATGCCTTTCTTCCGCTGGTACTTCACCGCCAATGGAGAGTCCGCTCGGAGTGTGGCGAGGGGATTTTTTGCCGAAGTAAATACGGCCATTACATCATACTCGCATCACACAAAGTACTACGAGAGTGCACTTGATGAGTCGTATCTAACCAAAGATCCCGACTCCTCGTCATTTGTGGCACTTGGACTGGGAATAAGTGTCGGCTGGAAGTATGTCTCTCGAGGAGGTTGGACATGCGACCTAGGTCTAGGTGTAGGACGCAATCTCGGAACAAAAGGGGAAGGATTCGGTTCGTTCTACACCGTATCGGGAATAACGATCGGCAAAAGGTTCTGAAATCAGTAGGAGAAGACAATAGCTACAAAACAACAAAGGAAGATAAAAATATAACATATGCTAAATGTGGTGACTTGGACGGTAGATCCTATCCTCTTCGAGTGGGGAAATGTGCATGTGGGGTGGTATGGACTTTTGTTTGCCGTGGGGTTGATCGTCTTCGGATACTACATAGAGCAAAGGATGTGGGAGCGAGAGAAGCTCCCGGAGGGGTGGCTCAATGCACTCTTCTACTACGTATTGATAGGTACAGTAGTGGGAGCGAGATTGGGGCACTGTCTTTTCTATCATCCGGAGTACTACCTGGCGGACCCCATTGAGATTCTGAAGGTCTGGGAGGGGGGGCTCGCCAGTCATGGTGGTGTCGTCGGGATCATCACGGCAGTATACTTCTTCTCCCGTCGTTATTCTCATCGCAGCATGCTGTGGACCCTCGACCGGCTGGTCGTACCCACAGGACTGGTGGGTGGTATGATCCGTCTCGGTAATCTTATGAATCACGAGATCTACGGACATGCGACGGATCTACCCTGGGGGTTTCGATTCATCACCAATGTCCCCTATTGGCGGGCAGGGGCAGAACCCGTTTTCTCCGTGCCATCACACCCGACGCAAATCTATGAAGCATTGGCATACTTTGTCATCTTCGGGATACTGATGTGGCTGTACTGGAGGAAGAACATGCAGCGAAAGGTCGGATTCCTGAGCGGCGTATTCATGATTCTGATATTTGGGGTGAGGTTTTTCGTAGAGTTCCTCAAGAACGATCAAGCAGCATTCGAAGCAGACATGATACTCAACATGGGGCAGTTATTGAGTATACCCTGCATACTCATCGGTATCGCCTGCGTTATATACAGTCACAAGTGCAAGAAACCCGCGGAGGGACGCATCATCTAAGGTCTTTGCTTATTCACAAAATATCACCATACATATTCATTCAACCAATGAACTATATCCCTAAGATAAATGACTCGACCTACTACTTGGGTGTCAATGACCGTACGAAACATCTCTTTGAGAATATCTGGCCTCTTCCCAATGGAGTGGCGTACAACTCCTACCTCATACGTGACGAGAAGAACGTCTTACTGGACACAGTGGATGTGTGCTACTCCGACCAATTTCTACACTCATTGGATCAAGCTCTCGGGGGAGCATCCTTGGACTATGTGATCATCAACCACATGGAACCCGATCACTCAGGCTCCCTCTCTCTCCTCCGTCACCGCTATCCCAACGTACAGATAGTGGGGAACAAGCGCACATGGCCTATGCTCAAAGGTTTTCATGGGATATGCGACGGTCTCGTAGAGGTTTCTGAGTCTGAAGGATTGAATATCGGCTCAAGAACGCTTCAGTTCGTCTTCGCCCCCATGGTTCACTGGCCGGAAGTAATGTTTACATACGACCCACTGGAGAAGGTGCTCTTCAGTGCAGATGCGTTTGGGTCGTTTGGTACTCTAGATGGCGGAGTACTGGACAAAGAAGTAGATACAAGCGTATTTCTCGATGAAGTATACCGCTACTACTCCAATATTGTAGGCAAATATGGCAAACAGACACAGCAAGTTCTGAAGAAAGCAGCAGACCTGGAAATCTGCACCATCTGTAGCACTCACGGTCCTGTGTGGAAGGAACAAATCGCAGACATCCTCTCACTCTATGATCGACTAAGCAGGTATGAAGGCGAAGAAGGAGTTGTGGTCGTGTATGGCTCTATGTATGGAAATACCGAACACATGGCTGACGCTGTAGCAAAGGCTCTGCAGGCTAATGGTGTCAAGAAAGTAGTGCTCCACAACCTCAGTAAGTCTCACCCATCATACATCATCGCAGACATATTCCGATACAAAGGTGTAGTATTCGGGTCACCGACCTACAACATGGAGGTACTCCCTCCTCTCGACAATGTACTCACCATGCTCCGCTCCCGAAGTATCCCCGACCGTAAGGTCGCTACGTTCGGATCCGGATCATGGAACTGTGCAGCTGAGAAGAAACTTGACGCTATCGCCGCAGATCTTGGCTGGACAGAAGTAGCCAAACCCATAATGATGATGTGTGCAGACTTTGCATCAGTCGAGGAGAGGATTTTTGAGATGGGCAAGGAAATGGCGAAAGCCATCAAGCAATAGATGCATAATCAGAAAAATTGAGAGACAAGAATTATGAGAGTTATTATTCAGGCCGACAAAGACGCGATGTCCGTGTGGGCTGCTAACTATGTAGCGGAGAAGATCAACGCCGCAAAGCCTACGAATGACAAGCCTTTCGTGCTCGGTCTCCCCACGGGATCGACACCTCTGGGTATGTACCAAGAGTTAATCCGCATGCACAAGAACGGGAAGGTGTCCTTCGCCAACGTCGTCACATTCAATATGGACGAGTATATTGGAATTCCTCGTGATCACGAACAGAGTTACTACACGTTCATGTGGAGCAACTTCTTCAGTCACATAGATATCAAACGTGAGAATGTCAATATCCTCAATGGCAATCCGGATTGTCTCGAGACCGAATGTACGGACTACGAGCAACGCATCAAATCATACGGAGGGATCGATCTCTTCATCGGTGGAATAGGGCCGGACGGTCACATCGCATTCAACGAACCAGGATCGTCGTTGTCCTCTCGTACGCGAGTGAAGACGCTGACGACAGATACAATCATAGCCAATTCTCGCTTCTTCGACAACGATATCAACCAAGTTCCAAAGACTGCTCTCACGGTGGGAGTAGGCACTATTCTCGATGCTCGTGAAGTGCTGATCCTCGCCAATGGTCACAATAAAGCAAATGCCGTGAAGCAGGCCATCGAAGGAGCCGTGAACCAGATGTGGACAGTGACAGCCCTCCAATTGCATCCCAAAGGTATCATCGTCTGCGACGAAGCAGCCTGCATAGAACTTAAGGTAGGCACGTACAATTATTTTAAAGATATAGAGAAAAATAACCTATGACATACCTAAGGACTACACTTATGGTGGCCCTTCTCTCTCTCGCATCACTACTCTCACTACAAGCACAGAGTGGTGATACGATTTGTATTCACTACAGCCACCACGGCGCCCAATATGGCGCTCCGCACCGCACTCTGGCAACAATAGATATCCCAGCGATATCAGGGACAAGCATAGCAGAGATTACGTACGAACTCCCGTCCGAGAGCCGAGCTCTCATCAGTGGTCTGGAGCGTCTCGACTGCGATTCCATCGCCATTCGTGATCTCGACGACTACAAGGGACGTATCCCCTACTCTGCCTCTCCGTTCACGCTGAATCAGGATGCATCCACACTCGTAAAACTGTCCGAAGGTAGAAATACATTCACCATTGTCGCTAACCTTCTGCCACAGTCTCCACAGTCACGACCTGCGGAGGATGTACTATCATTCCGCATCACTGACATCAAGGTAGACGGAAAACAAATCCCCCTCAAGCACATTGGGGAAAAGACGACACGGCGCCTATTCGAGATTTATAAACCACTCTACGTCCCCGGTGACACCGGGAGTCGCAACTATCGTATCCCTGCTATCCTCCATACCCAGGCAGGGACACTCCTTGCAGTCGCTGATCGTCGCAAGTACAATCAGACAGACATCCCCGAGGATATCGATATCACCATACGTCGTAGTGAAGATGGTGGTAAAACCTGGAGTGAACCCTCTATCATCATCGAGGGCAAGGGGTATGGACAGGGCTACGGGGATGCAGCACTCGTGCAGACACTGTCGGGAAAGATTGTTATGATATTCATCGGAGGACCCGGACTGTGGGGCTCCACTGCTGAGATTCCACAGCCCACGTATATGATGACGAGTGACGACGACGGTCGTACATGGAGCGAAGCCAAGGATATCACACCATTCCTCTACGGTCATGAGTGCAGCGATCCCATTCGATCCCGTTTTCTCAGCTCTTTCTGCGCATCTGGTCAAGGGCTGACAAGTGGTACAGGTCGCATCATGTTTGTCGCTGCGATGCGGACATCACAGGACTGGAAGCTGGACAATTATCTCATCTACTCCGATGACGAAGGTAAGACCTGGCAGGTCTCCGACCGAGTTTACGAGCGTGGAGATGAGTCGAAGGTTATACAGCTCCCCGACGGTTCTATCCTCATGAGCATTCGTAATCCGGACAAAGGTTACCGAATTTTTAAGCTCAGCCACGATGACGGTCAGACATGGCATGATACCACTAAGTATGCCGGTCTCCATGATCCTGCCTGCAATGGAACTCCTCTCCTCATCCCCAGAGGAGATACTCAGGTACTCATTCACTCCCTTCCCTTTGGACCCAATAAACGCTGGGACGGGGTCGTATATACCTACGATGAAAGAGCGGAGAAATGGTCGGATGCCACTGTCATCAACCCCGGAATGAGTGCCTATAGCGATATGGTACTACTTGATGACAAGCACCTCGGATACTTCGTGGAGGAAGATGACGAGATGTCACTTGTATTCATCAAGGTTCCCACCTCTATCCTCCACTAATCACCATCACAAGATAGAATGAAAGAACCCCGGTAGGAAGTTTTTCCTACCGGGGTTCTTTATAGTTGCGGAGGCCGGATTCGAACCAACGACCTCTGGGTTATGAGCCCAGCGAGCTACCACTGCTCCACTCCGCGATCTCTTCTTATTGTTCGGCAAAGGTACGATAAATATTTTAGAAAACCAAAACTCTTATCCTCTCATACTTTTGAAAGAGAAGATAGCAGTAGTGCATCTATTGTGCATAACCTATTGTTGTCAACGCGTTAGAGACAAATCATTCTTGCTCCACACACCAATTATAAATAGGCAAAAAAGCTCCCAGAGAACGGAAAATCGATGACCCAGAGGTCGAAAAAGGAACCTCCCAGAGCTTTCCGATTCGACGTCCCAGAGGATGATAAATCAAAAGCCCAGAGGTTACGACGGGTACCTGGTTACCTTGTGGTGATAAGTATGTGGATTTTACTCTCATCAAGAGGAATTGTCGGGAGACAAAGGAATATATAGTGAGGAAGTCGGGACCAAGAGAACAATGGAGGAAAGAAAAAAGGATGAGGTATTACAAAAGTTATTGGTACCTTTATGCTCCAGAAATAGAGGAAAGAATGGCAAGAAAGAAGATCTCCCAAGCAACTAAACCCCAAGACTATATCGACGTCCACGGTGTTAGAGTCAATAACCTCAAGAACGTCTCGCTCCAGATACCACGGGATAAACTAATCGTCATCACTGGGCTCAGCGGCAGTGGCAAGAGTTCCCTTGCCTTCGAGACCCTATATGCCGAGGGGCAGCGAAGGTACGTGGAGAGTTTGAGTGTATACGCACGTCAGTTCGTGAGCAAGATGAGTAAACCCGAGATGGACTACATCACGGGGATTCCTCCTGCTATCGCTATCCAGCAGCGCGTGACGAATAAGTCACCCCGAAGCACAGTGGGAACAAATACGGAGGTATACGATTATCTGAGAATGTTCTTTGCCCGCGTGGGGCACACCTTTAGCCCGATCAGCGGTGAGGAGGTTCGCCGTCACACGATACAGGATGTGGTAGACTTCGTCCACAGTTTACCTATAGATACTCCCTTTCTCGTCTGTGCCCCCATGGATGTACCACGTGGTAGATCCTTGGAAGACCATCTCAAGATACTCATATCCAATGGCTATAGCCGTCTACAGCGGAATGGAGAAACGGCACGCATCAGTGACCTCCTTGAGGATCCGAAGATATCGAAGATGAAGAAAAGCGGTATGCACATCGTCATCGATCGTCTGAGGGTAGATCCGACTAAGGACAGTGCCGTCATTCGCCTTGGAGGATCGGTGGAGACAGCGTTCTTTGAAGGCAGAGGAACGTGTGTCATCATCTGGGATGGAGGGGAGCGGACTTTTAGTGATCGCTTCGAGGCCGATGGGATCACGTTCGAGGATCCTACGGACAAACTCTTTAGTTTCAATAGCAGCGCCGGGGCATGCCCTACGTGCGAGGGTTACAGCAAGGTCATGGGTATTGATGAGGATCTCGTGGTGCCCAATAAGAAATTGTCCCTCTACGAAGATGCAGTAGTATGCTGGCGAGGACCGAAGATGAGTCGTTTTCGAGATTATTTCATGGAGACAACGAAGGGAGACTTTCCGATACACAGAGCCTACTGTGACCTATCAGAGGAGGAGAGAGAGCTCCTATGGAACGGGGGTAATGGGGTCTTTGGGATCAATGATTTTTTCCACTACCTCGAGGCGAATCCTCACAAGATGCACTACCGCATCATGCTCGCTCGCTACCGTGGACGTACGACTTGTCCTACCTGCCACGGCAAGCGCCTGAAAAAAGAAGCCTTCTACGTCAAGGTCGCAGGCAAAGACATTGGCCAACTGGTAGAGATGCCTCTCTCGGATCTGGATCGGTGGCTCCAGGAACTGCAGCTGTCGGAGGAAGACACGAGAGTGGGGGCACGTCTGCTCGAGGAGCTCCGCCGCCGTGTGTCGTACCTCACAGGCATAGGGTTAGGTTATCTGACGCTTAACCGTGTAGCAGGCACCCTATCTGGAGGTGAGAGCCAGCGGATCACGCTCGCCACTTCGCTAGGGGGAGGTTTGATAGGATCACTGTATATCCTTGACGAGCCAAGCATAGGACTGCATCCTCGAGATACGCATCTCCTGATTGGCATCATGCGCCAGTTGACAAAAGCCGGTAATACAGTCGTGGTCGTGGAGCACGATGAAGAGATAATGCGCGCTGCGGATATGATAGTGGATATGGGTCCAAAGGCCGGTTCGCTAGGAGGTGAGATAGTATTCATCGGTAATCCAATTGACCTTCCTGCTAAGAGGACAAAGAGTTTTACCGTGGAGTACCTGACGGGGCGCATGAGTATCGCATGGCCCAAGAGTAGACGTACGTTCGACCGAAGCATCACTGTCCATGGAGCCTATAAGCACAATCTAAAGAATATAGACGTAACCTTTCCCCTACACACAATGACAGTAGTAACAGGTGTGAGTGGATCAGGCAAGAGCACGCTGGTGAAGGAGGTCTTCTACTCCGCGATGGAGCGATTGGTAGACGGCGCATCGATGAATGGAATCGAGATGGATAGCATATCGGGCAACACTACCGACATCACCGAAGTGGAGTACATGGATCAGAGCTCTCTGACGCGTAGCACACGCTCTAATCCTGTCACCTATATCGGCATCTACGATGACATACGTGGGATATATGCGGATCAGCCTCTGGCAAAGCAGATGGGATTTACTCAGCAGTTCTTTTCGTTCAATAAAGAGGGAGGACGGTGCGAAAACTGCAAAGGTGAAGGCATCGTGACCGTGGAGATGCAGTTCATGGCAGATATCGAGGTAGAGTGCGAAGAGTGCCATGGGAAACGATTTGGTAGCGATGTGCTAGAGGTTCTCTTTGGGGGCAATAGTATCTATGACATCCTCGACATGACGGTGGACGATGCTATCGCTTTCTTCGCTGCACACGAACAGGAGCATCCACGATGCAAAGAGGTAATTCGACGTCTCACTGTGCTGCAGAACGTAGGTCTGGGATACATAAAACTAGGACAGAACTCCAGTACTCTCTCCGGCGGAGAGAACCAGCGTATCAAACTCGCTTCCTACTTCGTCGGCAATTCTACCAGCCCTGTTCTCTTTATCTTTGACGAGCCGACGACCGGGCTTCATGTGCACGACATCAATGTACTGATGCAGACCTTTGATGCCCTCATAGATGCTGGGCACAGTCTCGTGATCGTGGAGCACAATCTGGACATCATCAAACGTGCCGACTACGTCATCGACCTCGGTCCAGAGGGAGGAAACGGAGGAGGAAATCTCGTCTACCAGGGGACGCCGGAGGGACTAATGGAAGTAGAGGAGAGCTACACAGGACGATATCTAAGAGCACTTAGGGACAGAGAGCAATGAGGGAGAGGATACTGCACTACATTTGGCAGAATCGGCTATACGACAGCCTTTCGCTGAACGGTGAAGAGGTGCATGTGGTGCAGGTAGGCAAATACAACGACGGTAGCGGACCCGACTTCTCACTGGTAAAGGTAAAGACACCCAATATGCTTTGGGTAGGTGCTGTCGAGATTCACGTACGCAGCAGTGACTGGATCAAACACGGTCATCAGGAAGATGATAAATATCGTGGGGTACTTCTGCATGTAGTCCTGGAGCACGACACAGAGGTAACCGATGCTACTGGCAGGGTCGTGCCTACAGCTGTTCTACACGTCTCCAACGAAGTTCTGCATCGGATAGAGGACCTAGATGTCGGACAGCGTGCCCTACGCTGCACTCCCGAGCTGTCACTTGTACCTCCTGCATCGTGGCACATGACGACCGACAGACTGCTCGTGCAGCGCATCAAGCGGAGGATAAGAAAGCTCTCCATAGATACGCAACAGGAGGGAACACAGGTCTTCTTTTTCCACGCGCTGATGCGCTATATGGGCGCTCATCTCAATAACGACGCCATGGAAATAACAGCACGCTCAATTCCATATGCGTTCCTCAAGAAACACTCCAGCGACCAAACAGCACTAGAAGCAATGCTGATAGGTCAAGCCGGTCTTATCTCAGAGACCCCTCGGGACGAGTATGAGACGAAACTACGAGATGAGTATCTCTTCTATCAGTCTAAGTTTGGGCTGTCGCCTGTAGACAAAGGGCTCTTTCGGAAGCTCCACATCCGCCCTCCCTCATACCCTACTCGTCGCCTCGCCACTGTGGCAACTCTGATACAAAGAGAACCCGAGATCCTCACTGCCATGGCTCATCAACAGTGGGACGTACTGTCGAACATCCTGAGCACACCACCCTCAGACTATTGGTGCTGCCATACGGACTTCGGTCAGACGATACAATGTCGTATGAGAGGAGCCGGGAGAGAGACGAGATTATCGCTAATGATCAATGTCATAGTCCCCACTGCATACCTATACGCTCTCAGCCGCGGAGTAGAGGAGGAAGCAATATCGGCACTCGAGTACCTGAGCAAACTCCCCCCAGAGCGCAACAAGATCACATCCCTCTTCGAGCAAAACGGTATACTACTACACAATGCAGCAGAGAGCCAGCGCGCGATAGAGCTGTACACAGAGTATTGCTCCCGACACCGCTGTTTGGCATGTCCCATAGCTCCGGAGATCTTCAAATCCCTCTACAACCATGACTAAATCGATATCCCTACACCGCATCCAACAGACATCAGACTGCTACCTCCTTATGCTGGAGGAGCTCTACGTATCAGCCTTTCCCTCGGAAGAACGAAGAGAACTCCCAGCTCTGAGAGACAAGATATGCAACGAGAGCCGATTTCATGCTCATGCTATCCTCTGTGAGGAGGAGTTCGTCGGCCTACTGACATGGTGGGATTTCGATACGTTTGTCTACGGCGAACACTTTGCCATGCGCCCTGACCTCAGAGGACGAGGATTGGGGACAAGAGCCTTCGATTTTCTCAGACATTATGCCCCTAATCGCCCTATACTCATAGAAGTCGAACTCCCTACCGACGATCTCACTCGACGGCGTATCGACTTCTACACCCGTGCTGGGCTGTCCATTGTAGATATCCCCTATCTCCAACCGCCATACAGGCCATCAGATCTACCGCTCCCCATGGCTCTGATGCTCCATGGGGCACTCGGTGACCTAACACCCTCGCAAATGATCCGTACAATTCATCTCGAGGTCTACGGTAGCTCCATTCTTGAATCCTAAATCTTTCTCTTCAGTCCTGACGGTCATCTTCCGTCAGGATTTTTTCCATTCATGGCATAGAAAGTGGGCGATAATCCAACAAAAACATCGCCTTTCCAAGAAAAACAAATAAAAAGTATACATTTACCACAGAAAAACTTGCAAATGTCAAAAATATCCCCTAACTTTGTCTCGTGGTTTTTTCATAATAGTATTAGATTAAAGGTTAAAGAGAGACCGGGGATGTCGGGAGACATCCTTGTCTTATGAAAAGCAAAAGGCTCGTCATTCCGGCATGGAACGATGAGCCTGCTTTCGTTTTGGGGGCACTACTCGCCCCTCCCCAAGAAACTGAATCACAGAAGATCTTCATCAGCAATAAACCTCTCCTACAATCGTGAGATTATCGCTATGACATTGATGAGACAGACAACGCAAGTCCGAGCTGCAGGAATACACTTCCGGGGGCAATGCCTATCATCGTAGCCATAGTAGTTGTGTCTGTATAGGAAGCATGCGTTTAGAAAGCTCTGGGTCGTCGATGAAACGACGTCCCAAAGGTCGTCAGAGAAAACTCTGGGACATCACTTCATCGACGACCCAGAGCTTTCTATAGGTTGCCTACAGAATCTATAATGACACGATACGTCCAAATCTTTGGGGCGGAAGCGGTCCCTTTTTGTGGTTCGGGGAAAAGGTAATCTCCTTTTCGAAAGCATCAGGGAGCGAGAGATGCCCGATAAGATCGCACAAAACATTTTGATTGACGAAGACGTGGTGCCCACTGATATGAAGACGGAGGATAAATACTCTCGAAAAATTTCGACGTATAGCCATTATGCATCCGCATCGCTATGCGATAAAACTTCCTAACCAATGACTTTACCCATGCAGCCGGGACTATCATCCATTCCTAATGCTACAGATGGCAGATAGAAACCTTTTTCAGAAACCTCAAGTAGAAACCCCTGCACATCAGAAGGTTTTTCGGAAACTCACAAAATGCCGTAAAGATTCAAATACGGATGGCAGGCAGGAGCTGTGGATAGTAACGCTGATAAAGGGGGTAAAAGTGTGTATTTAAACGATGACAAAATAAGTAATAAGACCAGAAGATAGACTCAATTGTCTGAATAGACAGCGGTTGGAAAAGAAAAATGGAGAAAGCGTCGTCTTCCTTCATGGATATAGTGTTGACTTTGCAATCAATTATTTGGCAAAGCATTGCGTATCATTGCAGTAGAATTAGATTGCTAAGTCATTACCTACTGCATTTCATGATACGAAGGACTATTGATAACCAATAGCTTATACCTAATGATGTTTTTTTGGTGGAAAATACTTAAATTTGTCGCTCGCAGGGTAATGCCTTGGCTTAGATTGTTATTCTATCCTAAAGTTAACCAGTATGAATTTTAATGAGGGGTAGAGTTTAAATTAAAGCTGAATTTACCGCACGACAGAAAGTACTAGCGATGTAATAACTAACAAAGAAAATACTAACAAGAATTCTGTGACATCTATGAAACTTAACTTGACTTATTCCGGTCTTGCGCTTCTGCTTCCTTTTGTGTTGGGAGCATGTGACGGCAAGAAGAGCGGAGCCTTGTTTACATTGGAAGCCGAAAATCTTCCAGCTGCGACAAATGGGAGCTATGCTTATGTGATCAACACGTTAAAAGAGCCAATCGACTCGGTAATGATAACCGATGGTGGGTTTGTCTACTCTGCCGATGCAGATTCTCAGCATATCTATGGGATCACAATTGGCAATGAAACAGTGGTGAATGAATTGATTTTTGAAGGCAACGGTAAGCTCCTGTATGGAGATTCTTTGGGTTATTACTTGGAATGGCCCATGGATCAAAGCGTAGGGGATAATCTGAATATTGCTCTTCGTAATTTCAGAGGCGAACTTGAGGAGCAGGTTGCCCCTTTGGCACAACAAGTTATAATGTTGGGGTACGATCGCCTACGTGCTAAAGATGACCCAAAGAAGGTTGAGCGCCTTTCTCAACAAATGGATTCACTCTTCAATATCCAACGTGATGTCTTCAATGGAATTACAGACAAGTACTATACCGCCCATAGCAGCGATGCGGTTGCGATATCTGTATTCCGCGAGATTGGTTTTAAGGATGAAGCCGATTACGTCAAGAAGTATAACGTTGCTCCATCTGTAGTTAAAGAAGACCCTCTCTTATTAAAACGGTTTGAGGATTTTTCTTTCATCCTTGAAACTTCTGCAGGCAAGATGTATAAAGACTTCGAGATGGATGATACCGAAGGTAATGTGGTTCGTCTCAGTGACTATATGGTTGATGGGCAATACCTGCTTGTGGATTTTTGGGCATCTTGGTGTGGTCCATGCCGCAAAGGAATACCTCATCTCGCTGCCTTGCATAAAGAATATGGA
>JBAKGE010000158.1:0-2042 GCA_037191085.1 Porphyromonadaceae bacterium | reverse complement strand
CCCTGAATTCTAGACAGCTTGGATCGTCTCTGCGGCATGGTTATCTATCTTTTCGTCCATCCCATTGTATATCCCCTCGATGGCAGATGCATAGTCGTTATAGGCGATGTCAGGAACCGACATAAAGTAGTTATTCATATGCTGTACATAGGAGATCATATCCTTATTGGATAAGGCACAAGCAGCCTGACAAAATTCTCCAAGGGTCATCTGGAAACCTTCGACATCATTCTGAGTTACACTGTAGACATGCATCATGTCAGAGGTGATACGTCCAATCTCACGCTCATAATCCTTGTCACACTTCTGGGCAAGGCCGATAATATAGTTCATATGTGCCCCGGTGATGAACTGCGCCACAGTACCTTCATCCACACCCTTAGCGAAGTCCTGAAAGTTACGGATGATCGCGTTGATAATCGCGTCGTCCTTTTCGTAAAAATTGTGGAAGAGGGAGAGGATCCGGAAGTCGGTCATGTTTGTCATATTTTCAACCCCTTTGGTATCCGCATAGAGCTTGAAGATATCACTGATCCTAAGCCCCCACTTTTTCATCTGAGTCTCACTGGTCACAGTCTGAATGAAATAGGGAGCCTCGAGGAGGATAGCCTTCATGTGCTCAGTATTCTTCTTATCCTTACGGTGGTTACGGTAGAGCGTCTCCATGTCGATAAGATCCCCTTTGGACTTACGGAGGAAGCGAAGAAAGCCGTAGTCATCCATCATACCACTCGTGGTCTGAACTAAGGTCCCATCCCCTTTGATAACCACAAGTGTAGGGAGCTTATCGATGTGGTGTTTAGCCATGAAAGCTTTGCCCTTGTCATCATCAGCGTCGAGACGACAAGTTACGAAGTTGGCATTGACATATTCCCCTACATGCTTGAGTGGGAATACTTGCTTGTCCATCATCTGACATGGGCCACACCACGAGGCAAAGAGATCCACAAATATAAGTTGGTCTGAAGGGGTGGCTTCGATGCACTCATCCGCGTCAGTATACTGAAACTTAACTCCATCCTGTGCCACCGCAGGAGAGAAATAGAGGAGAGTAGCTAATAGAATGCCGATAAGCGTTTTTGTTTTCATTGTAAAATATTTGATTACCATTTGACATCAGTTACAATAATGGTGAAGCAATCCTCAACAATCTCACTGCCAGAAATATTAGAGATCTTGAGCGATACAAGATATCGACCGACAGGAATGTCGTTCTCGAACGGAACAGAAAAGATCCCTTCGCCATATATGGTTACATTCTTTCTGAGCTTCTCGGCATCAGCAAGAGGTCCGGAGACTTTAACGTCTGATATTTCTATCGTAAGTGGACGTGACCCCTCTACACTTGCTCCCCAAAAAGGACTGGAGAGCCAAGGAGCTTTGTTGAGGATACGAGCTTTGTACTTAGACTCTACCTTCTCGTTAACACCGGGAAGACCACCAGTCCCTTCAGGCTGATAGATATCCTCCTGAGTCAGTCCCTGCACAATGGTAAGAGAGTTGAGAGGGTAATTGAGGTTTCTCGCTGTGAGATAGCTGACAGGATACTCCTTGCATCCCATGAGAGACAATACCGCTATGATTCCGATAAGTAAAAGATTATTCTTCATAGGGAGTTAGGGTTTTAAATCTTTAATAATGAAACCATCTACATTCGCATGAACGACACCATTCTTGACCTTTAGGTCGGTAGAGGTAAGGTAAAGGTCTGTCTTGGTATCCACTTCAATACCAATGATGGTATTGACATGGACGTCAGAGAAATTGCCAAAGGATGTCTGCTGACGATAGAACCAAATCTTATTGCCATTCAGAGAAGTCATAATCTCTCCCTGCTGCATCAAATCAACTCCTTCTCCCCTGTGACCGAGAGGAAATTCGTCCCTAAGATAGACCTTATCAAACGTATAGGACAGTATAATAGAGCGACAGATCTCGACCGGTATATTCTGTATGTCCTTGAGGTAATCAATGTCTACGCTATTACCCTTCGAGTCTTTCAGAGGAGTCTGAGCATAGTTCATCCTCATCATACCAGCCAT
>JBAKGE010000157.1:0-2061 GCA_037191085.1 Porphyromonadaceae bacterium | reverse complement strand
GGTGAACCGAGATATATCGGTGCCGTTCTCCGTACTGTATAAGGTGTAAAAAGGATACACTCAGACCCCCGCTTACCTGAGGGTTCTGAGTGTTTTCTTTTTGACTTTCTTCTATTGTCATCGCATTCAAATCACACAATAGTTATGATACGAATAGAGCAGCCCACCGAGCTTACCGCAGGATCATTTGATGCTACGGTGCTTATTTCTGCTGTGACAATCAGGATCTTCCTTACGAGGGTCGACTCTGCGGAGTGTTACTTCTTTCGCAGTGTCAGGCATTCGGAGGCAGTAGATCAGGGGTTAACTCAAGCATTTTTTCTACTCCCGGAGCTGGCATATCCTTACCACAGCCTTAGGGTGTTGGTAGATTATGGCTCGTCTTATGTTCTGGTTCCAGATGATTTCCTACGCCAGGGCACGGATGCTACGAGTTGGCTCTCGTCTAATCGGGATTTGGATGCCCATCCTATCATCGTACCTCTTCCGGATCTTCGATGCTCTATCGTCTATTCCTTGCCGAAAGATGTATTCGAATTCTGCAATCGCTCATTCGTCGTCCCCCAGTTTGATCATCCCCTTCGCTCCACGATAGAGGTTACGGTGCGTGGTAGCCGACTTGTCGAGGGATGTCGGATGGCAGCTGTGCTTTATTTCGATGAAGGGTATGTCGATATTGTTGTTGCATCACAGGGGATGATACGTCTATGTAATCGGTATCCATTCCGCAGCGATATTGATATCCTCTACTACATTACTTCCGTATGGCGTCAGCAGCAGATGACCACCGAACGCGACCACCTCTATCTATACGGTAGCGAGGGAGCTCCTGTATTGATATCGCTACTATCTCGCATAGAACACTCGATTCCGCTTCTGCATCTCAATGACTACTCTCTCCTCATTAGTCCGGATGCTCCCCTCGGATCCATTAGGCAGGCAGAGCCTCACCTCCCGGCATCATTCATCTTCACGAAATCGCTATGAGAATAATAAGAGGGAAGTACGGCAAGCGCAGGTTCCGAATACCCGCAAGCTTCAAAGCGCGCCCCACCACTGATATGGCGAAGGAAAGTCTTTTTAATATTCTCGAGAATAGACTCGACTGGTCCGAAGTTCGTGCACTGGACCTTTTTGCTGGGACGGGGAGTATGGGATTTGAGATGCTATCGAGAGGAGCGGCGTCCGTCACGGCAGTTGAGAAAGACTATCATCATGTAAGTTTCATCAAAAAAGTGGCCCACGAACTGCAAGACCCCAATTATAAAATATTACATCTTGATGCCCTCAAATGGCTTCGAGAAACAGCGCCCTTAAATAAATCAAATCAAATTTCATTTAACTTCATATTCGCGGATCCTCCTTACGCCCTTGCAGAGCTTACCGAAATTCCTTATCTTGTGCGTGAGAGTGGAATCTTAGAGGAGCATGGATTGCTAATCGTGGAGCATCCGAAGTCACTTGACTTTTCAGATCACTTCGGCTTTTGTGAAATGAGAAACTATGGTTCGGTACACTTCTCGTTTTTTACGGGTCTATAGAATAGGTATTATTAACGCATTAAAGGAAAGGATTTATTATGGGACTTTTATGGTCATTAATTATTGGTCTTATTGCTGGTCTAATCGCATCATGGATTATGCCGGGTGGTGCTAACGGAATTTTGTGGAATACACTTCTTGGCCTTGCAGGTGGTCTTGTCGGAGGGTGGATATACGGTCTCCTCGGTATCGCTGAAGGTACAGGTTTTTGGGGGCAGCTCGTCGTGTCCGTCATAGGTGCTATCATCCTTATCGCTATCTACAACGCTCTCACTAAAAAGCGTACAAGGTAGCGGCTGAGATAACATAACTCGAGTAAGGCTCGTCTTATCCGTGTATCAAACCGGACAAGACGAGCCTTCTCAATATTTCGGTGTAATGCGCATAGGAAAGTATTCGGGGTAGGAGAGTATAGGGATAAAATTATCAATCAATTTATTGGCTCAGATTGGGGGAAAATGAATGTGAGTTTGGCGTAAGAAATAGGAGAGAAGTATTTGGGAGGAAGTCTTTTAATCTA
>JBAKGE010000156.1:0-2069 GCA_037191085.1 Porphyromonadaceae bacterium | reverse complement strand
CCCCGAGATCCCTGTCGCCCCTGGAGAGGAACATTGGCTTCCGTATCGACTCATATGCTTTCACCCCTCCTATGGACTCCAGCGACATAGGACCTGGCATATGGGTGAAGATAGCCAATGTAATCAAGGAGAATTACAGTAGATACGACGGATTCGTCGTACTGCATGGCACAGATACAATGGCTTACACGGCATCCGCTCTCAGTTTCATGCTCGAAGGGTTGTCTAAACCTGTACTCCTGACCGGCTCGCAGCTCCCTATAGGTAAGATACGCACGGATGGTAAGGAGAACCTACTGACATCTATAGAAATAGCTGCCAGCAAGTACCCGGACGGTACACCAAAGGTTCAGGAGGTGGCTATATACTTCAATAATAAACTCCTACGGGGGAATAGAAGTACAAAGATAAGTGCTGACACATTCAATGCCTTCGACACCCCCAATTATCCGTATCTCGCTCATGTAGGGATCAATATTCACATGGACATTCATGCCATGCTCCCGCCCAGGGCAACGGACACTCCACTGGTCGTACACACCGATTTGGAAAATAACATCCTCATCATGCCGCTCTACCCTGGTATATCCAAAAACATATACCAGGCGGGATTCAGCACCCCTGGGCTAAAGGCTGTGATACTGAAGACATTTGGGAGTGGCAATGCCCCCCTGTCCACGGATTTTCTACAGTCGATTAAGGATGCAGTGAATAATGGTGTAACAGTGGTCAACGTGACACAGTGCCCAATAGGAACCGTGGAGATGCAGCGCTACCAGACGGGAATTACACTCCTCGAAGCGGGTGTGATCAGCGGGCGAGACATGACGGTAGAGGCGACACTGACCAAGCTCATGTTTCTCATCGGTAGCGGACTATCACAAGAAGAGGTACGTGAAGTTATGGGACAAAATCTAAGAGGAGAAGTTACGCTTGACTGATCACACGGCCCGGAAAACGACTGACGAAGGCACTGTGGGTACATGCCTGCAGGGAACGTTGTTTGGCGGTACTTGTAGTCAGCCTCACTACTACTTCCAAAGTTTTGGGAGTGGGAGCTGTGGCAATTGTTCTATCCTAACCTACAAGGATACGAGCCTTCTGATAGACCTAGGGATCGGGGCACGCCTTTTCGCCAAGATACTGAAAGAACAATGCATAGATCCGTACAAGCTAAAAGGTATACTCGTAACACACGACCATGCCGACCACATACGTGGTGTAGCTCCATACGCATCTCGGCATGATCTGCCGGTATATGCGACACACGAGGTTGCCCACACTTTTCTCAACAATAAGTTCATCCGACAGGATCTATCGGGACACATCAGGCGCATTAATCCGGGAGAAATCTTTCACGTAGGCGAGATGATGATAGAGAGTTTTCCCGTCCCTCACGATGCAAGTGCAAACGTAGGATATAGCATCAGCACCGAAGCTGGAGTATTCACTATCATCACGGATATAGGACATATCACAGAGGAGATAGAACATGCAATCCGCAGGTCAAACTTCCTGGTATTCGAGAGCAACTATGACGAGGAAATGTTATGGACCGGAAGGTATCCGCAACATCTCAAGGAGCGCATCACGAATGGGAGAGGGCACCTGAGCAATAGGCTATCGGCTGAGACCATCGCGAGGCTATATCATGCCAACCTGAGATTCTTAGCACTATGTCACCTAAGTGGTGACAATAATACTCCAGACCTAGCATTAGGTAATATGGACAGGGTTCTTACCGCAAACGGCGTAGATACTAAAGAAAAGATCAAAATTTTGGTACTCCGAAGAGGAGAAATCTCTCCCCGTTACGTACTTTATTAAGTATTTTGGTAGTTGCAGCCCTCGAAAACTATATTTTTCGCAAGAAAAACCTTGTTAATTCTTAGGGAAATAAGATTAATTGTATTACCTTTGCGAACGACTCTAGAAACTTAGGACTTATAAGTCACGGACTTAGAGAAGCCTATAGGGTGCAAAACGATAGACCTGGGGAGGAAGGAGCTGAATATTATTAGGTATAGTACTCACCAACAGAAAAAAGAATAAGAAACATGAAGAAAGCC
>JBAKGE010000155.1:0-2191 GCA_037191085.1 Porphyromonadaceae bacterium | reverse complement strand
CTCAGGGAGCCGTCTTTACCCCATCACGAAAGGGGTCAGCAAGCAGATGCTCCCAATCTATGATAAACCCATGATCTACTACCCTCTATCCACCCTTATGCTGGCGGGGATCAGAGAGGTGCTCATCATTTCTACACCTGTAGACTTGCCTATGTACCGGCGTCTCCTGGGGAGTGGGAGCGAGCTGGGTATGCACATTGAGTACTCAGAGCAGCCGAGACCAGAGGGATTGGCGCAGGCGTTCATCATCGGTGAGGATTTTATCGAAGGGGATAGTGTATGCATGGTGTTGGGGGATAATATTTTCTATGGCAAAGGCTTTAGCGGTATGCTTCGTGATGCCGTGGAGAATGTAGAGTGTCGCGGTAAAGCCAACGTATTTGGGTACTGGGTCAAGGATCCGGAGCGGTACGGCGTGGTAGAGTTCGATGCGGATGACAATGTAGTTAGTATAGTGGAAAAACCTACTGCTCCGAGGTCCAACTATGCTGTCGTGGGGCTGTATTTTTATCCCAATAAGGTGGTGGAGATTGCCAAGTCCGTAAAACCCTCTCACAGAGGAGAGCTGGAGATTACCTCGGTGAATCAGGCATTCTTGGAGTCAGGAGACTTGACTGTGACACGCTTCGGGCGGGGATTTGCGTGGCTGGATACGGGTACGCACGAATCTCTGAGTGAGGCATCTACCTTTGTGGAGGTGCTGGAGAAGCGTCAGGGACTAAAGATAGCTTGTCTGGAGGAGATTGCGTACCGGCAGGGGTGGATAGATACGGAGAGGCTACGTGCGATAGCTGAGACCATGAGTAATAATCAGTATGGACAGTACCTTTTTTCGATAATAGAACATCCATGAAACACAATATACTGATCACGGGAGGAGCTGGGTTTATTGGATCACATCTGGTTCGACTGATGGTATCACGGTACCCCGACTATGAAATATTCAATCTGGATGCACTCACATACGCAGGTAATCTGGAGAGCTTAAGGGATATGGAGGGAGTCTCCAATTATCATTTCATCAGAGCTGATGTCACCGACTATGACACAATGCTTTCGATTCTACGGCAGCACCGGATTAGCGGTATCATACACCTTGCGGCGGAGAGCCACGTTGATCGTAGCATTCATGACCCATTTACCTTTGCACGCACCAACGTTATGGGTACACTATCTCTCCTGCAGGCAGCCAAGGTGGTGTGGACTGAAGCAGGTGGCTATGAGGGCAAGCGTTTTTATCAAGTATCGACGGACGAGGTCTATGGCTCCCTGACCTCGGATGAGCCCCCATTCACAGAGTCGAATAAGTACGACCCCCACTCGCCCTACTCTGCCAGCAAGGCAAGCTGTGATCACTTTGTGAGGGCCTTTCATGACACGTATGGGCTCCCGACGGTCATATCTAATTGCTCTAACAACTATGGTCCCTACCAACATCCAGAGAAACTAATCCCCCTCTTCATCCACAATATAAGGGTAGGCAAATCCCTACCGGTATACGGTAGTGGTGAGCAGGTGCGCGACTGGTTGTTCGTCGAAGATCACGCTCGAGCGATAGACCTTATCTTCCACAACGGTAAGGATGGTGACACATACAATATCGGGGGATTTAACGAATGGAAAAATATAGACGTCATACATGTGCTGATCAGGACTGTCGACCGCCTGCTGGGGCGACCGGAGGGAACCTCCTTACCCCTCATCCGGTATGTCACCGATAGGCCGGGCCATGATGTACGGTACGCTATAGATGCCTCTAAACTGATGAAAGAACTGGGATGGAGACCTTCGCTGCAGTTTGAGGAAGGAATAGAGCGGACGGTGCGTTGGTATCTGGACAACTCGGAGTGGCTGGACCGCGTCACCTCCGGTGCGTACATGAGGTACTACGACGAAATGTATGGTCACAGGCACTAAACGCTACCGTGAATATCATAACTACAGAAATAGAGGGGCTCATCATCATAGAGCCACGAGTGTTTGAAGACGAGAGAGGATACTTCTACGAATCTTTCGCAGCAGACAGGTATAAAGAAATCTGCCATACCACATTCGTTCAGGATAACGTGTCGCGTTCGACCTACGGTGTAGTGAGAGGTCTACACTTCCAGAGGGGAGAGCATGCTCAGGCGAAGCTGGTTGGTGTACTTGTGGGGAGAGTGTGGTAGATAATGAGTAAGCAAGCGGAGAA
>JBAKGE010000047.1:0-16007 GCA_037191085.1 Porphyromonadaceae bacterium | reverse complement strand
TCGTTAGGTTCAGATGTCTTTACCACTGCTACGATTTTGCTTGGGTCTACCTTCACGCAGTCCTTGCCGATGCGATCACTGGGGGTCTTGATATTTATGACATCTCTATGAGGTGGATCCTGCAGCTCACATATATCGTGCATGCCACGGATTTCTTTGGGGTGTTTGTCGTTCAGCTCCACGATGATTCTATCTGCGAGGTTGCAGATGGTCGGGAGGATGCCTACGCCAGTGGTCGGGACGATCTCTCCATCCTCCGTTACGTCAGCAGCCTCTACTATAGCTACGTCCACCTTGCCGAGAAATCCGTATCTAATTTCTTGTGCCTCCATGGAGAGGTGCATGTCGTAGTAGTCTGTTCCCCCAGAGTTAATGAGATTACGTAGATCCTTATTGCTTTGATATGGTGTGCGGAACTTAATCGCATTCGCACGTGCCAACTCTCCGTCCAGGCGGTCCCCGGTAGATGCACCGGTAAACATTCCTATCCGAAAGGGTCTGCCGGCCTCGTGCTCTGCTCTGGCATGGGCTGCGATGGCCCCCGACACTACTTTGGGGCAACCTGCGGGAGTAAATCCGCTAAAACCCACGTTATCTCCATTGTGTACAAACTTCGCTGCTTCTTCGGCAGACATGAATTTCAAGGACATAGACTAACTTATTGTTTGTTGTTCGTAAAATGCTATTTTGGGATTATCCCCTCCCGTTCTGTTGCCCCGACAAAAGTACATAAAAACTATTTATGTCTCATCTGAGGTTTTAGTACTTCCTATCGATTACCTCTTTGAGTATGACCGCGCGCCTCAGTTGCTCTCTTTTGGACTCTTCGGTACTTCCCAGTAATTGCTCCAGCACGGAGGCAGACTGATTGTGTGCAGGACCGTCCTGTAGTCGGACGATACTTAGCCGTCCTCCCTCGGGAATACCGGTAGTGTCCAGCGGTGGGTACTCACCCTCCACTATTCGTCCTTTTGGGGATTCGAGGGGTTTGTCAGCCTCAATGTCCCTACCTTTTTTGATAGGTGATTGAGATTTGACGACTATAGGCTTCTCTCGAGTGCTTTTCCGGATTGTTTCTATAAGGTCTTGCACCGTGTCCGGAAACCCTGTGGGACTCTCCTTCTTTTGCTTTTCGGTCTCCACTCTGTCGAGAGTTCCTTTGAGCTTTGACCGGAAGTATGAAAGGAAGTAGGCGACGATGAGCACTATGATTATGATATTTATGATATCCATCTCTCCTACATTCTGTGCTTTGGTTCAGATTGTGTACATTTGCATGCTCAAAATTAAGCAATTACTGCTTTATCCGCAAATTTTTCTATCCTCAGAGACAGTTTTTATACAGAAAGACTCATGACGCAAGACAATAGTACATCCTCTCCCAAGCTACTGTACATGGAGACCTATGGCTGCCAAATGAATGTGGCAGACTCTGAGGTCGTACACGCTATCATGCAGACGGATGGTTATGGACTGACGGAGGACATCACGGCGGCAGATGCTGTGTTCCTCAACACTTGCTCCGTCCGAGAGAATGCAGAGCAGAAAGTAATCAATCGTCTCACTCAAATAGATGCTATCCGTAGGAAGCACAATCCCAAGCTCATTATCGGCGTCCTTGGCTGTATGGCTGAGAATGTAAAGGGTAAGCTCTTGGACGAGCACCACGCCGATCTTGTCGTAGGTCCAGATGCGTACCTCGACCTCCCCAATCTTGTCGGTGCAGCAGAGCAGGGCGAAAAGGCTATGAATGTCACGCTGTCCACATCTGAGACATACAAGGATGTCATTCCTGTGAAGCTTGCTGGTTTGCACATCTCGGGCTTCATCTCAATCATGCGTGGGTGCAATAAATTTTGTACCTACTGCATCGTTCCCTATACTCGAGGTCGTGAGCGTAGTCGTGAGATGAAGAGCATTATGAACGAACTGGATAACATGGTGCGTCTCGGCTACCGGGAGGTGACACTTCTGGGACAGACCGTCAACTCCTACCGCTACACGCGAGAGGACGACAGCGTGGTGACCTTCCCGGACCTGTTGGATGCTATTGCCACTCGTGCTCCTGAGATGCGTATCCGCTTCACCTCTCCACACCCCAGAGACATGACAGATGAAACCATCAGCATGATGGCGAAGCACCCTAACATATGTAGCCACATCCACTTGCCCGTGCAGAGTGGATCGAATAGTGTCCTCAAGACCATGAAGCGAGGATACACCCGGGAGTGGTTCCTTGACAGGGTGGGCATGATTAGGTCGCTTATCCCTGATTGCGGGATATCCACTGATATCTTCTGTGGATTCTCCGGTGAGACAGAGACGGATTTTGAGTTGACACTGGACCTGATGCGTCAGGCGAAGTTTGATTCTTCATTCCTCTTCAAGTACTCTGAGCGTCCCGGTACCTATGCCGCCAAGAAGCTGGATGACGATGTCCCCGAAGAGGTAAAGCTCGAACGACTCCAGCGCATGATAGACCTCCAGCAGGAGTTGTCAGAGGAGAGTAACCGAAGAGATATAGGCAAGACGTTTGAGGTGCTGATAGAAGGTTTCTCCAAGAAGTCTCGTGAGCAGTACTATGGGCGTACGCAGCAGAACAAAGTTGTCGTATTTGACAAAAAAGACCACCGTATCGGTTCATTTGCCCGCATCATGGTAGACGAAGTTTCCTCTGCCACACTGATAGGGCATTCGGTAGAATAGAGGACTGATAAACTGATGGTTGTGATGGTTGTGATCGGATCCCTTCGGAGGAAGGTGTGACGACAACCCAGAGAAAGGTTTTTTGAGGACCCGGAGCTTTCGATGAAAAGCTCTGGGTCCTTTTGATCTCGTTCTCTGGGTCATCGCTATCCCGATTGGCAGGGCCGTGCTGAGCGGATGCCCAAAATGGGATTAATTATGGTAGAGGGGTGTGCAGGGGTAGCGTTTCGGTACCCTGCACACCCCTCTACGGTGTTTGTTTAGTCGGATGTGTTGTATTAGCTTATTGCTATAGTGCGCTGTAGCTTTGCTTTCTGCTCTTCGGTTCTCTTGGGAATACTGATCTCGAGGAGTCCATTCTCCATGGTGGCGGAGATTCTATCGAGGTCTATATCCTCGGGGAGGTTTAGCTTCTGTGTGAAGCTGGTACGGGAAAATTCTCTGCGGAGATAGCGAGGGGTATCCTCAGTCTTTGCTACGGCGGACTCATTCTCTGCCACCGCGTTTTCCGTCTGTACTTTTTCCTCTGTACGTCCGATCGTGACTTGGAGTCTCTGATCTTCGTCGAGCTTTACTTCTACATCCTCACGAGTCATACCCGGTGCTGCATACTGCACCCTAAATTCGTCTGCTGTCTCCATGATATTGAGGGCGGGACGTGAGCAGCATACATTACGATCTACTGCGTATGGATTGAAGCTATCTGACATCAAAGTGTCGAAGAGTTCTGCGAGTGAATTACGTTGTCTCATGATTTGTTCTTTTCTTGTTTGTTGTAAAATTGATTGTTTGATTACTGTTGTTCTGACAATCAATGTACAAGAAACTGACCATCGGAGAGATCCTGACAGCGCAGAAATGAGTGTCAGGCTATTCTGTCGGGCTCGTGACATTATGTGCCTGTCGTGGTGTGCAGGCTGTCATCTCGTCTGCCAAAAGGAGAGTGATCGGCTGCTACACTCCTTCTCCTCAAGTCTCGCGGATATACTTCGAGCCTTGTGTGATACTGTGATCGGACATGTAGCGGAGGAGCTTGTGGGTGAATTCGTGGTTCTTCAGCTGCCAGCGTGGTGCGAGGAGCATATCCGCGGGCGATTGCGACACGAAGCGGTCTATGTAGATATCCGGCCGAAGGTGTGCGATGATGTCGGAGACGATCTCTATGTACTCCTCGGGTGTGAATAGGTGTACGAAGTTTGGGTCGGACATGTAGTCTCGTGCCATTTGGGTGCCACGTAGGATTTGTAGCTGGTGTAGCTTGAGAGACGTGAGGGGTAGGGAATTGATCTCGTGGATGTGGTGGCTATAGTCCGTCTTGTCCTCGTGAGGGAGACCGATGATGAGGTGTGCGCCTATGGGGAGACCATGCTCTGCCGTAGCGATGATCGCACGTCGGCTGTCGTCGTAGGTATGTCCTCTGTTGATAGACTCGAGGGTTCGATCTATGGTGCTCTCGATCCCATACTCAATGTAGACCATCTGTGTGCGATTGAGCGTGCCGAAGTATTTGAGCAGATCATCGTCTATACAGTCTGGGCGCGTGCCCACGACGAGACCTACGACACCGGGATGTGAGAGTGCTTCGTTGTACTGAGAGAGGAGACGATCACGGTCTCCGTATGTATTGGTATAGGACTGAAAGTAGGCGAGGTAGCGCATAGTGGGATACTTCCGAGCGAAGAATGCGATCCCGTCATTGAGCTGATCGGTGATACTTCGAGGCCTGATCGTGTACTCTGGAGAGAATGAACGATTATTGCAGTAGGTACAACCCCCGATGCCCTTTTGCCCGTCTCTATTAGGACATGTGCAACCTGCGTTCAGAGAGATTTTCTGGACCTTGAAATCAGGATACCTCAGCGTTAGATATTCTGTGAAGTCTAAGTAGGGCTTGGAACTCATCGGAGAGGAGAGCAACGTTGAAGTGAATACAAAAAAGAAAAAGGCTGTCTCACGACAACCTTCAATCTTAATATTAACCTAAAATCTAATACTATGAAAAACACAATGCAAAGGTAGTGACTTTATTTGACTTGTGCAAGTATTTTGATCGACTAAGACTGGGTGAAGCTGCCTTTTTTCTTGTATTTTGTTGTATACTATTTGGTTATGATGTTGTGCAAATAATGTTAAATGTTTGCTATAGCCGGAGCTCTTCTATTCCCGGTCTGGAAATCTCGAACGGCTCTCTAACGCACTCCACTATAGCGCTCTTGCGGAGGAACCCGTCACCCCCGTCAACTACATAGCGGACGGTATGCTGCCACTGCTCGTGGATAAGCTCTGGGTTGTATCTGAAAGCTTCATCCTGATCATCGTCTCTCATAGGCAGTGATGTGCCGGTGATAGGAGTGCCTAGGTGGGAGCACAGGGTTTGTACTAGTGGATGACGAGGAATGCGTATGCCTACTTCCTTTCGCCCCTTGTAGATGCGCGGTAGTGCCGAACCTGTCGGCAGAATGAATGTGAAAGGTCCGGGGGTGTTGTTCTTGATGAGCTTGAAAGCGGCATTGGATAGTTTTGCATACGTGCTGACTTGTGAGAGATCGGAACATAGCATAGCGAAGCGTGACGTCTTTAGGTTGAGTCCTTTTATCTTAGCCAACCTCTCGAGACTCTGTTGGTTGAGAGCATCGCAGCAGATGCTATATGCCGTGTCGGTCGGGATGATGATAAGCTCTCCATCTCGTATTGCGTCCGAGAGGTTCCCGATGAGCCGAGGATCCGGTGTCGAGTTGTCGTAGTACTTGAGTAGCATAACGGGGGTATATTATTCGCCGAGGATGAAAATTGCCGGTCTTTTATGCCACGTGGCACCGGTGGCGAGCTTCTTTTTCCATTCGGAGAGGGGCATGCGATGGATTTCTTCCGAGGGGGTCGTCAACTCCACCGCCATGCAGAGGGAGAGGTTGCCAGGCAGTGTATCTACGAGGCTGCGGAGGAGCCGGTCGTTACGGTAAGGTGCTTCGATAAATATCTGAGCTTGGTGATACTTGGTAGCACCAGAAAGCATTAAGCTGAGTATTTTCTTACGCTCTCTGTCATCGAAGGGGAGGTAACCGTGGAAGGTGAAGTTCTGCCCCGAGAATCCCGAAGCCATGAGTGAAAGCAATATCGAAGAGGGACCTACAAGTGGTACGACACCGATACTTGCGCTGTGGCAGTCGCGCACGACGAGATGCCCGGGGTCCGCTATTCCTGGACAGCCTGCTTCGCTCATGAATCCCACATTTTCACCACCTTGCAGGACGTTTATCACCTCTTTGCGAGGATAAGAGTAGCCATCGTGTTTATCGACCTCCCATATCGTAAGTGCGGAGATGTCGAGGTCGGAAAAGATACTACGCAGGTATTGCCGAGCGGTGCGGGCATTCTCCACCACGTAGTAACGTATCCGACGCATGACATTGATGTTATATTGAGGTTGGTACCTATCGACTGACGTCTCCCCGAGAGTTACGGGTATCATATAGAGCTTTCCATTCATATACTATCGGTTCTCCCCACTTAAAAATCCAAGTGTTTCTCTTTCTGCTTTACCTTTGTGATACTCTCCGTGCTCTGAAAGTGCCACCACTCGTTGGGGATAGGTCTCAGTCCTACTTTTCTCATTAAGCTGTAGAGGTATTGTCTATTGCTGTATGCTTCTTGGGTGATGATACCGCTTGTCACCAGTGCTTTCTCGTTATCTGTGTGGGCGGCTATGCCGAAGTGGTCCACGCTACTTCCCATATCTAGCGCTTCTCGTGTCACTATGTCGTAGATGCTTAGATCCACAGCTACACCATAGGTGTGTCGCCCGTTTTTACGCATAGGAGAGGAGACGTATTGGGCGTTGGGTGTACCCTTGACAGTATTCCACATCGCTGTCTGTATGCTGTGAGGCCGGGCAGCGTCGTAGATGATGATGCTATACCGTTCACCTTTCTCCTTGTGCAAGATTGCTTGAGCTCTCTTCATTTTGTCTGCGAAGTCCGGAGTGAGATAGGCCCTTTCGAGGGAACCATACACATCCTTCTTCATGAAGTTGTCTTCGGTAGAGTACATCAGATGTACGATGATTGTCGGCTCTACCGCCTGCACATCTACCAGACCATACGCCCTCATCTTCTCCTCATAGTCCACCCTTTGTCCCAGAGCATACACGGGACAGAAGAGCAGAAAAGCCGATACAAGCACCTTTGCGGCGAAGGGCTTGTATCGGCTCATACTTATAGCAGTATACCGAGTCGTCATCAGCTATTCATGGATGCGAGGAATTCGATGTTATCCATAGTATTCCTCATCTTACTCTGGATGAGTTCCATCGCTTCGACCGAAGTCATTTCCGTCATTTGACGGCGCAGTACCCACATACGGTTGAGGGTATCCTGATCCTGCAGGAGGTCATCACGTCGAGTACTGGAGGCTTGGAGGTCAACGGCAGGGAATATACGTTTATTCGCAATTCTGCGATCAAGCTGAAGCTCCATATTGCCCGTTCCTTTAAATTCCTCAAAGATAACTTCATCCATCTTAGAGCCTGTATCTATCAGTGCGGTGGCGAGTATCGTCAGGCTACCTCCGTTCTCTATATTACGAGCAGCGCCGAAGAATCTTTTTGGTTTCTGCAGTGCATTGGCATCCACACCTCCCGAGAGGACCTTGCCCGATGCAGGCTGAACCGTATTGTATGCACGTGCGAGTCGTGTGATACTGTCGAGCAGTATCACCACATCATGACCGCACTCCACCAGTCTCTTTGCCTTCTGGAGGACGATGTCAGCTATCTTCACATGCTGCTCTGCAGGTTCGTCAAATGTGGATGCTATCACCTCTGCATCCACGTTGCGTGCCATGTCCGTTACTTCCTCGGGGCGCTCGTCGATGAGGAGGATGATCATGTATACTTCGGGGTGGTTGTGTGCGATAGCGTTTGCGATATCCTTGAGGAGCATTGTCTTACCGGTCTTGGGCTGAGCGACGATCAAACCACGCTGACCTTTCCCGATAGGAGCGAAGAGATCCACGATGCGTACCCCCATCTTGTCATACACTTTGGTTGATGTCGGGGATTCGAGCTTAAACTTCTCATCGGGGAAAAGAGGGGTGAGGTGATCAAAGGGTACACGGTCACGCACCTGGATGGGATCGCACCCATTGAGACGCACTATCTTCTTCATGGGGAAGAACTTATCTTTCTCTCTCGGTACAGAGATAATGGCTTCGATCACGTCGCCGGTCTTGAGCCCGTAATTCTTGATCTGTGACTGTGACACGTAGACATCATCGGGAGAGGAGAGGTAGTTGTAGTCGCTGGAGCGGATGAATCCGAACCCATCAGGGAGTACCTCCAGTACGCCGGTACTCTTCAGGGCGTCGCCGAAGTCGTAGGTCGGAGTACCTTGACTGACGCCACCATTCTGGGTATTATTGTTCTGCTGATTATTATTCCTCTGATTGTTGTTCCTTTGGCTGTTGACATTATTGCCATTACCCCTTACATTATTGTTGTTAGGAGAAAGCTGTGGGACAGGTCTCTGCTCTTGTGCAGGTATCGGTGCACTTGTATGAGAGGTATTGCTCCTGCTATTACTGTCCTGCTGAGGAGTTTTCTTCTGAGGTTGATTGGGAGTAATCATCCCCATCATGTCCGAGAGAACCGAACTGCTGGCATTCTTGTTGACAAATACAGTGGGCTTTGTAGCCGTGACGTTGTCATCGCCTTTCTTTTGCTCATTGGCTGCCGTAGCTTCGGGAGCCTGTGCTGTGGTCTCGCTGCCTTCTTCCTCATTAGCTTTCTCGTCGACCTTCTTATTGTTATCCCGAGAGTTGCTTTTTCTTCCTCTCTGAGTAGCGGTCTTGCTACTGTCTTTCTTAGGTGCTGGAGCAGTAGTATCTGTGCCCTCCTCCGTCGCAGGTTTTTCGCTTGCTGCTGGAGCGGTCTGTTCTTTTCTGGGTCTCCCTCTGCCACGCTTGGGCTTCTGAGGAGTAGTGGCTTCTGTGTTCTCTTCCTTATTGGACTTTCCTCTGCCTGACTGTGACAGTGCCTCTGCCTGACCGTCGAGGATAGCGTACACCAGAGCCCTCTGATCCATGTTTGGTTGGACGGAGATCGAGTACTCCTTCGCCACGCCTTCAAGTTCTTCTTTGCTCATCTTGTCGAGCTGAAGAATCGTATATGCTTTTGCCATAAAATGTCTATCTGTTTCTGAAATAGAATGACTTTAGTGATTGTGCTTGATCTGATATTGCAGAATACTCGCTACGAAGAGTGTCTGATCCCACAATCTGTATCGACACGCAAACGTATGGAATATGTGTATGAACCTTTGCCCGGATGTAGGCATCCCCCTCTCCCTTGTCCCTGTCGAGTGTTCCCCCGTATCCTGACGATGGCTCCAAGGCACCCTCGTCGGACACTACCTCTCCTATCCCCCTATTGAAATCCGATGTGTGGTATGAAAAGTGAAGTGGGCAGTGATGGATTCGAACCACCGAAGGCGTAAGCCAGCTGAGTTACAGTCAGCCCCATTTGGCCACTCTGGTAACTGCCCAAGGAAGTACTTAAGTATTGTCCCTGCTTAAGCACTGCGCAAAGGTATACAAAAAATGTGAACTTCACAAACCTCCTTTGCGTAATTATTTTGGAAAAGTCCCCTTTCAGGGTATGCTATTCCGCCGGGCACACTGCATCGAGAGCCCTAAATCCCCCTCAGATTTCTCTGGGACGTCGATGGAGCGACGTCCCAGAGGTCTGTTTCGAAACCTCTGGGTCCTCTCGAGAGCGTTCTCTGGGTCGTTGTCATCACATCTCCGATAGAGAGTGTGAATGAGTATCTGTTGTACTCCCTTTGATATCGGATTTATTATGCTGATATAGAGTCAGTCGGTTTCGATTTGCCCCTTGGTGCGTCGATGTATGTCCCTCCGGTGCCATGATAGTGGGAGCTAGTGGAGGGGCAAGGCTTGTGAGTGTGGAGAAGAAGTGGTAAATTTGTGCGCTTTTTCGATGAGAAGGCCTGTCATACGTGTGATGGGAAATTAGGAAGAGCTAATTTTGAGTAACACTTTAAGAAAGTAAAAGACAAGCGATGAAGACTTTTAACTTGAAGGCTGATCTGCGTGAGCAGTTAGGCAAGAAGTCCAGCAATGAACTTCGTAAGCAGGACCTTATTCCTGCCAATCTCTATGGTGCCGGTAAGGAGAATCTTAATATCGTGGTGAGCCAGGATGCGGTACGTAAGCTGGTGTATTCTCCGGATATCTACCTTGTTGAGCTCGAAGTGAACGGTAGTGTGCGTAAGTGCATCATGAAGGAGCTTCAGTTTCATCCCGTAACCGACCGTATTCTCCACATTGACTTCCTCGAAGTAAGCGCAGACAAGCCGATCGCGATTGAAGTACCTGTGTCTCTGGATGGCTTTGCTGCAGGTGTACGTGCAGGTGGTAAGCTGACCCTTGATATGCGTCTCCTGCGTGTGCGTGGCCTTTACGAGAATATTCCCGAAAAGCTCCATATTGATGTGACCCAATTGAAGCTCGGAAAGACCATTCAGGTGGGTGCCCTCTCTTTCGAGAACCTTGAGCTCCTCAACGCTAAGAATGCTGTGGTAGCTGCAGTGCGTCTGACTCGTGCTGCTCGCGGTGCTGCCGCTCGTGCTTCGGAGGACGACAGCGATGATGACAGCGAAGAAGCGGAAGACTAAAAGATAGCACTTGTATGCTGAATGCTCCCGGCATTGTGAGCATACTTCATTAGACTGACGAATGAGGCAAGAGGACAGATGCAGCAAATGACGAGATTTGCCATCGCCCTTCTGTCTCATTTTGTTTTTCTTGCAGCTTTTGTGGGGAAATTTATGTAAGTAAATTAGTTTTTGAGGGTGATGAAAGATCATAGACGTGCCCATATCCTCAGTGTCGGTGATGTGCTACTGTCGTCAGAGATAATCGATACTTACTTTTGCTGCGACCTTGCTGCCTGTGGCGGTGCCTGCTGCATAGAGGGCGAGAGCGGTGCGCCTGTGCTGGATCAGGAGAGCGATCTGGTGTGCCGATCCTACCCGATCATCGAGCCGTATCTGGACGATGAGAGCCGTGACTACATAGCGGACAGTGGTCTGATGTATACCGATATGGACGGTGATCTGGTTACGAATATCATAGACGGAGGGCGTTGTGTATTTACGTGCGCAGAGGTGGATGGAAGCTGTCGGTGTGCTTTTGAGAAGAGTTATTCCGAAGGGGTGAATACGGTATTCTACAAGCCCATCTCGTGTCACCTGTACCCGATACGTATGTCTCAGGTAGGAGGGAGCATAGCGCTCAACTATCATCGATGGAGTCCCATCTGTGAACCGGCTCGGGCGTTGGGAAGTAGTATGGGGATGAGATTGTATCAATTTGTGAAGGAGCCACTCATCAGAGCGTTTGGCGAAGAGTGGTATGAGGAGCTCGTGGCGGTGGCTGACCGCTATATCGAGGGAGAAGAATAGGCTATGAATGAAAATAAGTACCTGGTCGTAGGGCTGGGTAATATAGGGGAGGAGTATAGAGGAACGCGACACAATGCCGGATTTATCGTGGCAGATAAGCTCGTGCCTGGAGGTGTAGGTGCCTTTCAGACCAAGCGATATGGCGATGCTGCACGATTTCGACTAAAGAATAAGGAGGTTGTGGTAGTGAAGCCCTCGACGTACATGAACCTCAGCGGAAATGCCGTCCGTTATTGGCTGAACGAGGAGAGCGTACCGCTGGAGAATCTACTCGTAGTCGTGGATGAGTTGGCACTGCCCTTCGGGACACTGCGTCTCAAAGGAAAAGGAAGTGCTGGTGGGCACAATGGACTCAAGAATATACAGTCGATCCTTGGGACAGAGCATTATGCTCGCTTGAGATTCGGGATAGGTGCAGAGTTCGTCCGCGGTCAGCAGATTGAATATGTACTGGCACAATTCTCGGACGAAGAGCAAGCGCAGATGGATAGTATTACCGATGAAGCGGTGGAGATCATCAAGTCCTTTTGTCTCGCCGGAATAGAACGTACGATGAACGTCTTCAATACCCGTGAGCGGAAGAGACCCTCTACTCAAACCAAGCAGGACAGCCATGACGGAGGAGATACGAGTAGATAAATGGCTTTGGACGACCCGGGTATTCAAAACTCGTTCGATCGCCGCCGATGCGTGTAAGAAAGGTCGTGTCACTATCGGCAACCGCTCTGCCAAGCCGGCTATGACGGTAAAGGTAGGAGACGTTGTGCGGGTACGTAAATCTCCGATTACCTTTTCTTTCAAAGTCGTGGGTATTACGTCCAACCGTGTAGGACCGAAACTGGTGGAAAATTTTCTCAAGAACGTCACTCCCCCGGAGGAGTATCAAATCCTCGAGCTTCAGCAGCTTTCAGGTTACCAAGGACGAGCCAAAGGTACGGGTAGGCCCACGAAGAAGGACAGACGAGATCTGGATCAATTCATGGCATCCGACGATGAGATGAAAGCATGGCTGTGGGATGACGGCGATGATCCTGACGACTCCATTCTCGGCGCGGATCCTTGTGGCTCTGTGGACGACGAGCAGGAGATGCTCGATAGCATGGGCTTCTGGGACGAATAGACAGCAGGGGGAGATAGGTGCCGAATGTAGTGCCTCTCTCCTTTTGGCTTTAATGGGTCTTCCAAACGAAAAACGCCCTAAGCCACATAATAATGGGAGCTTAGAGCGCCAAAACCAAAACTTACAATCTATGAAAAACTATTTCAAGAAGTGCGGCTGAAGGGACTCGAACCCATACGGATTGCTCCACTAGATCCTAAGTCTAGCGCGGCTACCAATTACGCCACAGCCGCAATCAAAAGTCAAGATGCAATGGTACACCTCTATTTTTTTGCTCTGCAAAGGTAGCACTTTTCTATGTATCTACCAAATTTTCTTTGGTGCCGAGTGATTGCTTTCTATTTCTGCCTGTTGTTGCATTCTTGTACACGGCAGCAAGAGAGCCACGCGTGAGATGGATAGTGCATCGTTGATGATACTTTTATGGATCCTTGTACGGTGTTTATCCTCTTATTTCACGAAAAATGATTATCTTGGGATTCAAATTTATTTTAATTGTTTCATCCTATACAACCTAAACAAAGTTATTTGTATTTATGAAGAAATTAGCTAAGGTCGGACTGGCAGCACTTGGATTCCTGGGTTTGGCAGCTCTTGCTCCTCGTGCAGAGGCGTGCTCCGACTTCATCGTGGGGCGTGGTGCTTCTACGGACGGGAGTGTAATCATCAGTTATGCGGCAGATAGCCATACACTCTATGGCGAGCTCTACCACTGGCCAGCTCGTACGTGGGCTCAAGGAATCATGATGGACGTCACCGAATGGGATACGGGGATCTACTCCGGTCAGATTCCACAGGTCGCACGTACGTACAACGTCGTGGGCAATATGAATGAAAAGCAGGTGGCTATCACCGAGAGCACCTGGGGTGGGATTAAAGAACTACAGGGCGGTGATGGCATCATGGACTATGGCAGCCTGATCTATATTGCGCTCCAACGCTCTGCATCTGCACGTGAGGCTATTAAGGTTATGACCGGCCTTGTGGAGAAGTACGGCTACCGTAGCTCCGGTGAGTCCTTCACGATAGCGGACAAGAATGAAGTGTGGGTCATGGAGATGATAGGTAAGGGCAAGGGTGAAAAGGGAGCTGTTTGGGTGGCTATCCGTATCCCCGACAATGCCATTAGTGGACATGCCAACCAAGCACGCATACAGCAGATACCCTTCGGTGACAAGGAGAATGTGATGTACTCCAAGGATGTAGTGGACTTCGCTCGTAAGAAGGGGCTCTACAAAGGAACTGACAAGGACTTTAGTTTCCAGAAGACCTACAACCCTTATGACTTCAGTGGTCTCCGTGGTTGTGAAGCTCGTGTGTGGTCATTCTTCAATCGCCATAAGTCCGGTATGGATAGGTACCTTCCGTTCGTCATGGGCTACAAACCTGATGCAGAGCCTATGCCGCTCTACATTATCCCCGACCACAAGGTTTCTGTGCAGGACGTACAGAATGCCATGCGTGACCACTATGAGGGGACACCTATGGATATGACCAAGGACGTAGGTGCGGGTGCCTACAAGGTGCCCTACCGCTGGAGACCTATGAACTTCGAGGTGGAGGGTGAGACCTATCTTTGCGAGCGAGCTGTCGCTACTCAGCAGACAGGCTTTGTGCTCGTGGCGCAGCTTCGTCGTGATCTTCCCGATTATGTCGGCGGTGTCCTCTGGTTCGGCACCGACGATGCTGACATGACGGTGTATAATCCCATGTATGCATGTATAACCTCTATCCCCGAGGCTGTACGTGTGGGTAATGGCAGCATGACAGAGTACTCTCCCACGGCAGCATTCTGGGCACACAATATGGTCGCAAATATGGCATACCACAAGTACGACTACATGATCAAAGACATCCGAAAGCTCCAGAATGAGATTGAGTCTCGCTACCGTCAGCACCAGCCATTGGTAGAGAAAAAAGCTATCGAGATAGCGCAGAAAGATGGTGAAGCAGCTGCGATTGAATACCTCACTGACTACTCTGCCAACTGTGCCAACGGCGCTACAGCTAAGTGGAATAAACTGGCACAATTCCTTCTCGTTAAGTACATAGACGGTAATGTGAAGAAAGAGAAAAACGGCCGATTTGAGACCCGGAATGGACTTGCAGTCTTCCCCGACCAGCCGGGTTACTCACAGGAGTATTATGAGCAAGTGCATCGTGGAAATTACGAACACCTCAAGGTGCCAAAGGGGCAGCCAGCCCACTAAGCTGCGAGGTGATCTGGCACACAGATCGTTTCATGGAGGGCAGGGGTTATGTCGGGGCTACTGACATAACCCCTGTTTCCTATGTAGCGACTATAAGTAATCGGTGCAGAGAGTATTTACGAGATTTGAGTTCACTCCGAGGGATGCCTCTTGTATCGGTGCGGCGTACGTCATAGTACATGTCTTCGCCGTATCGTAGACGTGGACAAGTGTCTGGAAATCTCCGGGACGTCGATGATGCGATGACCCAGAGCTTTCTCCTGCGACCTCCGGGATGTCGATTTATCGACGACCCAGAGCTTTTTCATAGGATATACCCGCGTATCCGGAGTGGAGGAGGGAGGGGGCGTTCATATATCTTTTGAATAGCTCATTATTTCTGTCGAGCATGTAGCTGCTTATTTCGTGGAAGTATCCGAAATGTCGTAGCGTGCCTGTGTGTTAAAGACACTTGTGAGTTGCTTTGTTCGTGTGTAGTTTGGGGAATTAAGGTATCTTTGTTTGGTTATTGTATATAGTACCAGGCAGATATTTTTCTATTGGTGAGAAAACAAGTACGAATAGGTGTTCCTCTCTTGATCCTTATGTACATCCTGCTCTCCGTCGGGATAGGCTATGGCATGCGTCGTGATCATGTGCCGGCATACCGGACGTATGCGGCCGCATCGGTGCAGGATACAGTCCACGGGAAGGACTCGCTGAGTCGGGATACTCTGACTGTGGACTCCCTACACACCGATTCGGTACGGAGCCAGCTGACCGGTCCCCTGAACTTTGAGAGTAATGACTCAATTGTGATCTACCCCAAGCGTAAACTTGTGCGTATGTATGGCAATGCCCAAGTGAAGTATGGACAGCAGACACTGCAGGGTGACTATATGCACATGCACACAGACAGTGGGACGATCTACTCTACCTACATTGACTATCCGGACTCTCTCAAGAGGGATAAGATATATGCCAAGATTACCAATGGTGAGGAGCAATACGAAGCAAAGTCCATTAGCTACAACCTCAATTCTCAAAGGGGATACATAACGGATGTGGTGACGAAGCAGGGGGATGGATTTATCACCGCTGAGCGTACCAAGCGTATGGAGAATAATGATCTGTACATGGAGGAGGGCTTTTATACCACCTGTGACGATCACGATCATCCACACTTCGGGATTGCTCTGACGAAAGCTAAGGTACGTCCGGATAAGGATGTGGTCACAGGTCCTGCCTACTTGGTCATGGCCGATGTCCCCCTACCTGTCGGTCTACCTTTTGCGTTCTTCCCTTTTACGAAGAATAGAGCATCCGGGATCATTATGCCGACGTATGGGGATGAGATGGACAGAGGTTTTTATCTCCGCAATGGGGGGTATTATTGGGCTGTGAACGACTATCTTGACCTCGAGCTAACGGGAGATATGTACACCAAAGGGTCGTGGGGGGTAAGTGCTCGGTCAGTGTTGCTCGAGGGGAATTTTAAGGCTAGAAAGAATCGGG
>JBAKGE010000154.1:0-2226 GCA_037191085.1 Porphyromonadaceae bacterium | reverse complement strand
AGACTTGCAAGGATCGTTCTCATGCGTCGAGAAAGGAAATCACTACCCTATTTGTCTCCGTGGGATTCTTTATTTTTTTGCTGCTTGTCAAATACTCATGTCAAGTCTGAGTGTTTTTTCCCTTGCTAGAGATAATTGTGAAGCTATTCTATTGTTACTCAAACAATCTATCATATGTTCAGCTGGGTTCTTATAAGCATGAGGGTGCACCCTCTCGAAAGCTCTGGGTTGTCGATTTGTCGATATCCCGGAGGTTGCCAGAGAAAACTCTGGGTCATCGAATCATCGACAACCCAGAGCTTTTTAGTGCATGTGTACGTGTAAAAGATACGATCAAAGGACTAAGACAATAATTTTCTTAGATTGAACTCATGTTAGATGGGCATCGGTACCAGGATAACTTTGGGTTAATTGTTTCCAAAATATTGTGAGTGACCCTAGACAACGGATGCGCGATGGCATTTATGTAAGAGGTAATTCCGGGGATGGATTATTCGTACAACACTTGGACATTCTACTGATGTGTAACTCGTTGATTTCATACGCCATACTACCCACTTCCCTTTTGTTGGCTTTGAGTCAATAGTAACCCCATTTGCACCATTTATTAGAGTAAGTACGGCTAAAACCAACCGATGCTCTATCGAATGTTGACTAGTTTAGTTATTACTTTATCCTTATCGAATTCTCTCCTATAGTAGTTATAACCTTTCTCTCCCATTTCTTTGAGATCGCTTGTTGACGTTGAATAGGCAATTATTGCATTGCTCGCAAGTTTTTCCGCATCTCCAGACAGTCCGACAAATCCACAGCCAGTTTCCAAGATTATCTTCTTAGCAATACCATTGATCATACCGAGGATCGGCTTTTTTGCAGCCATATAAGACTGTAACTTTGAGGGAATTGTTAGGGAAAATATAGGTTCATCCTTTAGTGAAAGGAGCATTATATCTGCCATTTGAAAAAAGTAGGGCATATCCTCTACTGGATATCTCCCTAGTAGATGTACAGTTCTCTCCAATTGTCGTGATTTAACCTCGCTCTCTACCCAGCTTTTTTTTCGTCCGTCACCGATGATTACCCAATGAATGTTCTTAATATCTTTTGTCAGAAGAGCTGCTTTAATAATTGAATCGAAATCCTGGGCTTCACCGATGTTTCCTGCAAATACGATGTTGAATCCGTCAGGCATTTTAGTGCGTACATACTCAGGTACCTCGACATACTCTTTCAAGTATAAATCTTCGGCCCAATTGGGAATGTACTCTATTTTACTTTCAAGAGTGCCCTTCTCTATGATTGATGGGATAAAAGCCTCTGATTGAACTAATATTTTGTCCACACTCTTATAAATACGTCTTACCATTCGATCAAGCAGTCTTAAGACAAACTTTGAGTTGACTTTACCAGCTGCCGTTACGCTTTCAGGCCACAAGTCTTGTATCCAGAGGTACGCTCTGCTCTTGTGTAGTATTTTATCGAAAATACCTGCATATACCTGAGTAATGGGAGATGAAGCAAACGTCAATGATACATCGAACTTTCTTCTACTAAATAGGATAAATACACAAGAGCTGATGACGAACGACAAATAGTTTAGGATGAGATGCACTTTATCTGCCTTGCCACGAGGAATAATAGGTACACGGTAAATTTTTGCACCATTGTACTCCTCTCTGAGAGGAGAGAAAATACTATAACCTTCATAGAATTTCCCCTTCGGGTAATTGGGGATCCCAGTTAGAACGGAAACATCATGACCTCTTTTGACCAATTCGTTCGTCAAATCATTAATTCGAAATGTTTCAGGCCAAAAATGTTGCGAGATGATTAGTATTTTCACTTTATATAGTTTGTGTACATTTCGTGATGTGTATTTATCCACTCGTATTGATCCTTCAGCATGCTTTCGTATGATGGGATATTGAAATCGAATAGCTCAGATTTGCATATCGATTTATCCGATACCACATCAGCTTTTGCATGTATGGTAATATCCGTTCGGTCCCAAATTTTCTTGAATAAGTTCAATAGTTCAAATTTGCTTATCCTGATACCATTACTTACATGGATTAGCCCTGTTAGGTTATGTTCTATGGATTTTTCGATTGCCTTTGCCAGTTCTAGAGTTGTGACCCCACCCCATATAGCTCTACTGTATCCATTAATATTACCCTCTTGGGTCATGAACCAGTGAAATAACCCTTCCCCTTTTGTCTTGATTTC
>JBAKGE010000153.1:0-2256 GCA_037191085.1 Porphyromonadaceae bacterium | reverse complement strand
TTCTACCCTTATCGCAATCATCGGGCCTACGGCGTCGGGTAAGACAGTTGTGGGTACTCATCTCGCCGATCTCCTCGGCGGTGTCGTCCTTAGTGCCGACTCGCGCCAGGTATATAGAGGCATGGATATAGGTACGGGGAAGGACTTGTCCGACTACACGATAGAGGGACGTCAGATTCCTTATTACCTCATCGACATCTGCGATGCCGGCGAGCACTACAATTTACATCGGTACAGAGAGGACTTCTTCCGGATTGCGGAGGAGGTCCTTCCTGTGCATGTCCCCAAGGTTTTGTGTGGAGGCACAGGACTGTACATGGAAGCTGTGTTGGGGGGATACCGTCTGCCCCATGCACCGGAGGATCCGACCCTGAGGGCGGAGTTGGAGCCTCTTGGTGTTGCTGAGCTACAGCAGCGGTTGGCTTCGTATGGACCGCAGTACACAGTGGAGGATCCGAGCAATAGCCGTCGACTGATACGTGCCATAGAGGTAGCAGAGTATTTCCGTATCACAGGCGTTGCAGAGTACGATGAGCGTCCCCGCATAGACAGCCCTATCGTGTGTATAGATGTTGATAGAGAGGTGCGGAGACAGCGTATCAGCCGTCGCCTGAGAGCACGTATAGACGACGGTATGATAGAGGAAATAAAGGGACTTCTCCGGCATCTGGCACCGGAGCAATTGACGTATTATGGCCTTGAGTACCGATATGTGACGGAGTACGTGGTGGGAGCCCTCTCCTATGATGAGATGATACAGCGACTGGAGACTGCCATACATCAGTTTGCCAAGCGGCAGATGACCTGGATCCGTGGAATGGAGCGGAGAGGATTTGACATTCGATATGTGCGCCCGCTGGATACCCCTCGAGAGACAGCCCTACACATCATTGATTTGATCTATTGATACCCTAAAATCTCTCACGGAGAGTGCGAAAGAACGCTCTTTTGTACTTCGGGAAAAGTAATTATATTTGCTACCAGAAAAATAAGAGACCCTAACGATAGAGCAATTGTTTTTTCTCATTATTCAATAACCAATCATGGAGGTACGCGTTAGTCGTATTTTAAGCGAGTACTACTCATACACACGCAAAGAGTCGGAAGAATATCTCCGTGCCGGCCGTGTGACTGTCAATGGGAATGTGGTAAGCATAGGTGACAAGGCTAAGATCACCGACAAGGTCGAACTGGACGGTGTTCTCATCCCTCTCAAGGGAATCTTTCGTCTCGTAGAGCGTGAGCAGGCCGGCAAGGCAGCGGGTGAGAGATACGGCAGTGGTCGTGCAGAGGATCGTCACTATCAGGAAGAAAATTCTAAGAGTCGCGATTTACGCAAAGGCAGAAAGAACGAGCACAAAAGACACAAAGGAAAGAACTTCATGCTCGACGACTAACGGGGGCTACCGTACGCTCAGGGGAGGGTACGACCAAATACCTTTCTTCTCCTTTCCCCTCCTCTCTGCTCTTGCTTTGATTTTCTTCTCCGCCGGTCGAACACTTGGGAGGTGATTTTTGTTATATACGTACAACCAAGGAAAGCAAATCAATAAAAATTAGACAGAATCATGAAGATTTCGAACAAGCTTGTTGAGGCAATCAACGCTCAGATTAATGCAGAGCAGTGGAGTGCACAGCTCTACCTATCAATGGCACTCGAAGCCGCAGACCGTAGCCTGGATGGGATAAGCTCGTGGATGATGGCGCAGGCAGAGGAGGAGAGGGAGCACTCTATGGAGATGATCAAGTATCTCCAGAGTCGCGGTATACGTCCGGTGCTTCAGCCGATTAAGGAGGTGCCCGTATCTTTTGATGGCGTAATTAAGATGTTTGAGCTCGCGCTTAAGCACGAGGAGCATGTGACGGACTTGATCCACAAGATTGTAGCGCTCTCCATAGAGGAGAAAGACTACGGCTGTGAGTCGTTTTTCCGCACCTTTGTGACCGAACAGGAGGAGGAAGAAACGACCTTTGCAGGTATCATCGATCGCTTACGTATTGCTGGGGATGCTGGGCTTGTTTTTGTGGATCATTCACTCGGTCATCAGCGCTCTAAGTAACGAGGGAGCAACCGAATAAGTTACAGTTAGTATAGACTGTTAGGGAATTTCTATACTCGTACATACGTCTAGATTTCTCTGGGATGTCGAGATATCGATGTTCCGGAAGTCGTGAGAAAAAGCTCTGGGTCATCGATTCTTCGACGACCCAGAGCTTTTTCTGGTATACCCACGTACTTCCAAAATAGATACAGGA
>JBAKGE010000006.1:0-41753 GCA_037191085.1 Porphyromonadaceae bacterium | reverse complement strand
GACCTTGAAGAATGCCTCCGGTACCCACACCTTGCTATCCCCTATCGTGATATGCTCCTCCCTTGTATATATAGGGCCGCAGACGATATAGACATCACCGTGCCTACGTGCCCAATCGCGACACTGTATCTCAATCTCATTCCAAACGCCTGAGTTAAGTGCCTTGTCCTGAGGGCAGATATTCGTGAGGAGAAATGTCTCGTACATCGCCTGTTTGTCCCACTTATTATCCCCTACGGGGCACATGTGTCCTCTGTCGTAGCCACTACCCCTGTAGTCTGAGAGTGTGGCGCGCGGACTAGCGACGTCAGGATCCTCTCTGAATGCCTTACTGCTAATCCTTTTTAATTGTCCCTGGACCTTCTCAGATGTCAGGTGCCATGCAACCCAGTTAGGGCACCGTGTCTCATGATTGTAAGACACGGTGTAGGCTTTGCGGTACAGTAGCTTTTCGGGGATTCCATGAAGAGGGGCAGGGATTTCTATCCTGTGGGATTCTTTGCGTTCATAGTCCTGTCCCCCTGCAGTTTGAGGGATGAGCATCCAGATAATAATGACCAGTAGAGTCCCCAACGCTCCTCTCCCTATGTGCATTTTTATTTCTTTCATAACACGGCAAAACTACTGATTTTATTTGTCTATTTTTTCGACCTCTCCGTTTCCAAGCCTTTTACCTCCTCGATCTGGAGTATGAGGGCGACTCTCTCACATGTAGATGAGGGGGTAATCGTGAGTGGGCGGGGCGGAGCTAAATTTACACGATTTGTAGTATCTTTGGGGAAGCTTATGGACTTGAGTATGAATGTCGGCAGTATTTATCACCCGACAACAAACAGTAACGATACAGAATGGAAAGTCTACCAATCATCGACTGGGCTCTCAATAATCTCAACTATCTGACGATTACTCTTCTGATGATTATCGAGAGCTCCTTTATCCCTTTCCCCAGCGAGGTGATTATTCCTCCTGCAGCCTATATGGCGGCATCCAATGGGGAGATGAACCTCGGGTTGATCCTGCTTTTCGGTACCGTAGGAGCAATCATAGGTGCACTGATCAACTATGGGCTGGCGATATGGTTGGGACGCCCGATCATTTACCGTTTCGCTCGTAGTCGAGCAGGAGCATTCTTTCTCCTTGATGCCGACAAGATCCTGAAGGCGGAGCAATTTTTCGTTAAGCACGGCAAAGTAGCGACCTTCACGGGGCGTCTGGTACCTGGGATACGTCAGCTGATTTCTATCCCGGCAGGTCTGGCACGAATGAATATAGGCTCATTCATCCTATACTCGGCACTCGGCGCGGGGATCTGGAACCTTATCTTGCTATTCCTCGGCTGGTATGCGGAGAAAGTAGTTCCCTACAACGAACTCATGCCTTGGGTAGAACGCAATAGCCACATCATAGGGTACGCAATCCTCGCCATCGTAGGTATCGCCCTCGTCTACATCATCCTCAAGGCACTTCGCAGGCCTAAAATACAGATCATCGACAGCAATCAAGACGACACTAGATCTCAAGAGTCGAAAGGAGAAAAATAGAATCGTAATTGCGTGTAGTCTAACTACTTTTTTGGTACCTTTGCGGCTGGTATAGCTATATGAGTATGAATAAGAAGAGCGATTACATCATAGACTTCACTCACGCACCAACGAGTGAGGAAGTTTTGTCGTACCACTTGTGTGACGATTTTTTCTCTGCTGCAGAGGGTGAGATACAGTCCGGTGATGTACATCTGAAGCTCCGCATTCTTCCCCTGCCCGGTGACCTGTACGAACTGAAGTGCCATTACACTGGTATTGTGGTGGTGGAGTGTGACCGATGCTTGGGAACACTTGAGCTGGACATGGATGTAGAGGAGGGTATGTACGTCAGGCTCGGTGACACTCTCAATGACGATGATGACGAGAACCTTGTCCTTGATGCCAAAGAGCCTAAGTATGACTTCGCACACATATTTTACGAGCTTCTGGCACTGCACCTGCCCATTCAGCGAGTGCACGACATCGAGGACTGCGATCCTACGATGCTTGATTATCTCGTAGATGCGGTACCTGAAGAGAACTCCAACGAAGACGAAAAACCCGCTGCCAACCCTATCTGGGACAGGCTAAGGGACGAGATAGAGAACAAGAGTACTAACAATTAAAAAAACAACAACAGAGATGGCACATCCTAAACGACGTCAGTCCAAGACCAGAACCAGAAAGCGCAGAACGCACGACGTAGCTACGGCTCCTACGCTCTCTCGCTGTCCTAACTGCGGTGCATGGCACGAGTACCACACGATATGTGGTGAGTGTGGCTACTACCGTGGTCAGATTGCTATTCGCGTAGAAGACTAATCGCGAAAGCCAGAGCATTTGTCTGCGTCCTACCCTCGTTTCCCGAGGTGCATCGGACTGATCATTTTTGTGTTAACCCTATTTATTTTATTGAAGGCAAAGTGTGCCGAGCTTTTGACTAGCGAGAGAGTTCACATAATGTCTAACCAATTAGAAACTTTTTAATTCACTGATTTTGTAATGAAGAATTACTACGACGAAGTAAAGCCTTTGGAGTCGTTCGACTGGGAAGGTTTCGAGTATGACCGCCAGTCTACTCCTGAGGAGCACAAGGAACTGGAACAGAAGTACAGCGACACCGTAGGCAACATCGCTGAAGGTGAAATCGTAGAAGGTACTGTCGTATCCATGAACAAGCGCGAAGTGGTGGTCAACGTAGGCTTAAAGACGAATGGTATTGTACCTTTCTCTGAATTCCGCTACAACCAAGATCTCGCTGTCGGAGACAAAGTAGAGGTCATGGTCCGCAACATGGAAGACCGCAGTGGTCTCCCCGTACTCTCACACAAGGAAGCTATGCAAGTACGTGCATGGGACCGTGTGAATGCAGCTCTGGAAAACCAGGAAATCGTAAAGGGATATATCGAAAGCCGTACCAAGGGTGGTATGATCGTAGAGATCTTCGGTATCCAAGCTTTCCTCCCAGGCTCACAGATCGACGTCAAGCCGATTCGCGACTTCGACGACTATGTGGGTAAGACCATGGAATTCCGTGTGATAAAGGTCAACCAAGAGTTCCGCAATGTGGTGGTATCACACAAGGCACTCATCGAGGAAGAACTCGAAGCACAGCGCTCTACTATCATCTCCAAGCTTGAAAAGGGACAGGTACTCGAGGGCGTAGTAAAGAATATAACCGGCTACGGAGCATTCGTAGACCTCGGTGGTGTAGACGGTCTCATCCACATCACAGACCTCTCATGGGGTCGCGTGCGTAATCCGGAAGAAGTCGTTGCTCTTGATCAGAAGATCAACGTAGTTATCCTTGACTTTGACGAAGAACGCAAGCGCATTGCCCTCGGTCTTAAGCAGCTCATCCCTCATCCATGGGATAGCCTTGATGCTGACCTAAAGGTAGGTGACAAGGTGAAGGGCAAAGTGGTAGTCATGACGGATTATGGTGCGTTTGTAGAAGTCGTACCCGGTGTCGAAGGTCTCATCCATGTCAGCGAAATGAGCTGGACACAGCACGTGCGTAGCGCTCAGGACATCCTCAGCGTAGGCGACGAGGTAGAGGCAGTGATTCTCACCCTTGACCGTGAAGAGCGCAAGATGAGTCTCGGTATGAAGCAACTGATGCCGGACCCATGGGCAGACATCGATGTCCGCTTCCCTGTAGGCTCCAAGCACACCGCAAAGGTGCGTAACTTTACCAACTTCGGTGTATTCGTAGAGTTTACTGAAGGCATTGACGGGCTCATCCACATTAGCGATCTCTCTTGGACCAAAAAGATCAAGCACCCAAGCGAGTTTACCAAGGTAGGTGCTGAGATCGAAGTCGTAGTCCTCGAGATCGACAAGGAAAACCGTCGTCTCAGCCTCGGGCACAAGCAGGTAGAGAGTGATCCGTGGGAAGGCTTTGGCGATACGTTCGCAGTAGGGAGCATCCACGAAGGTACTATTGCTGAAGTAATGGATCGCGGTGCGGTGATTGCCCTTTCACACGGTGTAGAAGGTTTCGCGACCCCACGCCATCTCGTTAAGGAAGACGGTACTCAGGCCCAGTTGAATGAGACACTCGAATTCAAGGTAATCGAATTCAACCCGGAGAGCCGCCGCATCATCCTTAGCCACAGTCGCATCTTCGAAGACAACCAGAAGGCACAGCGTCAGGAAGCTGCTAAGGAGCGCCATGCTGAGCAGGAGCAGATGCGCAAGGATGCTCCTACCATCGAGAAAACAACCCTTGGCGACATGGATGCACTTGCATCTCTCCGTGATAAGCTCGAAGAGCAGGAAAACTCAGCCGAGTAATTCACTCTGACCAAAATTTTCCAATGGGAGAACGACCGTAAATGGTTGTTCTCCCATTTTTATTTCAATATTACTCTTCAGAAAGAAAAGAGTGTTACACCAATCCCTGTGCACTCGACCAATGCTAAGCACAGAAGATCCGTCAGATGGGGAAATTTTCCTCTGGGTCGTCGATGAATCGACATTCCAGATCTCGCGAAAAAAAGCTCTGGGTCATCGATAAATCGACGTTCCAGAGAAATATTTCCCTCTGTGTCGATGCTCTTTCACCTTACTTAAGAGCATTGATTCTTGAGGAATAAGGGGTGGAAATTTTGCGTAGTCAATAGGACTTTTCCCCGTAGCGTGGGGATTTTTCACCCATTCTCTCAGGTTACGATTCGGAGAAGTAACGTCTGGCAATCCGAGAGGATAGCCCGGATAGGATCTCGTAGTGTATGGTATTGCAGGCATCTGACAGGCGCGTAATGGGGAGGGTGGCATCGAAGATCGTAATCTCTGATCCCTCTACTGCATTGGGAGCATCTGTGAGGTCGAGCATGATTGTGTCCATGCAGACATTGCCACATGTGGGTACGAGAGTTCCATCCTCAGTGCGGAATGTGATCCTGCCATTGCCGAGCATACGAGGGATACCGTCCGCGTATCCGATAGGGATTACTCCAATCCGAGAGGGGCGTGTGAGTTGTCCTCGCCGACCGTAGCCTACTGTGGCACCGGCGGGGAGGTCTCGGACTTGCAGGAGGATTGTGCGGAGTGCTGCTACGGGGATGAGACCGAGGTCATTTTGTCCCAGAGGAGTGAGTCCATATAGCCCGATACCGAGACGAGCCATGTCACTATGGTAGCCGGGAAAGCGCATGATCCCGGAGGTATTGAGTGCATGCTTGAGGAAAGGGTACGGGAGTTCTTCTTTCAGTCGGGTTTCGATACGGTCGAGGGTGTGCAGTTGCATTGTGGTATAGTCGTCCTCTCGGGGATCGTCAGCCACCGATAGGTGTGTGAAGATAGAGGCGACTCTCACTGCGCTACTTCGGTGTATGATGCTTAGGACTTGATCCACATCCTCCTCCTCGAATCCTATCCGATGCATGCCGGTGTCCCATTTGAGGTGTATGGGGTATCCGCTGATGCCTTGTCCCTCTATAGTGGAGATGAACTGTCGGAGTATCGTGGAACTAAATATATTGGGCTCCAACCCGTGTTCTATCATCTGTCCGAATGCCCCTGGCTCGGGGTTCATGATGATGATAGGTGCGTGTATGCCTTTTTCTCTTAGTTCTTTGCCTTCGTCGGTGAGGGCAGCGGCGATGTAGTCTATGCCTTGCTGTTCGAGTAGTTTGGCGATCTCATAGCTCCCGACACCGTAGCCGAAGGCTTTGATCATCGCCACTATTTTCATCCCCTTGGGCAGGAGGGCACGATGTAGGTTCAGGTTGTGTGCCATGCTGGAGAGATTGACATCAAGGATCGTCTGGTGGACACGTTTGAGGAGTGCATTGACGATTGTCTCGAAGTGTGCGGCACGTGCTCCCTTGAGGAGGACGAAGTGGTCGCTCAGCCATTCTCTGGGATTGGATCGGAGAAAGTCATCCGAAGAGCTAAAGTACGTCACTTCCTCTCCGATTAACTCTGTGTAGGCAGCTATGCCGTTGCCGATAGTAATGATGTGATGTGGAGCATACTGTCTGAGGAGCTGACCTACACGGAGGTAGAGATCGCGAGGGTCGCGAGTACTGTCCCTGAATTCGGAGATAACGACTGCCGTTTGACGGTGTTCTGCATTGCGTCGCCCCATGTAGTCAAGGGCGATGCGGAGGGAGTCGATGTCGGCGGAATAGGTGTCATTGAGGAGGAGCATACCGCTCTCACCCTCCAATACCTCCAGGCGCATGGATATTTGCTCTAAGGATGAGAACGCAGCTTCATCCCTCATGACTTCGGGGGCTACTTCGCTTAGAATAAGGAGAGAGAGGAATATGTTCTCCAGTGATCCTTCGTCGAGAAAGGGAACCGTCACCCTGATCTCCTCACCCCTTATCACCGCGTGTACCTCAGTCTGAGTGGGGGAGTATACGAGTTCGTGTATGTACAAGTCGGCTGTGCGATCTTTGCGGCTCCAAGTGACTATCCTCGAGGACAACCCGCTCTCGTGAATCGCTTCTCGTATGATCGAGCTATCGGCGGAGGTGATGAGTATCTTCGCATGTCGAAAGAGTTTTAGCTTCTCCATCGCTTTCTCTTTTAGGTCACGGAAGTGCTCGGAATGTGCTTCGCCGATATTGGTGAGAACACCTATCGTTGGGTGGATGATGGGCTCCAGCACTCGCATCTCATGGGGCTGGGAGATACCAGCTTCGATGATAGCAAGATCACAAGTGGGGGCAATGCCGAGGATAGAAAGGGGTACACCGATAGAGGAGTTGTAGCTCTTGGGGGAGCGTCCTACGTCATAGCGGTGCTGGAGGAGCTGGTAGAGGAGTTCTTTGAGGGTCGTCTTGCCATTGCTGCCAGTGACACCTATCACTGGCATACGTAGGACGTTACGATGTGTAGTAGCGATTTTCTGTAGAGCGTTGACCGTATTGGAGACACGGAGGAATGTCGCTTCGGGATATTCGTCCTCTCGCAGGTCCTTGTTGGAGATGACGAATGCACGCACACCGCGGTCATAGAGCTCACGGATGTATCGGTGTCCATCTCCTTTTTCCGTCACTATGGCGAAGAATAACGTGCGCTCAGGAAAGGTGAGTGACCTACTGTCTGTGAGAAAACATTCAATCGTCTGATCCGTTGCTATCGGGAGATTCAGTATTTCAGCGATTGAGCTTAGCCGGAAAAGTGTAGACATAACCGATACTACGCTTGTTTTTTTAATTGCTCTAACAGATCCTCCAAGTGGGACTCCTCCGCAGATAAACGGGGATGGTCATATTGGATCTGTAGGGTCCTGACCTGCTCGAGAAGGTGGAGGTAGTGTTCTCGTAGTCGGGTACGATCCTTGGTCAGAGGTCTATGCTGGAGTTGACCTCGTAGCCGTATCCAGGGTCTGTCACGTGTGGTATCCTCGGTGGTGTAGGATCGGCAGAATTTTTCCATGATATAGGCAACTGCCTGTGCCGTCGGATGGGCTAAATCCTCCTTGTAGAACCGATAATCCCTCAGCTCCTCGCGCATAATCTCATAGGAGGGAAAGTACTCTGCATGATCGGAGTACCGCTCGATCAATTGATCCATAGCGCAGTGAAGGATAGACTTACTCAGGGTATGCTCGTGCACACCGTCGCTATAGTGAGGTACCGGACTGACGGTGAAGATGAATTGACTCCCCGGAACCACGCTTTTGAGTTCCTCCAGTACACCCTGCCATGTGGACACAATTCCCTCTACTGTAGCTCTCTCCCGTCGAAATCGATTGGCCGGTAGCTTATGGCAGTTATTCACCACCTCTCCTGTCTCCACAAGTCGGTAGTAGTAGGCTGTCCCCCACGTGAATACGAATATCCTCGTGTTGGCTATCGCCCGTACTCCGAGCTTTAGTTCGCTTTGCATCCGCTCCAGAGTCTTCTCCCTCGTCATCCCCGAGCAGCTACCGTGGTGAGCGAAAGAGTGCCAGCTCCCATTGTGCTCAAAGAGTTCGTTCTCCTTCATATCCGCACTAACGCACAATCGGTGTATCTGATCAGCCATGCTTAGGGGGTTGTACGATATACCGAACGGTGACCGCCACACGTCGTATAGGTCGTCGTATAACGCATCAGCCACCTCCCACGCAAAGCAAGACCCAAAGACCCCTATCTTATCTTCCCTTGAGAACTGATGCCGTGAGACAGGTACCTCAACCTCCTTCCTAAACTTCATGTCGTTTCCTCCTTACCTCACTTTCTTTGCCAAGTAGGGGATGAGATTGACGAGGACATACATGCCCATGCCTACCGCAAGACCTGCGAACTGCCACAGCACTACCCCTATCAGTGTCGATAGTGCTACGATTACAAGCGAGACATTTCCCCTCACTCCTCTGCCTAAACTTTTGAGAGAGAACATAGGTACTTCGCTCAGCAAGAGCCAGCAGAAAAGGATAATGAGTATGGGGAAGACCGCTTGTGCCTTGTACTCGAGCATGCGCGGTAGGGTCATTAGCGTGTCCGCATGCCGGGAGATAAATACTGACATCCCTGCCCAGAAAAGTGCATTGGCGGGTGTCGGAAGTCCTATGAAAGATTTGTGCTGGCGGTCATCGTGATTGAACTTCGCCAAGCGGTATACAGATGCAGGGACGATAAGGAATGCGATGAATGGCACGGGGGAGTGAATCGACGATAGTCCCATACACATCAAGGTGGCAGGCAGGACACCGAATGATATACAGTCCGCCAGTGAGTCGAGATCCACGCCAAGTGGCGAAAAAGCTCCGAGCTTTCGGGCAGCAAAGCCGTCAAAGAAGTCGAGGACGATACTCGCAATCATGCACCACACTCCGGCTGTCAAGGAAAAAGAACAAGCAAGGTAAATTCCCACTGCTCCAGAGGTCGCATTGGCAAGGCTGATGAGGTTGGGGATATGTCGTCTAATGCTCATACACATTTACTTCGTGACTACACACGAGTCTGGGGGAGACGTGCTATGGTGGTGATATTACCCTGTACCTTGTCGCCTAGATGTACCAGCACTTCACTATCGAGAGGCAAGAAGAGATCCACACGAGAGCCAAACTTGATGAATCCCAGTTGTCGTCCCAAGCGTGCGGTTTCACCGACGACAGCATAGTTGACGATACGGCGCGCCACGGCACCGGCGACCTGCTTTACCACCACCTCGTGTCCCTCAGGAGTCTCGATCAGGGTTATAGAATGCTCGTTCTCGATACTGCTCTTAGGGAGGTATGCAGCGAGAAAATTGCCTGGCACATGCTCGGCTCTGCGAACAATACCCTCAGCAGGTATCCAATTGGCGTGGATGTTAAATATGGTCATGAAAGTGGATACCTGTATACACTCACGGTTCAGTACCTCTGACTCAAATACACGCTCCACTGCTACGATGCTACCGTCAGCAGATGCTACTACACTGCCATTGATCACGCCCTCAAAGGGGCGGTCGGGGTTTTGAAAAAAGTGTACGGTCAGTCCGATCAATATCAGACTAATCGGTAGTACAATCCAAAAGGCCACCCTAGACTCGAGTGCGAAGAATAGAAATAAATTTATGGAGAGGAACAATATCACGGCACCGCATACTGTAGAGCGCCCTTCCTGATGTATTCTCAAGCGTAAAGTGTAATTTTTATGTGTAAAATATCTGACTAAAATTCTCACACAAATGTACTAAGAAAATTCGCTCCCCCCACTATATGTCCTATCTAATATCTTACTACTCCTGCTTGGATCCCCTACTACCTCCCTTTGCAGTGGCAGGAGAAGATGGACGCAAGCTCTGGAATAACCGGAATATTGATGTTTGGAGTAAACGGCAAAATTTCTCTGGGTCGTCGGTTTTTCGATGTCCCAGAGGTCGTGAAAGAAAGGTCCCAGAGAACGATTTATCGTTCTCTGGGACCTTTTTGGAGGTATGAATCCCTAGAGAAAATCCCCAGACCAAATGGAGAATTCAGCCTGGGGAAACCAAATTAATCTTTACTCACCGAACAATGGGAGCAGTACGGTTTAGTGTATCCACTCTCTATCCTCGGGAGCTACGGATTTGAGTACTATGTCTCTCTTCTTTGCTCCGCTGATAATCTTGCGTGCCAAGGCTGAGATTTCTGCCGGTTGGATTTCTTCGTACATGGTTGCCGGCACATCCTTGGCATCAGTGGTGGGAACTTCGCCTGTCTCCATGTATACGTTGAGGAGTGCTATCCAGATCATAGGGTTCTCCTTTGCACTCTCGTTCATCTTCTGCTCAGTACGTTCGTCCATAGCGAGGGGAAGTACCACACGCTTGAAATCTTCGTTGCTGAATGTACCGTCGGTAACCTCTTGAAGGATAGCATATGTTTTCTCCTTAAGGAGGTCAACCTTTGTACGTTCGGTCTCGAAGCGGAGGTTGAGTGTCACTCCGGGGGTTGGAATCTTATTGTAGGATGCTTGCACGCCGATACCGTAGGTGGCAGCTTCCTTTTCCCTTAGTTCCTCGAACATACGGTACTGTATCAATGCTTCCATGATGCGGAGTACTTTCTCTTCACGAGCGGTGAGTGTGATGTCATTGGCATACGATATCTCTACCTGACCCACATCACCCTCTGTGTCGACTACGATCTCATGAGCAATCTCTCGAGCGGGGGAAGAGACGTCGTGCACCTTGAATGATCGTGGCGTGGTGCCCGGAATCCCCTTGAGTGAAGCGATGTATCTGGTCGTCAGCATACGTGCTACGTCTTCGGTGATATCTCCGGCAATGCAGAAAGTGAAGTGCGCAGCATTGCCAAACTTTAGGTCGAAGAGCCGTCTGAGATCCTCGAATTTCATCTTGTCGAAAAATGCGTGATCTTTGCGAGGATTTTCCGCAGTGATAGGGAAGAGTAGGTTTTGGATGGAATCCTGAGCCAAGCTGAGAGGAGTATTGGCATGATTCTCCAGTAGGTAGAGCTGTCTCTGCCTGTACTTGCGGAATACTGCAGGATCAAAGTTATGCTTGCTGATGATTAGATGTGTGTATGCGAGCATATCCTCGAAGTCTTTTACGGAGGACATCCCACCAATATTGTCCATATAGTCGGTGATGGAGATATCCAATGTAAACTCTTTGTCTCCCATCCATATCGCGAGCTGATTACGGCTGTACTTGTGTACGCCTGACTGCAGGATAAGGTCCTGCATTGCCTTGTAGGATGGGAGATCTTCTACAGTGGTGAGCGAATTTCCTCCTTCTGCCGAACCGGCAAAGAATACTTGACCCTTCATTTCCGGGATGTGCTTGTAGAGCAGACGTCCCCCATTGGAGAGGATCCATTCCTTGGCTTCGAGACCCTTAATGTCCTTTACTTCTACAATCCTGCCTTCCGCGATAGGAAAGTCGATGAAGTTGCGAATGGGCTCCGGACGCTTAAATTCCATGCTGGGTGCTGTTTTTGCTTTGGTTAATGCTGCTGCAAACACCTCCTGGCTGATAGGCATGTCCTCCGGTTTCTTGGAGTAGGTAACGAAGGAGAGGTTTCGATCATCCATCCAAGTACGTATCCAGTGATTGAGATCCTCTACGGTCATCTCGATGATTGTCTCAGCATTCTCCTGCAGCTGATCACGGAGTGAGATGATCTTCATGCCGTAGAGATAATTTTGCTTGAATACCTCCATGAAGTTGTCGGGTGTGCCGAGATTGTCAGACTTGAGGAGCTTGGAGAGGTCAGCATAGATCTCCTCCTGTACGGGTCGGAACTCTTGCTCCGTAAAACCCTCTCTCCGTATGGTCTCCCGTAGGTTTAGCATCTGATCGAGTGCTTCGATCTCGCGTCCCTTGTAGGGCACCATGTCCCAGGCATTCTGACTGAAGTGTCTGATGAGAGGAGCATAGGTGACAGTATGTGCTACGAACTCCTCCTCACCTGCATTTCGCAGCATGCCAATACGCTGACCGATGAGACGATTGAAAACCATGGTGTAGAGATGCTCGGCCACTACGCTACGCTTGGAGGGGTCACTGGGGGTGTGGATCCGTTGGTAGAGACCGAAGGAATCTGAGGTGTTTTCCGCATCGGTGAATTGTGTGTAGAGAGGGTTTTCGTTGTCAGCGATGAGTTGATCGATACGTGCAGGGGCATTGTCTGGCATCTTAATGCTCCCAAATTCGTCCCTAACTCTCTGCTCATAAGCCTCGGGGTCAATGTCCCCGACGATAATGACGCACTGCAAGTCTGGACGGTACCATGTACGGTAGAATTGCTGTAAATCCTTCGCCTTGAATGTGCGTAGGATATCAACCGATCCGATAACATTGTGGTGGGCATACTTGGAGCCAGGGTAAATGACTTTGGCGACGTGGTCACCAAGTCTTTTGTTTACATCATTGCGCTGACGCCACTCCTCGATAATGATACCTCTCTCTTTCTCCACATCCTTAGGGGTGATGGAGATCCCGTCACACCAGTCCCGCATGATTGTGAATGCGTGGTTGATGATCTTGGTGTCGGAGACGGGGAGATTGTAGAGATAGTAGCGAGTCTCGTCTAATCCTGTATTAGCATTGTAGGTGCCGATGCTATTGTCCCGAAGGAACTTCAATACACCATCGGGGTAGTGCTTGGTTGCATCGAATGCCATGTGCTCGAGGAAGTGTGCGAGCCCGTGCTGTTCATCGCTCTCGACGATGGCGCCCACGTTTTGAAGGAGATAGAAGTTAACTTCGCCATTGAAGTCCTTACTTCCATAGACGTAGTAGGTAAGTCCGTTAGGTAACTTGCCGTATCGCAGTCCTTGCATCTGTGCTAGTACCGGTACAGAGCAAAGGAGCAGCAAGAGAGGAATAAGTATTTTTCTCATCTTGGTATAATGTATTATGGTGGTATGGGTGCAGAGTCGACTATCTCCCTACTTGCGTAGGAGGTCAAGCTCGGCAGTCTTTCGTATTATGGCACCCTGTACCATTTCTTGCAGCATCTGATTGTCCTGTATTTGGTATGATTCGGCAAAGCCTTGGTTGTAGAAGGCCTGTGCCTCGTCGTACTTCTTGAGAGCTTTGTGTGAATCGCCGAGCATAACGAGGAAGTTGATGCGATCAGTGATATTATTGTCTGCTTCAAGTGCCTTCTTTACCCACTCGATAGCAACCTCGTGATTGGCAACACTTAACCTGTCTCCCATAGCGTAGTAGAGATCTTGTGCTGCCTTACCATAGTCTGCACTGAGTGCACTTTCCCCGAGTTTATCGAAATATTCTTTCATCAATCGAGTATATTCTGTGGCATCTTTTTTCTCATACAGACTGTACAGACCATCGTAGTACATCTTAGACTTTTCATAGGGAGAGACGTTTGTTGCAGGGCTTACGGCGTAAGCATCTTTGTACTCTGTATTGATTTTTTCGAGGCACTCCTTGTATTTGACGTCCCCAGCTTTGGCTAGAGCTGTCATGAGGTTATCATTGTATTCAATGATGTAGTATGCCACAACGTCGCCTACCACTTCTCTCCATTTACTGAGGTTAGTGTTCATGAAGTTTACGATCTCTGCTTGCAACTTTTTGTCATCGCCCCCGAGGGTACTGATGATGATGTAGTCCTGACGGTTTATGAGTGCATCGCCAATCTTCTTTCCTATGTACTCCTTATAGAGTTTTTGGATGCGAACGATCCAGCGATCGGCATCCATACCGTCTTGTGCCCCTAGGAATGAAGGAGCCTGAATGAGCAAGTCTTGCTGGATACTCAGGTTGTTCTTATCCTTCTTGTACATCTCCCAGAGTCCTTCAAAACCGATAGACTCACCGACGGCAATTTTGGCATTTTCGAGGAGAGTTTCCTTGTCCAATCCCCCCACACTCATCGAAATGGGAGTGCCGTCTTTAGCTATAAACCCCAAGGTAGGGAAAGCCTCTATCTTGTACTCCTTGGCGATTTCGATATTCTCAGGAGCTTCAGCGTTGATCTGAAGATTGATGAACTTTGCGTTGAAGTAGTCTCCTACTTCCTTCAGGGGGAATATCTCACGTGCGATGCGTTTGCAGGGACCACACCATATAGCGTAGAAGTCTACGAAGAGCGGTTTGTCTTGCTTCTGAGCTTCGATTAATGCCTCTTCGAATGTGCCTTCAAAGAACTTAATTCCCCCCTCTTGAGCGAAGAGAATAGAGGGAAACATTAAGAGAATCGCTGCTATGTTATATAATCTTTTCATATTGTTTATCTGTTGATCAGGGGAATTAAAGACCGTCGAATTCTGGTTCAATCTCTCCGATTTCAATGGAGAGGATGTCTGTTAGAACAATGGAGTAGCCGTCGTTGAAGACGCGCAGTGATAGCGTGTACGTGCCGATTGGTAGCATTTTGACTCCAGCCTGGGTAATCTGGACAAGACCACCGTTGACGTTGAGATGTCCTGTGTTTGCCATTTCTTTGAACTTGGCAACATCACCTCCATTAGAGGCTTTGATATCCGCAAATTCGTAGTTGACAGGGTTGGTTCCTGATACCCCTTGGATACGCAATGAGGTCCATGGTATGTCGGTATCATTACCACGAGGGGTGGAAGGATTAGGAGTGTGATAGAAATGTACAGTCCCAGGGACGAACTCCGCCTTGTCTGCATGGAGATAACCGATGGGAATCCTGTGGCATGATACGAGCCCAAGGCATAGGATAAATAACAGAGGAATTATATTTCTTAGCTTCATGGTACATCAAAAGTCATTAAGGGTAAAGTTATAGTCGAGTGCTTGTACGATACCAGTATTGGTACAAATGTCGTGTGATGCGACTGAAGTACGCTTTTGTCGCTGCTCGTCGAGAGACACTAGGTGAATCTTATTAGGCCCCATTTCCGGTACATTGTTATAGGGAATCTTGTATGTATAGATCCATAACTCAGTTCCTGAAGCCATCTTGAAAATCTTACCACCGGTACCGATTAGTTGATCAGCATTGCTAGAGGGGCGACCTTTAGGCCACTCTTCAAGTTTGAGCTTTTTAGGATAAACGGAATTGAGTATCCATCTTTTGCAGTTTTCTACCGGGAGATCCTGTATCTTTATCATCACTTTTTCGCGAGTTTTTTCGTACTTCTCATTCTCTAGCTGGTAGATATATCTGCGGATAGAGTGGCTAGTGATACCGAAGAATGTGATGTCACTGCCGTACTGGCTAGTGCCGTCGAAGACACTCTTTAATCCAGCATGCTCTATTAGCTCCATTGTTAACTCCCAGTCGTAAGGATTGCTCTTAAAATATTCCCACATCGTAGTATCGTGATGAGTGATAGGGGCTGGTCCTTCGATGAAGTTTGTCTTAGTGCATGAGCTCACGAGGAGCAGAAGCATAGATAGGGGTAAGTAATGTATATATTTCATGTTTCTGTACTTTGTGATAGATTAGATGTATTTAGACCAATAGGGTTTCTGGCGAACAAGAGTATTTCGTCCGCCATCTCCGTAAGCTGACTGGGGAACAGGGAGGAAGAGAGCCCCGTCCTTGATGTCATTCTTGGTCAAAGACTCGAATTTTCCTTGTAACTCTGCACTGTAGTAGCCATTACGTACCACATCGAAGAATCTGTGGTCACTTTCATAGAGTAACTCTCGTTCTCTCTCCTTGAATATGGCATGCTGTACTCCTCGCTTGTCCTGATCGGCTGGATAAGCTTTTGCCTTTGCGCGATTGCGAATGACATTGAGGTCGACTTGTGCTGCACCCTCGTTGCCCAGCTTAGCATAGCATTCGGCACGGAGAAGATAGATGTCTGCTAATCTCCAATAGTTGTAGTTGGCTGATATACTTCGGTAGCTCTCTCCTGCTCCTGCTTCCTGGTCTACCAAGAAAAGAGCTTTGCGGTACTTGTACATCAGAGCATATTCTTTACCATTACCGTCGGGGTCATGTTTCTCATCTATTTTGTAGAAGAATTCTTTTAGTCTTTCATCGGATTCATCGGGATACATCCCACGGATAGTCGATTCGTAGATAAGCATGTCCGTCTTTGCTTTCAGGTCACCGAGTTTGTCAAGCTTATTCACTGGATAACTGACATAGCTACGTACGGGGCTCGGACTTACACCAAATGTGCTACCTGCTATGTCATAGGCAATGACCCATATATCTTCACTATTGATGGATGTTGGGTCAGAGAGGGCATCACAGAGTTCCTTTACTGAGGGAAGAAGGGCATAACTACCGGTCTTTCCATCTATAATGTCAGTGGAATATGCTATAGACTTACGATAGCATTCCTTCGCATCGCCCTCAAGACCGTAGAGTTCGATCATCGATCCCTTCCATGCGTATGCATGAGCGAGCAGAGCCGCAGCAGCTCCCTTAGAGGCGTACTGCTTGTTAGTGGGAGCTACCCCATTCAGCAGCTTTAGGTCTTCGAATGCAGGCAAAATCTTGTATGCTTCATCTCCAGCTTTGATAGCTTCGTCTATCACGTCCTGCATGGGACTGATGCCATACGGGGTCACCGTGGTCGCATCCTTGGTGACGATTGCGTCTCCGTAGCGTTGAGCGATATTCAGGTACGAGAACCCCTTTGCGAAGTATGCCTGCCCTTTGTGATAGTTGGCTCTCTCTTCAGTGAGATCTTGTGTGCGATGAATGTTCTCAAGTAGCAAATTACACTCAAATATCACGTCGTAAAAGTTTTTCCAAGATGGAGCAGAGGATGGCACTACCTTGGGGTTCCAATTTCTTACATCCATGTGAGTCGACATGTAGTCGCATACCTCACCGACTTGCTGGTGAATGAAGATTGGCTCCACTGCTTGATGTAAAAAGAAGTGGATGGACGAAGTCGTGGCATTGAGTTCACGCTCGGTTGCAAATGCATTCGCGCTCGTGAGTGCATTTTCGGGAACCAAGTCCAGGTTACAAGAGCTGAACATTCCGCAGCACAATAGTAGTATTGGAATATGTTTGAAATACTTCATGGTGTTAAGGTCAGAATTTTAAGTTGAGTCCTAATGTCACTTTCCTGTTCAGAGGATAGGTAGATCCATCATCAATACCTGTGGAAGGATCTATTATCTCAGGATCCAATCCCGAGTAGTTTGTAAGAAGGAGTAGGTTTTCACCGGTTAGGAATATCCGCGCTTCCTTCACCCCAATCTTTTTAAACCATTCCTTCGGTAATGAGTACGCTAAGGTCATCTGCTTGATGCGGAAGAAACTTACGTTTTCGATATTGGTGTCTATGTTGCCATCAAATTGACCGACATAATCCCTACCGGAGTACCTCATGGCAGGAAAATCTGCTTTGTCACCCTCTTTCTCCCACATACGATGCTTTGTGTAGTCTCCTATGATAGGTCCGAAGTCGGATTTGAATCCTAAAGCACTCTTATCTACCATATTGATGACTTTACGACCGATAGAGAAATTGGAGTGGATGAATAGATAAAAATCTTTCCACTTGAACTGGTTAGACCATCCTCCGTATGCCAGGGGTATTGTACTGCCAGCGTAGTAGAGGTCGTTGGTATCTATTTTGCCATTCATGTCAAGGTCTCTGATCTTTCGAGCTCCGACTCCGGCGAGGTAATTGTCTCCACCCAACTTCAGAGCGGTTTTATTGCCTCGGGCATCGTAGTAATATGGAATCTCGGTCTCGTTTTGAATGATTCCGTCATCCTTGTACGTAAATATGCCGTAGAGAGGTCTCCCCAGAATCATTTGATTGAAGTCCACGCCATCATAAGTCTGTCGGAAAAGATTCCAGTTACGCGAGATATTGAATGACGTACTCCAGTTGAACTCCTTATCTCGGAATATGTCCCACTGTACAGCGAATTCGAGACCTTCGTTAGAGAGGGCTGAGGCGTTGTTCCACATCTTGTCTACGAGGTATACGTCCCCTGCCGTAGGCGTCTGCATCAGGAGGGCATGGGAGTATTTGTAGTAGTAATCAAGTGACAACTTGACACGATAGTTGAACAGCTGCAGATCAACCCCGAGATCGTACTGATCACTCTTCTCCCACGTCAACATGTTATTAGCCATAAGAGCCGGCATCAATCCCACATCGCCAAAGAATGAGTTTGACTCAGCCATCAGGCCCAAAGCCAAATAAGCCTCCTGAAACTTTTGTCCGGATCTACCCCACGATGCGCGGAGTTTACCAAAGCTAAGCCACCAAGCGTCTTTCATAAAACGCTCTTCACTGAAAGCCCATCCCAATCCGATGGAGGGGAAGTGTCCCCAGCGTACATTCTTACCGAATACGGATGATCCATCGGTACGCCATGAGAGATCAAGCAGGTACTTTTGATCGTAGTTGTAGGAGAAACGTGCGAGATAACTGAGCATCGCTTGTTCCTCGAAGTTCGTCAATACACTTTGTAGTGCACGTACAGAACCATATTCGTCTGTATATACCTTTGGCCATCCTTCACCTATGTAGTGGATCTGGTTTGTCGGACCATTTTCGCCGACTACGGACATGGAGTTGAGGATATCCCTATTGTAGGTTATACCTGCGAGGAAGTCGAACTTGTGCTTTTCCCTAAACGACGTGGCATAGTTGAGTAGGTGCTCGGTTTGGAGCATTGTCATGCCGACATTGCTGGCGTCCACACGTGACATCTTGAACATCGTCAAATAGTCTGGCGTGAAAATATTAACGCGGGTCATGAAGTGATTTACTGACGCCGATGAATTGAGTGTCAACCCCTTCAGGATATTGTACTTGATTCCCGCGTTAAGTCGGATATTGTAGTTTGTGTTCTTTTGATCAATATCTTTGAGCTTTTTGAGCGTTTCGGCTTCTATTGGTGTTCCTCTTCCCGGAAGCAAAGTGGAACTTAGCTTGGGGTCTATCGTCAGTCCTTGTACCTTTCCCATGTCCGAACCTGCTGCCTTATCTGTGTATGAGAGAGCAAGTCGAGTGTAAAGTTCGACTTTCGGTGAGAGGTTAATATCGAGATTGGTTACGAAACTGGCTCGCTTGAAGCTCGACCCTATCATGATTCCTGTCTCGTCGTACAAGCCAGCGCCAACCATATACCTCACATTTTCCGTACCTCCGGTAGCATTCACATCAACGTCCGTCACCTTGCCTGTTCGGAAAATATAGTCCCACCAGTTGGATTTATTGTTGTAAAAAGTATTGAGAGAGTCTTGTAGGATTCCGGGCAGAGCCATATCGTCACTCAGGACAGCTCCATTGCGCCATAGGTAGTCATACAGCCCACCCATCATAGGATCCCAGCCGTAGCTGTCACGATAACTCTTCGGACCCACATGCTTGTCGGTCATATAGTCGTAGTTGATACGCCTCTGAGCTTTGGCGAGTCTGAGGTGGTGTATACGCTCTGCATGTCCCATCATCTGAGTCGGTGTTTCAGGCAACCATGATATAGACTGTGATACACTGGCATTGAATGTAGCACTGCCGCTTCTCCCTTTCTTCGTAGTGATGAGGATAACACCATTCGCAGCGCGTGACCCATAGAGTGAAGCAGATGCTGCGTCTTTGAGTACCTCTACACTTTCGATCGTAGAGGGATCCAATCCCGCCAAGGTATTGATTCCGCCGGTGTTTTTTCCTGTGGTCGAATATACGGGGACGCCATCGATCACATAAAGGGGAGAGCCATCATTGATCCCTTGCTGGTTGAGAGATGAGTAGCCACGGATCGTCACCTGCGAGCCACCGCCTCCGGGGGTTCCGGAGATGTTGGTCACCTCTACCCCTGCCATTTGACCCTGTAGGAGTGTCTCGATGGAGGGAGTGGGCATATCCTGGATTTTGTCTGCTTTGACCGAGGCTATAGCACCTGTGATTTCCCTTGTGTTCTTCGATCCGTATGCGATCACCGATACTTCTCCGAGCGTGCTTACACTTTCCCTGAGTGCGATCTTGAGCGGAGTCCCTGCAGTGTACTTCACACTCTGCGTGTCAAATCCCACACATGATACCGTGACTTCGCCGGTCCGATTGCTGACCTTGACTGCAAAGTTACCGTCCATATCCGTCAGCATTCCTTTGCGTTCGGCGCGCACTTGTACTGTAGCGTTGGGGATTGTCTCTCCATGTGTGTCCACTACGACACCCTTGACCTCATATTCACTCTTCTGGTCGTTCTTCAGTGGGTATACTGTGATTGTTTTGCCGTTCACAGTGTATCCGAATGGACTTTTGTTCAGGAGCTGATCTATAGCTTTTACGGGAGTGACCCGGTCGAATGATACGGTGAACCTTCCACTATAGCTACGTACCGTATTGTCGTACGTTACCTTGTGGTCTGTGTGCGCGGAGATGTAGTCAAGTATGCTGGCGAGATCCTTGTCCTTGAATGAGATAGAAAAGGTCTTACTTGTGCCTTGGGCATACACGTCATCGGTACCTACCGATGATGATAGTAGCAGAAGAACTGCTATGAGAGCAATGCGCCACGTGAATAGTGGGCGAAGCTCCTTACCTACACGTAATGTATGTATCCATTTATCCATTTGTTCTTAATTTTTGGTTATAGTTGTTAAGATAATGCTTGAGAATAATGTGATTGCATAGTCGCTGAGGCCAATACACCCCAACCCGTCGTCGCATCCAAGTTTGTAGCCCAATCAGGCGAACATCACAACGGTACGCTATCCGTCAAATGAAAGCGGTATATGCATAAACAAGAACAAGAGAGCCCCGTCCCCGTATCATCAGACATGATATAAGAAAGGGTCTCGACGCTTCACTCCGCGACGACAAAAGTCGAGGGTCTTAATGAGCTGAAACAAAGGGTTACTCATCATACTTCTGCTAAACGTCAGACTTATCGATTCGCCCCAAAGTTACTTGTTTTATTTTATTCTGCAAATGATTGTTGGGCTTTTTTTAATCTTCCGCGCCTTTCCTTTGAAAGAGTATTAATTTTATTAAAATTACCGTCTTAAAGAAAGGTATGAAATGCCTGTCGCAATTTTCCCATTGAGGACTATTGTTGTCTAAAAGGATTTGGGAGGAACTTCCGCTGAGTACGTACGTTGAGCCAAATTTCTCCGGGATGTCGAGAAATCGATGACCCAGAAGTTGTCTGAGCGATGACCCAGAGGTCGAGAAATCGTTCTCCGGGACAAAAATAATCGCATTTCTCGGAGCGCACAGTCGGAGGGGCGGAGAACCCATCCATTCTCTGATGCGGATGTTGTATGATGCAGCACTGGGAGGTGTCCGGAGAGTCGGTTTTTTACTTCGGAATATTTCCTTACCTTTGCGACGGTAGGTGGGGTGAGAGCTTCGCCACGGGTGTGAGTGTAAGTAGGATTAGTTGACTGTTGTGCGATTCCAAGTTGAAGTCCGCCGCATGGTGGAGGATTCATTTTGGGATTGTTCTCTTTTTCTACCGCTTCACCACTGCGACTACAATGTGAAACTAATCGTAATGAACAAGAAAAGTATGGACTTTATTTATACTACCGAAGAGGGATATAACAATATGGTGGAGGAGATCCGCCGCTTGGAGGAAATCGAGCGTCCCGAGGTGATACAGGCTATTGCTGAAGCACGCGACAAGGGGGATCTCTCCGAGAACGCTGAGTACTCGGCAGCCAAGGAGAAGCAAGCCAATCTTGAGGCTAAAATAGCACAGCTGCGCATGCAGCTGCTCAATGTGCGTATCCTCGATACATCCAAGATGAGCACAGACTCTGTGCAGATCCTCAGCAAAGTGACGATCACCGACCTCAAGACCAAAAAGCAGAAGGTTTATACCATAGTCAGCGACAATGAGAGCAACTCCAAGGAGGGTAAGATCGCTATCTCCACTCCTATAGCCAAGGGTTTGCTCGGCAAGAAGATCGGAGACGAGGTGGAGATCGAGGTGCCTGCGGGAATCCTCTCGTTCCGGATCGATGAAATCGGAGTGTAGTCGAAACTATGATCTATCTCGGATATGTAAATAGTGAAACTGATGCGGAGTAAACACTATGACTATTTTCTCTAAGATTATCGCCGGTGATATACCGAGCTACAAGATCGCTGAGAACGATCGTTACTATGCTTTCCTGGACATCAATCCTGTCCGCCCGGGACATACCCTCGTGGTGCCCAAGCGTGAGGAGGATTACTTCTTCGACCTCACTGATGACGAACTGGCAGGGATGATGTCATTCAGCAAGCAGGTGGCGAAGGGCATCAAGGCCGCCACCGGCTGCATCAAGGTCGGTGTGGCAGTCATGGGATTGGAGGTCAACCATGCACATATCCACCTGATACCCATCAGTCATGAGGGCGATATGAACTTCGCCGATAAAGTGGGACCTCTGACTCCGGAGGTCATGCTCGAATGGGCAGAGCGGATACGCAAGGAGATGTGAGAAATACCCTTTTTCCCCGATCGGATAGCCTGTGGGGAACGTAGATAGTACCGGCACATGAGAAGAGCAGAGTTCTATTCAAAGGAACTCTGTTCTTCTCGTCCGTTATTGGCTGAGATGGGGACCTTTCTGTCGGGGATTGTGTGTAGGATTTTTTGTCAGATAGGTATGGTGGGGAGCATGATATCCGGAGCGAGTTTTTAATATCTGACTTATGATACCAACGCAGGGAGCCTGTTGTAAAATCATGTTATTTTGCACTAAATATTGAACTCCGATATAGAAAAAGAAAGGACGACGTTTGTATTTTCTAATTATTTATTTACCTTTGTACTCAGGTTAAATCACCAATACTTATTTTTATTTGGTTATATAATCGAGACTGCAATCTGTATTAAAGGGAGCATGTTGTGGGCTTAGTATATGTCTCGTACAATGTCTCGGAGGTGCCGTCGGCATCGGCTGTGACGGTGGCGTGCGAGGGGGTAAAAGTATAGGATTGGATGTGTGGTTGGTTACTTTAATTTTGCATCATTTTTTCATTTTACTCACATGAAGTTAGTTGACATTCATCGTCATGAGCATTGCAATCATTATGCGTGCGAAGAGTTTCCGTTTTACACTCAGGAGCTGCAGCGTGACGAGCAGTTAAATCTCGATAGTGGAGATTATTTTATGTTTATCTTCGTGGAGGGAAAATCAGTGAGTTACACCTTGGGAGATGATGGAGAAACGCATCGTAAGAGTGAGCCTTTCTTCTTATTCCTGAATGTGCACAAGCAGATTCACCTCTACGCTGGGCAGAAGGCTCAGATCAGCACTTTCAGTTTCGCCAAGCCTATCCAGCTGTGCGACTCTTATTCTATATCCAACCTGAAGGCACATGCTCCGGTGGAGATGACCTTCATCACACTTGACATCAAGGAGCCTCTGCAAATGTGTCTTGACAGTGTCAAGTATCTGGCAGCCGACAAGCTCAGGTGCAAGGATATCCTTGCCATGAAGCTGAAAGAAATCTTTTTCCTTATCTCGGCATATTACGAACCGGATGACATCGGTCGTCTGCTAGCTCCTCTGCTACAGCGAGAGGTAGACTTCAAGGAGTTTGTGATACACAATTTCCTTCGTGTCAGTACCGTTCAAGAGCTGGCTGATCTTAGGGGGCAGTCGCTACGACAGTTCAAGAAGGACTTTCAGGAGGCTTTCAATACCCCTCCCTACACATGGATGCTACAGGAGAAGGCGAAGTTTATCGACGAGCGTTTGTCTGACCCTACTGTGCAGTTCTCTGAGATTATAGAGGACTTTGGGTTCTCGTCCCCCAGTCATTTCACGGTATTCTGTCGTCGGCAGTTCAATATGACTCCTACTCAGCGTCGCAAGATGCTGATCAAGGACGAGGCAGAGCGCCGCGCTGCAGAACGCCGTGCCAATTCGCCAATCCTGAAGAATGCCCGTCGCCGCTGATGTAAATCGTAAACCCTCAAATCCGAGCGAACGACATTAGACTATCAGTAAATCTCAACCCCATACCGCGGTGTACCGATGTACAGCTGACGGTATGGGGTTGAATCGTCTCTCATGATACCTGTAAGATGAAGATCATTAGAAGTAATTGGATTCCTTTTCGTGGATTTAGTGCGATTAATCTTTTCGGAATTCTCTTCGTTCGTCCGGATGTGTCTATCCACCCCGTTCTCCTTAATCACGAGCGCATCCACACTGCTCAGATGAGGGAGTTGTGGTATCTGCCTTTTTATCTCCTCTACGTGGGGGAGTGGTTGTGGCGTTTATTCCGGAGCGGTAATGCTTACCGTGGGATATCCTTTGAGCGCGAAGCGTATGACCATGACCGGGATCCGGAGTACTTGGGACAGAGGAAGCGTTTTGCATCCTTTCGTTACATTTGGGAGGAGTGAATAGTGATTCAATGTGAGTTCTGAGTAAGTGAATAGGAGGTATTTCCACTCTAAGGCAGACAGTATCTACTTCAATTGTATGAGACGTGTGGGGATCCCCTATGGAAAGCTCTGGGTCGTCGATCATTCGATGTCCCAGAGGTTGTCAGAGAAAGCTCCGGGTCATCGTTTTACCGACGACCCAGAGAAATTTTGCCGCATGTGCACATGTGCAGAATGGTTAGGTGGATTGATTCTAATAGATGCTGCTCCGAAAGAGAGTAAATTCTTGGGGCGAATTCATATTGATTTAAGATTATTTAGTAAATAAAAGCCCCTGATCTCGTTAATCTGAGGGGGCACTTCGACGTCTAAAGAGAGAAAAATTCCATACAAGTTATTAATATACGTAGTAAAGATGATTGCCAGAACCATCACTAATCGACTACTGGGTGCCGTCGGTGCTCTTAGTCTCATGATGTGCACGTACGGTTGCCACAAGTCTGACCAGCAGGGTACCCGTGGAGATGTACCTCCACGTAGCTATCCTATCCGTGTACTGACGGAAGAAACCGCAGAAGTCCAGAGTAGTTATCCCGCCTCTCTCAAGGGAAAGTTAGATGTCGATATACGTCCTCAGGTTTCGGGACAGATCGTCCGCCTCGTAGTGGACGAGGGGGCTCGCGTGCAGAAAGGGCAGACTCTCTTCGTCATCGATCAGGTGCAGTATCAGGAAGCAGTGAACGCTGCGTCAGCCGCACTGAAGGTGGCTGAGGCTGCAGTGGATATGGCGGAGCTGACAGCCAGGAACAATAGAGAACTGGCGAAAGGAAAGGTCATAGGGGACTATGCCCTCAAGACGTCGGAGAGCAATCTACTCAGTGCACAAGCGCGCTTAGCACAGGCTAAAGCACAGCTCATATCGGCAGAGAAAAATCTCTCCTTTACTTATGTCACGAGCCCTACGTCAGGGGTAGTGGGAAGCATACCATTCCGTGTCGGGAGCCTGGTATCCCCGTCCAGCGCTCAGCCACTGACGACAGTAAGTGATATCAGTGAGGTGTATGCTTACTTCTCCCTCACAGAGCGTCAGCTACTGGAGATGTGTCGGACGACAGCAGGCAGTGCCGGCGACCTGCCTGCCCATATGCCCACTGTAAAACTCCTATTAGTGGACGACTCAGAGTATCCCTACGAGGGAAAGATAGAGACCATGAGTGGTGTCATTGATGCGGTGACTGGAAGCATTGGTGTGAGAGCTCTATTCCCTAACCCCGACGGTGTCCTGCGTAGTGGAAGTACCGGTCGGGTGATCATCCCCACAGTGATGCAGGGGGTGATCAAGGTACCTCAGAAGGCAACCTATCAGATCCAAAACAAGACGTTTGTGTACGTAGTGGATGATCAGAATGTGGTCCATGCACGTGAGATACAGCTATACTCTCAGAATGATGGAATGAACTACCTCGTCACCAATGGACTGACGGCAGGAGAGAAGATAGTGACTGAAGGGGTAATCACCCTTAGGGATGAGACCAAAATCGAACCACAAGCAGAGTAAGTAAGCAGGAAACTTGACATGAAGTTAGATAGATTTATCAAACGTCCGGTACTCTCGACAGTAATCTCTATATTCATCGTGATACTGGGGATTATTGGATTGGCGACTCTGCCGATAGAGAGATACCCGGATATAGCACCTCCGACGGTGAATGTCCGTGCCTTTTATCCGGGAGCAAATGCCGAAACGGTGATCAATTCAGTACTCTCACCACTGGAGGAGTCAATCAATGGTGTGGAGAATATGACACACATGACCTCCTCTGCCAGTAACTCCGGTAGTGGAAGTGTGACCATTTATTTCCGTCAAGGTACGGATCCCGATATGGCACAAGTGAATGTACAGAACCGAGTGACCCAGGCGACCAGTTCGCTACCTGCCGAGGTAACGAGGAGTGGAGTGAGTGTCTCAAAGCGTCAAAACTCGCAACTCATGATGTTTTCGATCGTGAGTCCTGACGATAGATATGATCCCATTTTCATACAGAACTATGTGGACGTCAATATCCTTCCTCAGATACAACGAGTCAAGGGAGTAGGGGATGCTTCTGTGCAGGGGGCAAAGACTTACACCATGCGTATATGGTTGAAACCAGACTTGATGGCACAGTTTGGGTTAGTACCACAGGACATTAGTTCGGCTCTAAGTGAGCAGAATATAGAAGCAGCACCAGGTGAGCTGGGCGAGCGCGGTCAGCAGGCATTTCAGTACACGTTGACCACATCCGGGCGTCTCAAGACTTCTGAGGAGTTTGGTGATATTGTCCTGCGTGCATCCGGCAACGGTGAGATCCTTCGTCTGAAAGATGTGGCTACCGTGGAGCTCGGCGCCGTGAGCTATGCCGTGAATGGCTACACTGATGGGCACAACTCTGTGCCAGTGTCTATCAATCAGGCTGCCGGCTCCAATGCAACGCAAGTCATCGAAGAAATCGAGGATCTGCTGAAGGAAGTGGAGAAAACACTTCCCGCAGGGCTTGAGGTGCGTATGATGATGAACTCAAACGACTTCCTCTATGCTTCGATAAATAATGTACTCCGAACCCTCCTTGAGGCATTCCTCCTCGTGATGATTGTAGTATTCATATTCCTGCAGGACTTCCGCAGTACTCTCATCCCCGCGATTGCTATTCCGGTGTCTCTCATCGGTACATTTTTCGTGCTAAAGTTGCTCGGGTTTAGTATCAATCTTCTTGTGCTCAGTGCGCTTGTATTAGCCATCGCTATAGTCGTCGATGATGCTATAGTGGTAGTGGAGGCAGTCCATGCCAAGCTCGACGAAGGGTATACCTCAGTCCGCAAGGCTTCCATCAATGCCATGAATGAGATATCGGGGGCTATCGTCTCTATTACCCTTGTGATGATGTCGGTATTTATCCCTGTGAGTTTTATCAGCGGTACCACGGGGGTATTCTATCGTCAGTTCGGTCTCACGATGGCTGTCGCGATTCTTTTTTCCGGGATCAATGCACTTACACTCTCTCCAGCTCTGTGTGCTCTCTTCCTCAGGGCAGGGCATGATAAGGAGACAGGAAAGAAGAAAAACTTCAAAGAACGTTTCTTCATCGCCTTCGACACCCACTACGAGACCCTTGTGGGGAAGTACAGAAAGTCCCTCAACCGCATCGCCAACAAGAGAGGCCTCACCTTCGGTGCTGTGGGACTGACTCTCGTCGTTCTCGTCGCCCTGATGAGTGCGACTCCCTCGGGTTTTATCCCGAATGAAGATCTCGGTACAATCATGGTGGAGGTGTCGATGCAACCAGGAACATCCCAGGACGAGACCCAGAAGGTGGTCGACCGTGTGGCTGAAATCATGCAAGCTCAGCCCGAGATGAAGACTGTGACACGACTACAGGGCTTTGGTCTCATGGGTGGTATGGGTAGTTCTTTTGGTACCATTTTCGCTCAACTCGACAATTGGAGTAATCGATCAGGAAAGACCCACTCTCTTGACGCCGTCCTTGGACGTCTCAGACGAGAATTTGCCCAAATCACCAACGCTAATGTCTTTGCGATGTCTCCTCCCACTGTACCGGGTTTTGGGATGTCGGGGGGCTTCAGTATGAGTCTTCAGGATCGCACTGGTGGCGACATCAATGAGTTTTATGGCGTAGCGATGAACTACCTCTCTGCCCTTAACCAACGACCCGAGATCGCCTATGCGCAGACCTCCTTTAATCCCTCCTTTCCTATGTATGAGATCGAGCTCGATGTCCCTAAGCTCAAAATGGCAGGCATCTCTCCGAGCACCATCTATAGTACCCTACAAGGATATATCGGAGGGATGTATGTCAGCAACTTCAACTCCTTCGGTCGTCTCTATCGTGTGTACATGCAGGCAGAGCCCGACTCACGTGCCAACCCAGAGTCTCTCAACCGTATCTATGTACGCAATGGCACCACGATGGCACCCATCACACAGTTCGTGAATCTTACGAAAGTATACGGCCCGATGTCCATAAATCGCTTTAATCTCTTCAACTCCATTGATGTCAACGGTGCGCCTGCCGATGGTTACTCCACGGGACAGGCAATCCAAGCCATACGGGAGGTGGCCGCGGAAGTCCTCCCCTCGGAGTATACGTACGAATTCTCTGGACTCACTCGTGAAGAGCAGAATACCGGAACCAATACTACAGTGATTATTTTCGTGCTTTGTCTGGTATTCATTTACCTTCTTCTAGCAGCTCAGTATGAGAGCTATATCCTTCCTTTGGCTGTCATCTTCTCTATCCCCTTTGGGCTTTTAGGCTCATTTGTTTTTGCTCAACTCTTCGGGGTCGACAATAATATCTACATGCAGATTGCACTCATCATGCTCATTGGGCTTCTCGCCAAGAATGCTATTCTTATCATCGAGTTTGCTAAACAGCGTCGTGAGTCAGGCCTTGGGATCCTCGAGAGTGCCACCTCTGCGGCGCAAGCACGTTTGCGCCCTATCGTTATGACCTCTCTCGCACTCATTATAGGCCTCCTGCCTCTTATCTTTAGCTCAGGAGCCGGTGCTCGAGGTAATTACGCTCTCGGGGTTGTTGCTGTTGGTGGGATGCTCATTGGGGTAGTGTTCCAGATCTTCCTCGTGCCAGGGCTCTTCGTCGCCTTCCAGCACTTGCAGGAGAAGGTTGCCCCTGTCCGCAATCCCATTGAGAGTGGCAAATGGAATGCAGTCTGATATACTACAAGTTCTACAGTAAAACACTACATGTAATGACTAAGCCCTATAGCCTTTTACTTCCACTCGTACTCCTTCTTACAGGATGTGGTATTTACGGTCGGTATGAGCGACCAAAGGCCATCAAGGTTGACGGGATCTACCGTACTGAAAATCTTGACGACACCATCACACCGCAGGAAGAGGGTACACTTATGCAACTATCGTGGCAGGAGGTCTTCATAGATCCTTCCCTACAGACGCTTATCCATGCTGCTCTCGAACGTAATGTGGACCTCAAGACTGCTCAACTCAATGTGGAGAAAGCGCAGGCTGGACTCCTCACTGCTGGACTCAGCTTTGCCCCCAATCTCGGCTTTGCTCCACAGGCACAGCGCTCTTATGCTCAGGGGAGTGGCTGGACAGATCAAAACGCTTACTCCCTTCCTCTTACTGCCAGCTGGGAGATAGACCTTTCGGGACGTCTCCTCAACTCCTACCGCCAGTCGGTTTCGCAGGCACGTATGGCAGAGGAGCGTGTGCAGCTTGTTCGTACTAATATTATTTCGGCTGTCGCCAATCTATACTACACTCTTCAGATGCTCGACCAGCAGCTGGCCATTAGTCTTGCTACCAGAGATCTATGGACTGAGAACGTGCGTGTCATGCGCCTGCTCAAGGAGACTGGCAATATGACGGAGGCTGCAGTGGCACAGTCCGAGGCACAGTCTGCTCAGATTAATGTCACCATATCCGGACTTGAGGCACAGGTGCGCTCGACGGAAAATGCTCTGAGTCTTCTTCTACACCAGCCCGCACAGGCAATTGAGAGGAGTGCAGATATGCTCGGCTACAGTCACCTCGATCTCAATGCAGGATTACCTATTCAGCTACTCAGTGCTCGTCCAGATATCCGCATAGCCGAGGAGAATCTTGCTGCAGCTTACTATGATACTGCACAGGCACGAAGTTCCTTCCTCCCCTCGGTACGGCTTACGGCCAATGGGTCATGGACGAATAGTATCGGTCAGGTCATTGTTGATCCGATGAAGTTCGTGGCTAATATTATCGGTAGTCTCACCCAGCCGATCTTCAATAATGGTCGCAACATTGCACAGTTACGCGCAGCACGCGCAACCCAAGAGCAGGCAGCCCTCTCCTACCAGCAGTCCATTCTGGCCGCAGGAGTAGAGGTATCCGATGCTCTCTATCAGCTACAGTCGCAGCACGCTGTACTTATGAGCCGTGATCAGCAGGTGGAGTCTCTGGAGCGTGCTTTGCAGACGACACGTGCCCTTATGAACCTTAGTAATGTCAATTATCTCGAGGTAATATCCGCACAGCAGCAGCTCCTCTCTGCACAGCTCGGACGTGCTGCCGACCGTCTCAAACTCGCTCAGTCTGTCATTACCCTATACAAGGCATTGGGGGGTGGTCGTGTACTGGATACACAGGAAAAGTAATCTGTTATACCACGTAGAGTACACCGACATATACAGTGCATACTGCTTGATTGGTCACAGATCTCTCCTATGAGACTGTGACCAATCATTTTTGTTTATCCAGTCTCTTCATCCATTGACCTATTGAGGTGCTGATAGTGAGAAGAGTGAATAAATAAAAAGGATCATGGCTCCTGTAGGAAATCCATAATCCTCAAAGGTAATAGTTCTACCTACATAGTAGCCCATGGTTCAGATACAGGCGAGGAACGCATCTACCTGCTCTGTGAGGGCCTTCTTCTGCTCCTCTGTAAGGATCATTCGCCCCTCGGTCCAGGCCTCCATATTGAGTGCAATGCCGGTCTGGTGCTCCGCCATGACCTTGGCACCAACGAACTCCAGTAGCTCTGTCAACTTTTCGCGACTCTTTGCAGTCTCTACATTACCACCAGCCCCCGAGAGAGCGAACTTCTTGCCTGTGATCTCCAGACTGTCCCTGTCTCTGTCGTCATGTGGTCTGGAGAGCCAGTCAATGACGTTCTTGAGATGTCCCGGATAGCTGCGATTGTACTCTGGCGTGAAGATCCAGACCGCATCCGCATTCGCCACAGCCTTGCGTATACGAATTATGGATGCGGGAGGGCTTGCTTCCAAGTCTTGGTTCATGAATGGCACATCGGCATAGTCGAGGTAGGTTACATCAGCTCTGTCTCCTATCAGTGCTTGTGCCTGCTGCGCGAGGCTGAGATTAAATGATTCTCTGCGGAGTGATCCGACGATGAAGAGTATTTGCTTCTTGCTCATGTATGGGTAACTAACGTTTGTTGTTGTGAAATGTACATTAATAAATGTCTGTTTATCTCCGTCTAATATCGTTCTCTGTGTGACTTGCGATCACATCTATCAGACCACGACCTTGATTAGACAGGTTTTCACAGGGGACGACAATTGTTGTCCATTGTTTATATAACAAGAAATGAGACTCAGATGTTCCCAAATGCTACACTGATGGGTGGAAGACCTGTGTGTCGACGAGTAGGGGGGAGTAGGCGAATGATAGAAGCATGTTCTCCTTACGATATAGTGGAGCTCGCGCTTAAGTATTTTCCCCTAAGTACTGCGCTCTCAAAGTCCCGAAGTAGCGGAGAAAAAGTATAGAGCACGATCGTACTCTATATAGAGCCTGATCATGCACAATACACTGCCTGATCGTGTTCTGTACGCTGCTCGATCAGGTTCTGTAGTTTTTCTCCGGAATGATGACGGAAATTATTGTGTGTATTGGTTGGGAATATGGCGAGTGTTATCCCTATTACAGTGATGCAATGAGAGACGTAGAAGAGCTCAAATATACTTTGAATTGCAGATGTGGATTTGCCGATGACGACTCGCAGAGAGCATCCTGGTGCTCCCGCCGGCAGCTGGATATCCGGACCGTCGGATGGCATGCTGCAATCACAGAATGAGGGACGTGGGGAGTGCGGACTTTTTGTTACATTTGTGCAGATTTGTGGGCTTATGGGAGGGAGAGCCTGATAGATTTTGTAGCCGTGGGACCAAAAAAACTTCACATATATATCGTCAAAACCTTTGTGCCGCTTCTCCTCGGGAGTTTTGCGGTGGCGTGGTTTATTGTGGTGATGCAGTTGTTGTGGCGTTTTGTAGGCGATATCGTGGGTAAGGGGGTCGATGCTATAGTGCTTCTCGAGCTTATGTTTTATGCCGCCATGACTGTGGCACCTATAGCCTTAGTTCTGGGTGTGTTGCTCGGAGCATTGATGACTTTCGGGAATCTTGGTGAGCGTCTGGAGCTATTGGCAATGAAGTCAGCCGGAATATCGTTGGTACGTATATTCAAGCCCTTATTTCTCTGTGTCACGGTGCTTGCATTGGGACTTTTTGTCTTCCAAAACGACCTCATGATCACATCACAGGTGAGGTTCTGGCAGTATTATTTCTCCATCAAGAATAAATCCCCAGAGCTGGCCATCCCAGCAGGGGTCTTCTATAAAGACATCGAAGGCTACTCGATATACGTCGCGGCGAAAGACAAGGAGACCCAACTCCTGTATGACGTGATGATATATGACTACAAGGAAGGGTTTCAGAACGCTGCTGTAATCACTGCCGACAGCGGGAGGCTTTACACCACCAATAATGGAACCTTGTTCGTACTTGAGCTGTACAACGGAGAATCTTTCCGTAACCTTCGTAAGAATGCTAATACATACGGTAGTAGCAATGCTCTCATACCTTACATGCGTGAGACATTTACGAGGAAGGAGGTACATATTCCTTTCGATGCTTCTTTGGATATGGTGGATGAGGGGATGCTGAGTCGTCAGTTTGTGGGTAAGAATATGTTTGAACTCAAGGCCTACACTGATTCTCTTGGTTATCAGATAGACTCCGTAGCGGCGGTCAATAGGCGTATGGTCCTCAATAACTCGTACATGCAGCGTATGCATGGAGCCCGACGTGATGCCACGGTGTACGCTGCTCTGTCCAACGAGCCACGACACTTCCAACCGCCAGATTCAGATGGCTCGGTGACAGTAGAGACTCCACCGGTACGAGAGGTGGCGCATAAGGTTCCCAACCACTTTGCGCTTCTTCCTAAGGGCGAGCGCAGACAGTACGATATGTCGTCCATTTTGGCGCAATCCGGCATGCAAGCACGCAAGAGGTTTATGGAGAACGCGCAGAATATCATATCCACCAGGCAGAGTGACATCTACTTCTCCAACGTTACGCAGGATGAGATGATGAACCTGAAGAAGAAGAATGAATTTGAGTACTGGCGAAAGTTTACATACCCTGTCGCCGTCATCGTTTTTTTCCTCATTGGTGCTCCTCTCGGTTCTGTGATACGTAAGGGAGGGTTGGGTGTGCCCTTCATCGTAGGAGTTTTCTGTTTCATCATCTTTTATATCCTCGAGTCTACGGGAATGAAACTCGCACGCGACGGTCGGTGGGAGGTGTGGTGCGGCATGTGGCTACCTAATATGGTTCTTCTGCCCTTGGGGATATGGCTCTGTTACGTTGCTACCAAGGACTCTACCCGACTCAATTTGGATACGTATACCAATTGGTTCCGTCATGTGATGGGGCTTAATACTGCCCGTAAAGTAGGATACAAAAGCGATATCCGACACGAGGCAGACCTCTATCAGGCAAGGATAGATGTACAGGCTATCCGCGAACTCGCCGATATGACCCTAAATAGAGGGAGACAGAGGTATTATCAATTTTACCTGAGAGCTGACGACGGATGTAAGTATCGTCAACACTTGGACGATACCCTTGATAGAATCGTACATAACCTCGAAAATGCAAGGGATTACCTGCTCGTTCACCGGGTGGGTAGTTACCCCTATCTTCATAGACTGGCACACGTATACCGCCCACAGGCCCGATGGTTGAGAGTGTTACTGATGATATTCTTCCCCGCGGGGCTACTCCTCTATGCACATTATATCATTCGTCAGAAGGCGTATATGAGGGAGCTTAGTGCCCTCAAGAACATCAATAATCAGGTGAGTGAGGAGATCGAACGTATACTGAGTCGTCATACATCAGAGAGTCGACCAACTATAAACACTTAATCATACTTATTATGGATATCAAATTGAATACCATTGAGGAAGCAATAGAGGACTTCCGAGAGGGTAAAATCGTAATCGTTGTGGATGACGAGGATCGTGAGAACGAAGGGGATTTCATCATCGCAGCGGAGAAAGTGACTCCGGAGATTATTAACTTCATGATGCGTTATGGTCGTGGTGTGCTTTGTGTCCCCATGCCCGAAGATCGTTGCGCCGAACTTCAGCTGAATATGCAGGTGCAGGACAATACATCTCTGCACGAGACACCATTCACCGTTACCGTCGATCTCCTCGGTAATGGTGTGACTACAGGGGTATCCATGTACGACCGTGCGATGACAATACAGGCTCTTGCAGATCCAAAGACAAAACCTACGGATCTCGCTCGCCCGGGCCACATTAGTCCTCTCCGTGCTCGCAATAAAGGAGTGCTCCGCCGCGCCGGACATACAGAGGCTGCGGTGGATTTCGCACGTCTTGCAGGGCTACAGCCCGTTGGTTGCCTCATAGAGGTAATTAATGACGACGGTACTATGGCGCGACTACCACAGTTGTATGAGATAGCACAGAGATTTGGACTCAAGATCGTCACCATAGCGGACCTTATTGAGTATCGTCTCCGTACGGAGAGCATCGTAGAAATGGGCGTACGTGCTCATCTGCCCACAGAGCATGGAGACTTTGATATTATCCCATTCCGCCAACACAGTAATGGCATGGAGCATGCAGCCCTCGTGAAAGGTGACATCGCTGACGGTAATCCGGTACTGGTGCGTGTACACAGCAGTTGTGCTACCGGAGATATCTTTGGTTCCTACCGTTGTGAGTGCGGTGAGCAACTGCATCGGGCCATGGAAATGATACAGAAAGAGGGACGTGGAGTAATCATCTATCTCAATCAGGAGGGGAGAGGGATAGGCTTGATGAGTAAAATTGCTGCCTACAGATTACAAGAGCAGGGCTATGACACCGTGGATGCGAATATACACCTTGGATATCAGCCCGACGAGCGTGACTATGGGGTGGGCGCATCTATGTTACGCAAGCTCGGAGTGTCAGAGATGCGACTCATGACCAATAACCCCGTGAAGCGTATAGGACTGGAGAGCTATGGGCTGAAAGTGGTAGAGAATGTGCCTATCGAAATAACTCCCAATGAATACAATAGGGAGTATCAGAAGACAAAAAAAGAAAAGATGGGGCACGATCTTCATGGACTTTGAAATATAATTGTCTCTGTTTTTTCTCGTTTTGTCAAATAAAGCTATATTTGCAACAGTGACGGTTATACTTAAAGAAAGCGGATCAACAGAACGCTACAAATGTAAACAAACTAAACCATTATGAACATTTCTCATATTGAACACTTGGGGATTGCTGTCAGAAGTATTGAAGAAAGTCTCCCCTATTACGAAGAAGTCTTGGGGATGAAGTGTTATGCTATCGAAGAAGTGGCAGACCAAAAGGTCAAAACGGCGTTCTTTAAGGTAGGTAACAGCAACACGAAGATTGAACTCCTCGAACCAACCAGCGAAGACAGTACTATCGCTAAGTTTATTGAAAGCAAGGGTGAGGGAATCCACCACATAGCATTCTGTGTGGATGATGTGGAGAAGAGTCTCCGTGAGGTAGAAGAAAAAGGAGTGAAGTTGATCGATGAGCACCCACGTCGTGGGGCAGAAGGTCTGAATATCGCATTCTTGCACCCTAAGAGTACCCTTCGAGTTCTCACCGAGCTCTGTTGTAAGCCTGAATAAGGTCCAATCGGTACCAATCCCAAGACAAAGTAAATACAAACAAACATACAGAACCAAATGAGTACACAAGTAGAAAAAATTCAAGAACTCATAGAACTAAGAGAAAAAGCTCGCCTCGGTGGTGGCCTTGATAAGATTGAAAAGCAGCACGAGAAAGGTAAGTTTACCGCCCGTGAACGCATCCAGATGCTTGTAGACGAAGGTAGCTTTGAGGAGATGGATATGTTTGTCAAGATCCGCAGCACCAATTTCGGGATTGACAAGAAGGGAACCCTTGGTGATGGTGTCGTGACTGGTAGCGCGACCATTGACGGGCGTCTCGTATATGTGTATGCACAGGACTTCACTGCCAATGCTGGTTCTCTTGGAGAAATGCACGCAATGAAGATCTGTAAGGTGATGGATCAGGCGATGAAGATGGGTGCTCCAGTCATTGGGATGAATGACTCTGGAGGGGCACGTATTCAGGAAGGAGTTAACGCCCTTGCTGGATATGCAGAGCTCTTCCAGCGCAATATTCTTGCTTCAGGAGTTATTCCTCAGATTAGTGGGATCTTTGGACCATGTGCTGGTGGTGCGGTGTATTCTCCCGCCCTCACCGATTTTAACATTATGGTGTCAGGTACAAGCTACATGTTCCTCACCGGTCCTAAGGTCGTGAAGACAGTAACCAATGAAGATGTGAGTCAGGAAGAACTCGGAGGTGCATCGGTACATGCATCTAAGAGTGGTGTGGCGCATTTTGCTGCAGAGAGTGATGAAGAAGGAATTCAGACCATTCGTCATCTTCTTAGCTTCATCCCTTCCAACAACCTCGAAGAAGCACCTATCTACGATTGTACTGACCCTGTTGACCGTCTCGAAGATGCACTTAACGACATCATTCCTGACAATCCTAACAAGGCATATGACATGTATGAAGTCATAGGAGGGATTATTGATAATGGTGAATTCCTTGAAGTCCACAAAGACTTCGCCACAAACATTATTGTTGGGTTTGCCCGCTTTGGTGGGCAGAGTGTGGGTATAGTAGCCAACCAGCCGCGTGCTAAGGCAGGCGTCCTTGACGTTAATGCGTCTCGTAAGGGAGCGCGTTTCGTACGCTACTGTGATGCTTTCAACATCCCTATCGTGACCCTTGTGGATGTGCCAGGTTTCCTTCCGGGCACAGGTCAGGAGTACAATGGTGTCATCACTCACGGTGCTAAGCTCTTGTATGCGTACGGCGAGGCTACCGTACCTAAAGTGACGATTATCCTCCGTAAGGCCTACGGTGGTGCGTATATCGTGATGGGTTCTAAGCACCTCCGTAATGATATCAACTACGCATGGCCAACGGCAGAAATTGCGGTCATGGGACCTAGCGGTGCGGTGGAGATTGTCTTTGCACGTGACGTGAAGGAGTCTGCTGATCCAGCCAAGACAGCGATGGAAAAAGAAGAGGAGTACCGTAAGGCGTTTGCTAATCCTTACAACGCTGCGTCTTTCGGTTACATTGATGACGTTATTGAGCCACGTAATACTCGTTTCCGTATCATCCGTGCTCTCCGTCAGCTTCAGACCAAAAAACTCCTTAACCCAGCAAAGAAGCACGACAATATTCCGCTCTAAGGTCCACAAACTTTCACCACCCTCTCCTGGTTCTCAGGGGAGGGCGAGTGGGATTTTATACGCTCCAATCATACAATGTATATGCGATTCCAAGGACTAAAGTGGTGGATCATAGCCCTTCTCCTTGCCAGTGTAGCCACTCTGTCATATGGACAATCGGCTCGCAGTCTCCGAATCAACGAGGTTGTCTTAAATAACAGGACAGGTCTCGTAGACGAGTATGGCAAGCAAAAGGCATGGCTTGAGATCCATAATCCATCTGCTGCGACGATTAATCTCGGTGGGCTTTATCTCACCGACGATATCAACCAACCTCAGAAGTATCCTATCCGTACGGGGAATCTGATCACTAAACTTCCTCCTTATCAGTCTTTTGTAATTTACCTTGACGGACAATCGGTACTTGGTACTATGCACTCTGACATGGTGCTTGATCCTACTCAGGAAAATACCATATACCTCTTTGACAGTGATGGTCGTCTTCTGATTGACCAGGTTACAGTGCCTGCTATGGTTGCTGATGAGAGTTATGCTCGTATGGGTGAAGGTCTTTGGTCTGTGATGTCGACTCCCACGCCGGGTGAAACGAATGAGTACACCCATGGTCGCCAGAGTGTAGCACAATTCAAGACCAATGACCCTTTGGGCTTTGTCATGACACTCATTGCTGTCCCTGTGGTATTTATTGCTCTTATCATCCTCTTCATTGTTTTTAATTTCATCGGCAAGTACAATACAAAGCGTGTGAAGGAGAAAGCATCACAGACGACTGGCAAGAGCATCGAGGAAATAGAAAAGACGGTAGACCTCCCCGCAGAGGTATACGCTGCTATCGCTATGGCGCTTTACGAACTTCAGAGAAATGTACACGACGAAGAGGATACTGTGATCACCATATCTAATCCTTCCCGCCGATACTCGCCCTGGAACTCTAAGATTCATACTCTCCGTCAGACTCCTGATTTGAAGAGACGGTAAACAACTATTTTTCGCACACGAATATGATTAATCTCGAACTAAATAGTAAAGTACGCATAAGCATACCTCTACTTGCTATTGCAGGTGCTTATGTAGCTGTACGCATCTTAAAGGAAAGAGGCACCAAGCTTCCTGCTCTTGATGAGTTGACCTCCAAGATCAAGTCCTTTGTTGGGTCGACTTCTATCCTCAATGGTTTCACAGGGACTCGTGACGTCCATGCTGCTATCGCCATGGCATTGGTGGATAGTGGACTCATCACTGAGCGTTCTGGTGTTGGTGGTCGTCGCATCTCTGTTAAGTCTCGTAATCAGAATCATTCTGCATGGAGCTCGAAGGTGCACACTCTACGTCGTAATCCTGGTCAAGATTAGGATTCAGTGTTTCGATTTGTACGAATCATTCGTCCAAGGAAATAATAAATACATTTTACCATATTACAACTAACATGAAGAAGTTTGTATATACTATCAACGGTGTCAAGTACCGTGTGGAAATCCTCAGTACAGAGGATAATGTGGCTGAAATAGAAGTCAACGGAACCAAATACTCTGTAGGTCTCGAAGCTGCACCTAAGGACAAGCCTCTGATGCGCACAATCTCGAAACCTTCTGTAGCACCTGTAGCTACGCCTGTAGCAGCCTCGGTTTCTGACCCCGTTGCACCAGTTCCGACCACTACTCCGGCTGCTGCACCCGCATCTGCACCCGCATCCGGTGGCTCTCCCGTGATCTCTCCTCTTCCTGGCGTAATTATCAAGGTCCTTGTTAATCCTGGCGACAAGGTGACTAAGGGACAGAAGCTAATGATTCTCGAAGCCATGAAGATGGAGAACGATATCAAGGCTCCAAAAGACGGCACTGTTGTTTCCATCGCTGTTTCTGTCAATGACAATGTTCAGGAAGGAGTAACCCTTCTTACTTTGAACTAAAGTTGTTGGATAGTAAGGAGCATAGCGAGGACGGAGTCGTAATCGTCTCGCTTGTCCCCTCTTACTCCACACACTAAATACTATCGTTGTCTAATGGAACAAAATATTGGTTTGTTCATACGGAATGCCCTTGAGTCGTTCATTTCTTTCACAGGGTTCGCGAATGCTGAAGTCGGCAATCTCGTCATGATATTAGCGGGGATATTCTTTATATTCCTTGCCATCAGGTATGAGTTCGAGCCGATGCTATTGATCCCTATCGGATTTGGGATATTGATAGGTAATATCCCATTCAAGGATGCAGGATTTCAGATCGGTATCTATGAGGAGGGGTCCGTGTTCAATATCCTATACCAGGGGGTCAAGCAGGGGTGGTATCCGCCATTGATTTTTCTTGGTATTGGGGCGATGACGGACTTTTCGGCCTTGATCTCCAATCCCAAGTTGATCCTCATTGGTGCGGCGGCGCAGTTTGGTATCTTTGCAGCGTATATCATCGCTGTACTGGTAGGCTTTGAGCCGAATGAGGCAGGTGCTGTCGGAATTATCGGTGGCGCGGATGGCCCTACGGCGATCTTCCTATCCAGTAAGCTTGCGCCCAACCTCATGGGGGCCATAGCAGTGTCTGCGTACTCCTACATGGCACTAATTCCAGTATTCCAGCCGCCGCTAATGCGACTCTTTACGACGAAGAAAGAGCGTCTCATCCGCATGAAACCCTCTCGTATCGTATCGCAGAAAGAGAAGATTATGTTCCCGGTCATAGGCCTGCTCCTCACAGCGTTCATTGTGCCATCAGGTTTGCCACTATTGGGAATGCTCTTTTTCGGGAATATTCTCAAAGAAAGTGGTGTTACCCGTCGTCTCGCTGATACTGCAAAGGGTCCTCTGATAGACGTAATTACCATCCTCCTCGGTCTGACCGTAGGGGCAAGTACTCAGGCCGATCAGTTCCTTACGCTCAATTCGCTCAAGGTATTTGGGATCGGTGCGCTCTCTTTTCTGATAGCTACTGCCAGTGGGATTCTATTTGTAAAGCTGATGAATCTCTTCCTTAAGGAAGGTAAAAAGATTAATCCACTAATCGGGAATGCCGGTGTTTCTGCTGTGCCTGATGCTGCACGTATCTCACAGGTTGAGGGCCTTAAGTACGACTCCACCAACTACCTCCTCATGCATGCCATGGGGCCTAATGTAGCCGGTGTGATCGGATCGGCAGTAGCCGCTGGTATCCTCCTCGGATTCCTTGGCTAATTAGTCTCACGAACGATATCTGTGAACGGCCATGATATTAACATATCATGGCCGTTCCCTTTTTAATCCCGATGCGAATTTGGTTGAATGAATTGTGAGATTTTGGTTTGAAAATGATTATAAAAACAATGGAGCTGAATATATTGATGCTTTATATATCAATGGATTATGCTAAACTCAGTAGACTATCCATCTCTCTCTTTATCTCTGATGTATGGGTACATCCCTAAGAAATCTCCGGGTCATCGATTTGTCGATGTCCCAAAGGTTGTCAGAGAAAGTTCCGGGACATCGATTTATCAACGACCCAGAGATTTCTAAACACATGTGTATGCATGTGGATAAAGTGATAGAGCTAAAAGGGGGTGACGACAGTTCCTGTCCCTCTTCCCTAAAAAAGTAAATTTCTTCGTTCGAACTTACGTTAATCGGAGAAGATGTTTTGAGAGGTTAATTTTTAAGAATCATGGACTTGCCGAATTCTACTTGTATCATAGTGCATTCTGAAGTTTTTGCGGATATTCCCGCATAAAAATGGTACATTTGCCGTTTTCTGATCAAACTAATCAAAGCAATTTTGGGAATAATGAAAAAGCTCCTTTTTATTTCTTTCATGTTTTTTGCCATGGTCATAGCCGGCAATTGTAATGCCCAGAGTACAAGGGTAATCACTGGAATAATTTTGAATCAGGCTGGAGAACCCGTTAGGTCGGCTAAGGTTTCTCTTTCGGATTCATCTGAGAAAGCGACACTGAGTGACTCTAATGGCAAATTTGAGCTTCGAGAGGTGCCGTTCGAGAGGGTGGAAATCCGTGCACAGCACACGTATAGCCACACAGCTACGGTAGTCGTTGCTGCGGGGACTAAAGACAGAAAGATCCAAATTATCCTTATTGATAGATTAATAGGTCTTCCCGAGTTGGATGTGTACGCGTATCGCAGTCGAACCCCATTTGTCGAAGCCAGCTATAGTGGGATGAAGGTTGGTATTCCCACGATGCAATTTCCTGGTTCTATCGAAGTTCTTGCGAAGCGAAAGCTGGACGAACAGCAGGTTGTCAGCTTCACAGAAGCTATGCGAAACATCAGTGGAGTATCGAATGCCTCTGCAGGAGAGCCCAATAATGTGAGTGAGGTTTTTGTCTCTCGTGGTTTTGCGTTGGGCAATTCTCGCAATTATTTTCGAGACGGAATGAGATATCGAAAGGTTGCCAGTATGCCTATGGTAGGTATTGATCGTATTGAGTTTTTGAGAGGGCCGGCATCCGTATTGTATGGGACAGTCGAGCCA
>JBAKGE010000046.1:0-16153 GCA_037191085.1 Porphyromonadaceae bacterium | reverse complement strand
GGGGAAAGATTTCTCTGGGATGTCGAGATATCGATGTTCCGGAAGTCGTGAGAAAAAGCTCTGGGTCATCGATTCTTCGACGACCCAGAGCTTTTTCTGGTATACCCACGTACTTCCAAAATAGATACAGGAAGTATATCTGAGGGAGGTATATCGGGTATTAATCTATAACTTCTTGGATGCAGAAAACGAGAGTTGAGGTGTTCGCTATCGGTCAGTGGCGAACATAATGTGTTCATTTTCGGACACCTGATATTTTATTAACATATTGTAGTTTATTGCATTACGATTTTTGGCACACTCTTTGTCCTCACTTCATCACGGTGGGCGATGTTGCTTGCCGTGTACGAGATGACCGAACAAAAATATAAGTTATCACATCATCATCTAACAGTATTACGATTATGTCCAAAATCATCCAACTTAATGGAGTCCACAAGATTTACCGTACGGAAGAAATAGAAACTTTGGCTCTCGAGAATGTCAATCTCTCAGTGAACCAAGGCGAGTTTCTCGCGATTATGGGTCCCTCGGGCTGCGGTAAGTCCACCCTCCTTAATGTTATGGGTCTCCTCGATACACCTACGGAGGGTAGTGTCACGATCATGGGACAGACAATGTCCAAGATGAAGGATATAGAATTGGCCCGCTTTCGCAATCACAATCTCGGATTTGTCTTTCAGAGCTTCCATCTCATCAACTCCCTCAATGTCCTTGACAATGTAGAGCTGCCACTCCTCTACCGAAAAGTAAGTGCCCGTGAGCGTCGCCAGCTCGCCGAGGAGGTGTTGCATCGAGTGGGGCTATCTCATCGCATGAGACACTTTCCGACCCAACTCTCGGGCGGACAGTGCCAGAGGGTTGCGATTGCCCGTGCCGTTGTCGGTAATCCGGAGATCATCTTCGCTGATGAGCCGACGGGTAACCTCGACACCCGCATGGGGGCCGAGATCATGGGACTCCTCCACCAGCTCAATACTGAGGATCACCGTACGATAGTGATGGTTACCCACGATGATAACAAAGCTCAGGAAACTGATCGTATCGTGCGATTCCTCGACGGTCGACAGATCGCCTAACCTCTATTCGCTTTATTCATTCACTTCTATTATCAATATTTTGTATCATGAAGACGAGACTACTTCTGCCTATTTTTTCTCTTTTCCTTTTCTCGCAACACAGTACGGCCGATACAGCATTCGGTGGTGATGATGATCAGAAGAAGGTTATCATCCTCGACAATCTTTCTACCATTGATGCTATAGATGCTTCCTCTGGCTGGAATATCATCGTTCACCAAGGTACCAAGCAATCCGTCCGTCTCGAGGTATCACCTAAGCTGGCCGATCGCATCACAGCGGAAGTCAGAGGAGGTGAGCTACAGCTCTCGATAAAGAAGGGACTCCGTCTCGGCGATATTAATGTCATGAATACCACCCGTACTCTGAATGCCTACATCACCGTTACTGATCTTAAAAGGATTGAATGCTCAGGAGGTGTCGACATGAAATTCGCTACACCGATCCGCCATGATGGCTCCTTTGTCATAGACATTAGTGGTGGTGCTGATGTGGATGACCTCAAGCTCTTCTGCCAAAATCTCGAAGTGAAGGCATCAGGAGGGGCGGACATTGAGGTAAAGATGATGAGCGAAGCTAATGTTAAAGTGAGTGCATCAGGCGGCGCGGATGTCGATATAGTTGGGATCAAGGCCCAGAAGTGCCTTGTCGAAGTCTCCGGAGGCAGCGATGCGACCATGTCCGGTGAAGCAAGCGAACTTGTCGCATCATGCAGCGGAGGAGCAGGCTTATCTGCTGCCCGACTTCAGGTGAAAGAAGCTACTGCTCGCTGTAGTGGTGCGGCATCTGCGACTGTCTACGTTACCGAAAGACTTGAAGCCAAAGCCTCCGGAGCCTCCAACATTTACTATTACGGTGATCCCAAGGATGTATCCAAGAGTGCCAATGGGGTCTCTAGTATAAAGCACAGAAAATGAATATCGGGTCTTACTTCAAGCAAGGCTGGCGTATCCTCAGAGAAAATCCTGTCCTCAGCGGTATTGCGATCCTTGGGACAGCACTCTCTATCTGCATGATTATGGTGATGGTTATCTCTTTCAGGCTTCAGAATGCTTCGATTTCTCCCGAAAGTAATCGTCATCGTACCCTCTACGTCAGGTGGATGAGTGCCGAAAACAAGAAGAATGAGGGATCCAACAATGGATGCATGAGTTACGGCTTCGGGCAGCGTGCTTTCAAGTCCCTTCAGACTCCTGAGGCAGTCGGTCTTGCAGTTCCTTTCTCCAGGGCAGCGATGATCTCCACTCCCGGTGTCAATGTGCAGATTACCGGTGACGTCAAGCCTACTGATGATGGCTACTGGAAGGTCTTTGACTACACCTTTGTAGCTGGCAAACCCTACACTTCGGAGGATGTTAAGGCCGGACTACCACGTGCCGTCATCACCGACGATATCGCGCGTCAGCTCTTCTCTACCGCCGAAGTAGTAGGCAATACTATTCTCGTTGACTACACAGAATATGTTGTATCAGGGGTGGTGCGTGCTGTGTCGCCATTATTTGAATTTGCCTATAGCCAGATCTGGGTCACTGTCACCTCTACAGTGCAGGAAACCACTACAGGCATGGACGATATCCCTGGTTCGCTCAGCGCATATATACTCGCACACTCACCCAGTGATTTCGATAGGATACGTGAGGAGGTGGAGCAGAAGCGTCTCCGGATCAATGCAGGCAATCGCTCCTATGATGCCGTCTACAGAGGTCAGCCCGATGTCCACTTTATCTCCCGTATCCGTAACTTTGCTAACCAATTCGTCAATGCAAATAGCTACATAACCACCAAGATACTCTCTCTCCTGATATTTCTCTTCGTCCCGGCACTCAACCTCTCTGGTATCACGATCTCTCGGATGCGCAAGCGCTTGGCAGAGCTCGGTGTTCGCCGTGCCTTTGGTGCTAGCCGTGGGCACATTGTCAGTCAGGTCTTCTGGGAGAGCTTGGTGCAGACACTTTTCGGAGGAGTCATCGGATTGTTTCTCTCCTGCGTGGCAGTATATGTGCTCAAAGATCTTCTGTTCAGCTCCTTTATGACACGCATGAGTTCCGCTTCCATCGAAATTGATCCTCTCGCTCTCATGTCTCTGTGGATATTCCTCGTCGCATTCCTTTTCTGCCTGCTACTTAATCTCTGTTCGGCACTACTGCCGGCATTGTTCTTAGCACGAAGACCTATCGTAGACTCATTGCAAGAAAGATAATCACAGCCATGATCAGAAACGTACTTAAAGTAATGCGTAATGAATGGAAGTCCAATCTCCTCATCGGTATTGAGCTGATGCTGGTCGGGATATTCTTGTGGGTGATTGTTGATGGTACATATATTGCGCTGTCCAATTATCTTAAACCTCTCGGGTTCGATACCGAACACACCTATATTGCCAATATTGGTTATTTCAGTGAACACAGTTCGCTCTACCAGAGTGATCTTACAAGAGAACGTGAGGTCGAATACTTTCACACTATTGTTGATCGTATCGGTGCTTATCCCGGTGTCGAGGCTGTAAGCGTATCCTTTCACTCCAGTCCACACATTGGCTCCAATCGTAATACCGCCGTATCTTCTGACACTACTCACATCAGCGAGTATGTCCTCCTTCGTTCTGTCACCCCCGATTTCTTCAAGGTTTTTGACTGGAAATCTGCCGATGGTAGTACAGAGGAGCTTGTACAAGCACTTCAGCGAGGAGACGTTGTGGTGTCTCCACAGCTTGTGGAGCAGATCTTCCCCGAGAAAGTAAATCCTATGGGGCGATACATCTACTGGGGGCGTGGGGAACAGGAGCATGGAAAGGTCGGTGCTGTCTCGACCACCATACGGTATGATGATTTTGCTTATGATATGGAAAATTTCTTTGTTGTTCCATTCTCGGAGGATTACTTCAGGTATTTTGCGGGACCCGATATCTCCCACATTGAGTTTTGCTTCAGGGTCTCTCCTGATGCTGACCACAACTTCATCCCTCGATTCAGGGAGCAAATGTCCGAGCAGCTGATGCTGGGTAATTTTTACCTGGCTAAGGTCGATTATATTCCCGATAATAAGCATGTCTTCCAGGCTTCAGACCGCATTTCCATGTACAATAATGGCTACATGATACTCTTCCTGCTCATCAATATTTTTCTTGGTATCGTTGGGGTGTTTTGGTTTCGTACTCAGGCGAGAGTCAAAGATATGGGAGTTCGGCTTGCTTTCGGCGACACTCCGGCACACGTTCTATTCCAGTACTTCTGTGAGGGTATTGTGCTTGTATTCATTTCACTCCTCCCCTCCATGGGGTTGATTTACTACCTCTCTACTATCGGTAAGTACATCTACACTTGGGCAGTACCCTTTACTTTCGTGCGGTTCCTCATTGGATACGGGTTTACCTTTTTACTTCTCGTGATTATGGTCATTATGGGGGTCTGGTTTCCTGCCCGTAGGGTCATTCGTATTTCACCCGCCCGTGCATTGGCGACGGAGTAGTAGGGATTCTCATTCATCGAAAAATGCTTCAGATTTATTTTTTTTCATATGATGAAACGCTTTGTTTCTGTATCCCTATTTCTTACATTGGGATCCCTTGGTGCATTGGCACAGGAGACTGTGCTGACCCTCTCTCAAGCCATCCAACGTGCTCGTCTCCACTCTGTGGAGGCGACCGTGGCGTTGAGTGAGTTCAAAACCTCCTACTGGCAATATCGCACTCACCGAGCACAGCTCCTCCCCGAGGTAACACTGCATGCCACTCTCCCTGATTACGAGCGTGGCTATCGTCTCTACCAAGCTGAAGATGGTGCTTACAAGTATGTACGCAATAATTTGCTCAGCATGTCTGGCGAGCTCTCTGTGGATCAAAATGTATGGTTCACGGGAGGTAAGCTTTCTCTGCGTTCCTCTCTCCAGTACCTTAACCCTCTGCAGCCGGGAGTACAGCCCCGCCGATTTCTGGCTATACCTGTGGGCATCAAGTACGAGCAACCTATCTTTGGTGTCAACACCATGAAGTGGCAGCGACGGATACAGCCACCCCGTTACCGTGAAGCACAGGCTCGCTATCTCGAGAGTGTGGAGCAGATCACATTACGTACCATAGACTACTATTTCAAGCTCCTTTTGGCACAGGAAAATCTCCACATAGCCCGCCAGAATCAGCAAAACTCTGAGCGCATCTATTCCATAGCACAGGCACGGCGCGAGATGGGACAGATCTCGGAGAATGAAGTCCTCCAGCTTCGTCTCTCCGCCCTCAAGGCATCCTCCGCCCTAACACATGAGGAGTCGACCCTCAAGAGTGCAATGTTTCGTCTCCGATCATTCCTTGGGCTACCTACTCAAGACTCTCTGCAGGTGGTGATCCCAGGGACCCTGCAGCATCCTACGATTCTGTTTGATGAAGTGGTAGAGTTGGCTACGGAACATGGAGCTTTCGCCCGCAGCATCCGTACTCGTCAGCTGGAGGCTGACTATCAGCTGGCACAGGCTAAGGGACGACAGTACGAGGTCAATCTTTTTGCCTCCATCGGTTATACCGGGCAGTCCGAAACCTTTCGTTCTGCATATAACCATCTCATCGATCAGCAGATAGTACGTGTCGGAGTCAATATCCCGATCATCGACTGGGGTAAGCGAAAGGGCGAAGTACAGGTTGCCAAAGCCAATAGGGACATGGTACAGGCGAAGATCAAGCAGGAGCAAACCGATTTCAACCAAGACCTCTTTATCCTCGTCGAGAAGTACAATAACCAAGCCCGTCAGCTCCAGATTGCGGAAGAATCGGACCGCATTGCCCGAAAACGCTATGACACTTCGGTAGAATCTTTTATGATCGGTAAGATCAATACCCTTGACCTCCATGATGCCCAATTGACCAAGGATGAAGCCCGTGCCAAGTACGTTAGTGAGCTGCGTCTCTTCTGGTACTATTACTATCAGATTCGCAGTCTTACTCTGTACAACTTTGAGCATAGAACGACACTGGATGCGGAGTTTGAGCGATTAGTGAGGGAGTAGAGTTTTGTAGATGTCCGGAGGATAAAGTTTGCCATGTGTCGTAGGTAAAGTACAGAGGAGAGTACGCTCTGTACATTGCATACTATGCTTTGTACGTTGCATACTTTCCTCTGTACATTGCGTACTATGCTTTGTTCTTTTTCGGTGGTTGTCTGAAACTATAGGGACGAACACTATAGGTCGATGAAAATGGGTAGTTTTGTTAGGGTATAATAGAAACAATATAAGACTATGGATGTAATGATACTGGTAGTGGATGATGATCCCGTGGTACGCTCGTCACTCTCTCTGATGCTTAAGCGTGCAGGGTATGATGTGGACACTGTGGCGAGTCCCGATGAGGCAATCACTTATGTACGACGCTGTACTCCCCATCTGATACTGATGGATATGAACTTTGGTCTCTCTACCACTGGCGAGGAGGGACTTGAGCTTCTACAGCGCGTCCGGATCTTTTGCCCTCGTGTCCCGGTGATCCTGATCACTGCATGGGGGTCTATTCACTTAGCGGTGCGAGGGATGCAGGCGGGTGCCTTTGACTTCATCACCAAGCCATGGAATAACCACCACCTTCTCCAGTCCATTACCACCGCCCTGGAGCTCTCACGTCCCGATATGAGCAGTGAGGAGATCACATCACGTACGGATCTGGATCGAAGATATGACTTCAGTGGAATTGTAGGGCAGTCCACTGCTCTGGTGGATGTGCTCTCTACCGTGGGTAGGGTCGCCTCCACGAATGCATCCGTGCTGATTACGGGAGAGAGCGGAACAGGGAAGGAATTGATCGCTGAGGCGATACACCGCAATAGTCGGAGACGGAAGCAACCTTTCGTGAAGGTTAATCTGGGAGGAATATCGCAGAGTCTCTTTGAGAGCGAGATGTTTGGGCACAAGAAAGGTGCCTTCACGGACGCTATGAGCGATAGGGAGGGGCGCTTCGCACTAGCGGATAAGGGGACGATATTCCTTGACGAGATTGGGGAATTGGATGCAGCAATGCAGGTCAAGCTCCTGCGGGTCCTGCAGGATCAGACGTTTGAGGTGCTGGGGGATAGCATGTCTCGCCGTGTGGATGTCCGTGTGGTCAGTGCTACAAACGCTGATCTGCCGAGCATGGTACGGGAGCGAACCTTTAGGGAGGACCTCTTGTATCGTATCAACCTCATCACGATCCATATTCCCCCTCTGAGAGAGCGCCCTACTGACATACGCCTGCTGGCGGAACATTTCGCTGAACGAGTGGCACAGTCCACGGGACAGCCGGTAGCATCCTTTAGTTCTGAGGGCATGCAGTTACTGGAGCGCATGCCTTTTGTGGGTAATATTCGAGAGCTCAAAAACCTCATAGAACGTACGGTCATTATGTCCGGCAAGCGTGTGATTACAGACAAGGATTTGAGAATGAACGTGCAGGAGTTTAAACCTATGTCCCTCGAGACATCGACCCACATACAGACGGCACGGACGTTGGATGAAGTGGAGAAGGATACCATACGAGAGGCTATAGAGCGGTATGAGGGAAACCTCTCTCGCGTGGCAAGGGAGCTGGGACTAAGCCGTGCAGCGCTATACCGTCGCATGGAGAAGTATGGAATCTGATAGATGATGAGGGCGAAGGAAGATGAAGCTAAGGACTTACTTCGGGATACTGGTAGTGCTGCTGATGCTACTGCTGGCGTATGTATTAGATAATACAGAATTACCGACAAGTACGGATAATCTGGTCGTTGGAGGAGGAATAGTACTGATAGCTATTTTTCTATTCTTCTTCTATTCTAGGTGCGTGAAGTCCTTTCATATCATCAGCAGTGGGATGGATCTACTGAGAGAGCAGGACTTCGGCTCCCGTCTGCGCAGGGTGGGGCAGTATGAAGCAGATGAGTTGGTGGATCTGTTCAATACCCTCATGGAACGACTGAAAAATGAGCGACTGAAACTGAGGGAGCAGAATGAGTTCTTGGATCTACTGATACAGGCATCACCGCTGGGTGTGGTGGTGCTGGATCACGATGGTAGGATCACGGATGTCAATCCCAGTGGTCAGCGTTATCTGGGTATAGAAGACGCGTCTTTCGTTAGGGGAATGCAGCCGGCGGAAGTCCCTGGATGTGTGCGTATAGGATTGTCTGACATCCCTTTGAGAGCTGTGCGGACGGTGCGGAGGAGTGACGGCACGATACTGCAGTGTAGACACGAGTCATTTGTGGACAGGGGATTCGTGCGCTCTTTTTTCTTTATCGAAAGTCTGACGGAAGAGCTACGACGTGCGGAGAAGAAAGCGTATGAGAAGGTAATACGGATGATAGCCCACGAAGTGAACAATAGTACCGCCGGGATCGCATCAGCGATGACGACGATAGGGGAGGAACTTGCCGAGATGCCGGATACCGAAGAACTGCGGGAAACTATGCGGATATGCGTGGAGCGTTGCTACAGTATGAGCCATTTCATCACCCGATTCGCAGAGGTAGTCAAGATCCCTCCTGCAGATCCCCGACCTACGGATCTGAATAGACTGGTAGAGCGCTTATCTAAGTTCATGGAGAGCCTGTGTGTGGGTAAGGATATACGCATTACTATCTCTACAGATGACCGGTTGGGTCTGCTGCCGATAGATGCTACATTGATGGAGCAGGTGCTTCTGAATGTGGTGAAAAATGCTGTCGAGAGTATCGGGGAGCAAGGGGAGATCGTGGTGTGTACTGATGCTACGAAACGCTCCCTGACGGTAGTGGATAATGGAGCAGGGATATCGGCTGAGACAGCGGTAAAGCTATTTAGTCCATTCTTCTCCACCAAGCCTACAGGACAGGGACTAGGGCTTCTCTTCGTCCGTGAGGTGCTGACACAGCATCGCTGCACTTACTCCCTGACGACAGATCCGGGAGATGGACTGACGAGATTCGTTATTCTCTTTCCTCGTTGAGGAGCTTAACCCTCCTGTGGCGACGGAAGGGAAGCAGTGCAATCGCGACAAGACCGACGATAGTGGTCCAGAGCGTCTGGGTAGTATGCACGATAAGGGCGAAGGAGGCGGAGTCATCGTGTGCCACACCGAAGAACATCAGCGTATATATGACCATGAAGTGCCATGCCCCCATGCCTGCCTGAACGGGTGCAGCAACCGCTATGATAGCAAGGGCAAATGCCAGAAGGGCTACTTCGATAGAAAGATCAGAAGTAAAACTGAAGGCGTAGAATGGGATATACATCTGTAGGAAGTAGCAGATCCAGATGAGGAGGGAGTAGAGACCGAATGCCCACTTTGACCGCATGCGTATCACTGAAATAATGCCTTGCCCGATCTCGTGGAGTTTGGAGCGAATCATCTGCCAGTAGCCTTTCCGTATCATGAACCATATCCCTGCGACACTGAGCAGAGAGAGGAGCAGGATGATGATGTAGAAAGTGGAGGAGAAGAGTAGTTCTTGAACTCTGAGCATTAGGTCGGGATTTTGGTCGAAGAAGGAACTGAAGAAGGGGAAATTGGAGATCATTGCTCCGAGAACAAAGAGAAGCGTGAGCAGGATGTCAAAGGAGCGATCTACCAAGAGGGTGCCCAAAGCTCGAGTGAACGACATAGGAGCATAGTGCGCGATCATGCCGCAGCGCCAAACCTCCCCAAGTCGAGGAAATGCCATATTGACGGTATAATTGCCATGCACACACAGCATCGCATCACCCAGGGAAGGACGCTCATCTACGGTACGGAGGAGCAAATACCAGCGTAAGCCCCGAAAGATATTACCCACCGTCCCCATGAGACAGGAGAGGGTGATCAAAGGCCAATCAGCATGGGAGCGTAGTGTCTCGATTACACTATTCATATCCACATTGCGGTACAGGAGCCAGAGGATCAGGGTACCAAAGGTAAGAGGAAGTGTGATCTGGAGGATTCGCCGGAGCGTCTTTGTCATCAGTGCAAATAAGTGTGTGCTATGTCGCCGTATACAAGGTAGTCTGCCTTGTTTTTGCTACTTTTGCATAGCGTGAAGCGTTGTGCGCAAATTTAGCTATTATAATTTGGAAACTAAAGGGAAGAGAGCATGAAGCCTGTAAGAGCCAAGAAAGCACTGGGTCAACATTTCCTTAACGACAGAAATATCGCTGAACGTATCGCGGACTGCCTGTCGGCTTTCGCCTATCCCGTCATCGAGGTAGGACCGGGCATGGGAGTACTGACGGAGTTTCTTTTGCCCCGATACCCGGAGTTCCGAGCGGTAGAGCTGGATACTGAATCGGTGGATTACCTGCATAAGCACTTTCCCTCCCTCCATGGCAAGGTAATTGAGGGTGATTTTCTTCGTTTGAGGTTAGACGAGATCTTTAGTGGTCGACAGCCCTTCATGGTCATTGGCAACTTCCCCTACAATATTTCAACACAGATCTTCTTTCACCTCCTTGAATACCGAGACCTTATCCCCGCCGCTGGTGGGATGCTCCAGCGCGAGGTGGCACAGCGTCTCGCTTCTCCTCCAGGTAATAAAGACTACGGTATCCTGAGCGTTCTTTTGCAGGCGTGGTATGACGTGGAGTACCTCTTTACGGTAAGTGAGACGGTATTCACACCGCCCCCAAAGGTTAAGAGCGGGGTCATCCGCATTGTGCGCAACGAGAGAACCAATCTTGGATGTGACGAAACACTCTTCAAGCGGGTGGTCAAGACGACATTCAATCAGCGACGTAAAACCATTCGTAATTCTCTCAAACCCATTACTGCAGGGGCTCCACTCTCCACCGAAGTGGACAGGTACATGGGACTTCGTCCTGAGCAACTGGGCGTGGAGGACTTCATCCTCCTCACCCGTAGTGTAGCCGAACTGAAAGAAAGGAATGAAGCATGAAAGAACTAACCAAAAATCAGGTTGATCAACTCATAGAGCTCATACACTCCCGTGACGTCGAAGCCTTAACTCCGATGATCCCCGAGCTACACCCTGCGGACCTGGCTGCCCTGTTGGAGGAACTGGAGGACGAGGAAACCCTCTTCCTCTACCATCTGCTCCCAGATGAAAAAGCTGCCGATGTTCTCTTGGAGATGGACGAGGACGAGCAGAAGAGCTTCCTCGACAAACTATCGGATGAGGAGATTGCTAATAAATTCCTCGCCAATATGGACACCGATGATGCTGCAGAGCTTATACGTGATCTCGACGAGGAGCAGCAGGATGCTATCTTGGCACATGTGGACGACGTAGAACAGGCAGGAGACATCATTGATCTTCTCCGCTACGATGAGGATACGGCGGGTGGTGTCATGCGCAAGGAAATGGTGGTGATCAATGGCAATTGGTCAATGCCTAAGTGCATGGACGAGATGCGTCAGCAGGCAGAGGATATGGATGAACTCTACTATATCTACGTGGTGGACGATGATTATAGACTCCAAGGAATCCTACCGATCAAGAAGGTTATCACTAATCCTTCGGTCTCTAAAGTTAAGTACGTGATGCAGAAGAACCCTGTCATGCTACAGGACAGTGACACTATCGAGGAGGTGATAAGTGCTTTTGAGAAGTACGACCTTGTTGCTATTCCAGTGGTCAATTCGATAGGAAGACTTGTGGGAGTCATCACTGTCGACGACGTGGTGGATGAGATGCGTGAGCAGCACGAGAAAGACTACCAGCTGGCCTCTGGTCTCTCTCAAGATGTCGAAAGCTCAGACTCGGTACTACGCCAGACCGGCGCCCGTCTACCATGGTTGCTCATGGGCATGGTAGGAGGGATCTTCAATAGCGCACTTCTCGGCTATTACGACGGAATTTTCAGCACACTTCCTGCCGTTTCCCTCTTCATTCCGCTTATCGGTGGTACGGGAGGAAACGTCGGAATGCAGTCGTCGGCGATCATTGTACAAGACCTTGCCAGCAATTCCATTCGCCCAGGTAAGACTGCTGCACTGCTCATGAAAGAGCTTGCTGTGTCCCTAATCAATGCGAGTATTATCAGTCTTGTTGTCTTTGCGTACAATTACTTCTTCGTCAAGAATATGGTCGTCATGGCATCGGTTTCTATCAGTCTCTTCGTAGTTGTGATGTTCGCCAGTATCTTCGGCACCATAGTGCCCTTAGCGTTGGAAAAGCTCAAAATGGATCCCGCCCGAGCTACTGGACCTTTCATTACAATCATGAACGACCTGGTCGGCATGTTCATTTACATGACCATTACCCGATTACTATTCAATATCTTCGCTATATGACACTCCTTAAGTTCCCTCATGTACTTCTTCCATTCCTCCTGCTTCTGCTCTTGAGTGGATGTGGATCCTCGAAGACCAGTGTCAGTCGTAGGGCTGAAAAGTCCTATACCGCTCGTTACCAAGCTCCCCGGAGAGAGGTACGTGCCGCATGGCTCCCCACAGTTACACATTCCGACTATATGCGGATGAGTACGGCGCAGCTACAGCAACACTTCGTCGGTATTCTCGATCAGATGCAGCGGATGAACTTCAATGTCGTCATCTTCCAGATCCGACCCGAAGCTGATGCGTGGTACTACTCTCCCTACGAACCCTGGAGCAGGTACCTCACAGGTACTCAGGGTATGCCACCTTCACCGATGTGGGATCCTATGGAGTTTCTCATCCGCGAATGTCACAAGCGTCACATGGAGTTTCATGCTTGGATTAATCCCTACCGCGCAGCGACGAATGTCTCCAATATCATGGCACCCACTCACCCTTATCGGCGTCATCCCGAGTGGTTCATCCGCTATGGTAGTCAGTGGCTCTTCGATCCCGGGCTCCCTGAAGTCCGAGACTATACTGTGCAGATCGTGCGCGACATCGTCTCACGTTACGATATTGACGCACTCCACATGGACGACTACTTCTACCCATATCCCAATCCCGGTGAACGCTTTGACGACCAGGAGTCTTTCCTTCGCTATGGTCAGGGTTTTGGTTCTCTCGCCGAATGGCGACGCGATAACGTCGATCAACTCATACAGGCACTCTCCTCTGCGATCAAGCAGATCAAGCCCTACGTACGCTTCGGTATCAGTCCTTTTGGTATCTATCGAAACGTCAAGAGTGATCCCAATGGCTCAAAGACCAATGGTCTGCAGAACTATGATGATCTCTATGCGGATATCCTACTGTGGGACAAAATGGGTTGGGTAGACTACATCATGCCACAGCTTTACTGGGAAATGGGGCACAAGGCAGCTGATTATACGGAGCTTGCTTACTGGTGGGCTCGTCACATTAAGAGGGCGCATTACGTTATAGGTCAGTCAGTACGTCGGACCATGGATTCGGGGCAGCTGCATCCCAAGCTGATCATTTCTGCAGAGACAGCAGTGGGTAACTCTATGTGGCCCGCAGAGGATGTCCTACAGAATCATGGGGGAATCGCCCATGAACTCCAGCAAAAGTACTGGAAACATCCCGCTCTGTTGCCTTCTTCTCCCTACCCCTATGACCTGAAGGACTTCCCTGAGCCCCCCCGTGATGCTACCCTCCTTCGTAGTGGAGTCTCGCAGGAGCTTGTTTGGATGGCTGATCTCCCTATGCCAAAGGGATTGGAGACCAAGTTCTACGTTATTTACTGTCATCCTCGTGGTAAAAAACTCTCGGATGCCCTCTCCCCCGAAAACATCGTAGGCATTACTACCGATACTCGCTATACGCCCCTTGAGCTGGAGGGGCAGCACAAAGTCGCCTTTACCATCACGCGTGTTGATCGCTTCAACCACGAGAAGGTGATCGCACATGGTATTAAGGCTGTCCTCTGATTATTAGGGGATCTTTCGTCTGGTGGCAAACAGCCCCTTCTTATCCTTTTTACCCAACGTTACACACTTAAATATTCCAAGCCATATGATACTTATTACCCACGAGCCGGGCAAACCCCGAGGGCGCTTTGTCGCCTATAGCGACGGGATAGAGGTTGGAGAGATGACCTACCGCTTTGACGGCGATTGTAGTCTTGCTTTCGACCATACGTTCGTAGACCCTTCTATGCGCGGGCGGAATGTGGCTCGACAGCTCTATGAGCAGGCGAAGCGCTTCTGCACGGTCTTCGACTATATTATGGTACCTGTTTGCCCGTATGTTGTCGCCCAGATGAAGCGCGATCAACAGTAGCTCTCTCCCGTGCATGCAATAAGTGAGTGCAGGGATGCATACCTCTCCTTTTGTGCATGTGCTTGCCCCCTATATGTACATCGCCCCGTCCTAGATATTATCCGGGACGAGGCGATGTACGTTTACCTTTAGGGTCCCCTTTTGATAAGGAGTTGTGGGAGGACTGACGGCAGACTTACAGTGTCTGCTGAGATGTTCTAACCAGAGTGAGTTACTTCATCAGCTTGAGGGTTATTGTTTCACCACTGCCGATGCTCCCCGAGGTCATTGTCTTAGCTGATTCATCCACCTTAAAGATTACATTTTCTTTTTCCTCCAGCTTTTTTAGGGTCAGAGTTTGGTTAGTGTATGTGTAAGTGGTCTTGATGGTACCTTTACCACCAGCTTTTTTTGCCAACTCGGGATCCTTGTACACAAGCGCGACGGTGACAGTAGCCTCAGTAGCAGAAGTAAACGTAATACTCATGCTTGCAGTAGCCTCGTCTTTTGCCCCTTTATCGACTACTTGCTCACCGGCCCACGTGGTTCCTACGAGAGTAAATGGCTTTGGCTGTTCTTTTTTGGAGCGAGCTCCACTGCAGGCAAAGAGGATAAATGCTGTAGCGATGAACGCAAGGCAGTAAAAAGTTTTCTTCATATCTTTTCGTTTTGATGAGCTAATATTACTTCGTAAATGTAGTTAAAATATATGACACCATTGCTTTTTTTCAAAACTGAATAGTATTCTTCAGTAAAAGAGGCAGTACGGTATCTCTTGAATGCCAGATAATACTGACTAAGTTTTCTCTTCTTCCGAGAACGCTGAATTTTTCTCTGGGACGTTGATACACCGATGACCCTGAGAATGATTTGGCAACCTCCGGGATATTGTCACATCGACGACCCAGAGGTTTTGAGGACTAAGTCCGGATACGTCCGTAGCATGAGACGGGACTTTGTGTAGGACAGGGAGAATCAGAGCCGGGAGGATATCCCTCCTAGCTCGTGTATATGTTTGCCTCTCATACGTATGTCGCCCCGTCCAGATAACATCTGAGACGAGGCGATGTTCGTTTATCCCTACGATACTCTCTTGATAGAGAGCAGTCGGTGGACTGGACAGCAAACACACAGTGCCTGCTGAGAAGTCTAACCAAAGAGGGTTACTTTACCAGCTTGAGAGTCAGTATTTCATTACTACTGATGTCTCCCGTGGTCATTGTCTTAGCTGACTCGTCTACCTTAAGGATTACATCCTTTTCCATACTGTCATTTGTTTTCTTTAAGGTCAGAGTTTGGTTGGCGTATGTGTAAAAGGTCTTGATTGTTTCGTTAGTATCTGCTCTCTTCCGATCCTTGTACTCCATCTGGACAATGGCAGCAACCTCAACAGTGGAGGAGAACACAATACTGACAGATACCGTAGCCTCGTCAGTCGTGCCCTTATTGACCACTACATCGCCCGTCCAGACGGTTCCTGCGAGAGTGAATGGCTCGGGTTACCCTTTCTTGGAATTTGTACTATTGCAGGCGAAGAGGATAAGTGCTGTCGCGACGAATGCAAGGTAATGAAAAGTTTTCTTCATGTTTTTTTGTTTTGATGAGTTAATGTTACTCCGCAAACGTAGTTAAAAATATATGATATACAATGCTTTCCCTATAGCTAAGTAGTACTCGTTAGTGAAAATGGGGGTATGGACCTCCTGAATGCGAGGTATGCCGACTAAGTTTTCTCTTCTTCCGAGAACGCTGAATTTTTCTCTGGGACGCTGACACACCGATGACCCTGAGAATGATTTGGCAACCTCTGGGATATCGATATGCTGATGTCCCAGAGGTTTTGAGGACTAAGTCCGGATATATCTGTACCGTGAGGCAAGACTATGTGTTAGGATAGTATGATAGAGCCGGGTGGATATGAGTCGGTTGGCTCGGTACATACGCCGATAATAGCGGCGTGCGAGTCACCCCCTGTGTGAAGATCGAGGAGGAGATCGTCGGCGTCTGG
>JBAKGE010000152.1:0-2317 GCA_037191085.1 Porphyromonadaceae bacterium | reverse complement strand
AGGCCCCACTATCTACTACCACCGCCCTCTTTAATGTCGCAAGTCTGCTCCGTGACCGCAGCGACGAGATAATCCGTCAGATGCCTTGCTCCATAGGTATAGTGATTGACCGTCATCTCTCTGCGCCTGCACGTAGCATTCTTATTGTCGAGGATTCTGCACTACCAAATAGCTCGTGCTACCTCAATCTCGTACGTGCCCTCATCGGTCGTGTACAATCGGATTGCCATGAGGTAAGCTTATCCGCTATCACGATAAACAACCAGTCACCTGCCCTATCGGGTGTCACACCTATCGACAGCCACCGATTGACACCTGAGCTTCTCCGCAAACACGATCTGATGATTATGTCATATGCCACTTGGCAGGTGATCATAGAGCAGGAAATTGACCTTCTCGCCATAATCCCCACGACACTTCTCCTACACGCTCGGGAGTGTGAAAACATATCCAAGATATACGAATCCACGGACATTATCGAGTAGTCCCGCCCTCGTCATACACCATCAATTTCCTCAGACCATGAAGTACTTACTGATAGTCAATCCTGTTTCGGGGCCGAAGAAGAATGCTTCGGAACAAGCAGAGAAGATCGCTCACATGATCCGCAACGAAGGGCACGAAGTCGAGGTCTACGAGACTCAAAAAGCCGGCGACGGAGTAGAGAGAGCCACTCAAGCTCTCGGTTCTGATACAGATGTCATAGTGGCATTTGGAGGCGATGGGACAATCAACGAAGTCGGCAGAGCTCTCAAAGGCTCGGAGAAAATCCTCGGTATCCTGCCCAATGGCAGTGGCAATGGGTTGGCTCGAGAGCTCAATATCTCTATGGATCTCACTAAGGCTGTGAAAACCCTGCTTGCACACAATCACAAAGCGATAGACACCTGTGAAGCAAATGGGGAGCCTTTCTTCACCACCTGTGGGATCGGCTTCGACGGCGTCGTATCCGAGGAGTTTGCATCCAGCGAGTCCCGCGGTTTATCCAGTTACGTCACGGACTCTATCAACTCTTTTAATAACTATAAGTCTGTCGACTACCTCATCACCATTGACGGTCGAGAGGTCACAGCCAAAGCCTTCGTCATCGCTATCGCCAATGCTTCTCAGTACGGCAATAACGCTTTCATTGCTCCCAATGCCAGCATGACAGACGGGCTACTTGATATCACTATCATCAAGGATTTCCCGAAGATTGAGGGAGGTGTCATCGCCTGGCAGCTCTTCAGTGGAGAACTTCCTGCCAATAAGTATACCAGTATGTTTGAGGGCAAAGACATCACCATTATAGGAACCCGCCCCATGCCCTACCACATCGATGGCGAACCACGTCCTGCCACATCGCAACTTCGAATTTCCGTTATTCCTTCCAACCTTCATGTCATCGTCGGGAGTAGAGAGAACCGTGAGTGGAACTTCTCCGACTTCGTCAAAGGCATCACAACCTCGATGCACGAATTCAGAGATAACATACAGAACGTCAATCAGGGCATCAAAGAAAACATCCAAGAAATAAGGGACAACATCAGAGGTCGTCTCAAGTAATACACGTTATTAGCCATATGAATATCAAATCAGCCACTTTCGTCAAGAGCAGTTCGGAGCTCAGCCAGTGTCCTACGGACGGCAGGGCAGAATTCGCGTTCATCGGTCGCTCCAACGTTGGCAAGTCTTCTCTCATCAATACCCTAACGAACCAAAAAGGTCTTGCCAAGACCTCTCAAACTCCGGGTAAGACCCAGCTCATCAATCATTTCGTCATCAACGACCAATTCTACATCGTTGACCTCCCCGGCTATGGCTACGCACGCACACCGGACAAGGTGCGCAAGACATTTCAGAGCATGATCATGTCCTACACCCTACAGCGTATGGAAATGGCATGTCTATTCATCCTCATCGACATTCGCCATGCACCGCTCGACATAGATCTCGACTTCATCCAGCAGATGGGCGAGAATGGAGTACCCTTTGCTCTCGTCTTCACTAAAGCGGACAAACTCACTGTCGGTGGTGCCAAGACGAAAGTCAATGAGTACATGAAAGTTCTCTCCCAGACATGGGAGGAGCTCCCCCCTTACTTCATCACCTCCTCAGAGAAGCGTACAGGGCGGGACGAACTCCTCGACTACATGGACGATATCCTAACCTCCATGTGAGTGAAATGCAAGGGATAGGAAGTATCACCTCGTAGATAGTCGCATAAACATATACAGATCCCAAGAAGTCTCGAAGTGGATACTATGCTCAAGTAAACTTTATCTACTTTCAAATACCCCTGGACATGTGGGGATACCCCTCTCTCTCTCCCTCTCTG
>JBAKGE010000151.1:0-2457 GCA_037191085.1 Porphyromonadaceae bacterium | reverse complement strand
GGGAAATTTGGGACAACAAATTTACCTTCTGTACTCCTATTCTGGGACATCAGTGACTGACGGACTTGCTGTATCTGTGCTATCCTATCCCAAAGCTCACGCTTCTCCCTGTGGTGATGCTCCTCGCAGGCTTGGGAGATGAAGGGAAGATCGTGATGATAGTGCTGATACTCATCTTTCAGATCATCATCAATGTGCGAGACAGTCTTTTCAATATTCCGAGGGAAAGCTTTCTAGTCACCACGTCTCTGGGTGCAGGAAGCCTGGGCGTGCTACGTCATGTGATCATACCAGCCATCCTGCCCGATGTCCTGTCCACGCTGCGTGTGGCGATAGGAACGGCGATATCGGTGCTCTTCGTGACGGAGACATACGGCACAGAGAGAGGAATGGGCTACTTCATCGTAGATGCATGGATGCGTCTCAATTACGTAGAGATGTATGCAGGGATTGTGGTACTTAGCGTAGCTGGATTTGTGCTTTTTTTGCTGACGGATGTAGTAGAAGCGTACTTCTGTCGGTGGCGAAATACGAAGCACTAACGGACCCAAAGTGGATGGGCTATAGTCCTATGGTCGTGTGGTGATGTGGAAGCAAGCTTGACGACGTTCGTGCTTGATGTAGCATCTTCCTTGATCATGGTAGCCCTTGAGAATGGTTGCTAATAGGTGTTTTAGTTCGTCGGGTTCCAGTGAGCGGGGATCATTAGGATCGACCTTATCGAATCGTTTCCACGATAGGTCGAACGTAGTGCCGTGCATGTGTGTGCTGTTCTCTGAGGCGTTGCCATTACCTTGGCGGAGGAAACTTATGTCTTCTCTCGTCCTGGTGGCACTAGTGAGAATAGGTCGATAGAGGGGAAGTTGGTCGGTTTTGAGGCGATCGACAAATGCGGTGCCAATCTCTTCGAGGAGCCGGTTAGCCTCAGGCACCATGAGTGCCTGAGAGTGTGTGAGTGAGTCCACTCGTATCACCTTGAAGCAATTGATTGGCCGTAATTTGGGATTGCGTGCTACCTCTGCGCGTGTTTGGGCAGGAGGAATACCCAAAGCAGTAGCAGCGACAAGTTGGATATCATTGAGGTCATTGAAGTCACGGCTGAAACTCCCTCGATACCTATAGGGTACACGATTGACGAACGCCTCCATGGAATACTTAGGTACTATGGTCCTAGTGGGAGGATCCATGAAGGTCATCACGGATAGGGATGCAGCTATTGTGACGAGGGGGATGAAGTACCGAAAAAGGAATGGGCGCAGATCTCGGTGCTCCTTGTTCGGAACCTTTCGTTTCCTGCATGCCGATACAGCAGGTGATGGAACCTGTTGGGGTATCCCTCTATGCACGTTTGGCAGTGTAGGAGGAGTGGGTTCATTGTGCCGTATTGGCTTTGTATGCTCTCGTGGTTCACTCGGTGGAATTGGTTTTAGGGAGTTGGACCTCGTTTTCGTCTGTACTGGACAATTCCCTATCTGACGTATCGTTTCAGGTATGGAAGCAGTGTGGGAGGGGGGTGTGGAGGTCCGCTTAAGCCGTATTCGAGCACTCCCGCCTTTGGGGGGCTTGTGGAGGGTACCGTTTTGATTGTCCGAACTCATGTTTCTGTGTGTATCGTTTGCAGAGTCTGTGTGATAACTACGGTTGGATTCTTGTCACTTTGGGAGCTAAAACCTTACAAAGGTAAGGTATTTTTGTCTTATATTTGTGGCATAGATAGCACCAAAATACACTCATAGATGAATCAAGATAAATTGTACCTTCGAGGAATGGGAACGGCGATGATAACGCCGTTCGATGAAGATAAAAGTGTTGACTACACCACCTTGGAGTTTCTGATAGAGGAGCAAATTCGATCTGGAGCAGACTTCCTCGTTGCTCTGGGAACCACGGCGGAGACGCCCACGCTGAGTGATGACGAGCAGGATGAGATTATCCGTACTTTTGTGCGAGTTAATCGTGGGCGATTGCCTCTCGTTGTGGGGATTTGTCACAATGGAACTATCCGTGCCATTGATCGTATCTGCTCCATGCCACGTGAGGGTGTGGATGCTGTCTTGGCTGTATGTCCATACTACAATAAACCCTCGCAGGAAGGACTGTACCAGCACTTCAAAGCCCTGTCCGAGAAGTCCCCTTTGCCGATAGTATTGTACAACGTACCGGCGCGCACGTCTGTCAATATGCTTCCATCTACGACGTTGAGATTGGCGGAGGATTGCCCCAATATCATCGGGATCAAGGAGGCCAGCGGAATCGTCTCTCAGATTGATATGATAGTCAAGCTCCGCCCGAAAGGCTTTTTCGTCCTCAGTGGCGATGACACGATTACTTTCCCTCTGATGACCATGGGAGCCGATGGTGTTATCTCGGTCATAGGAAATGCTTATCCGCGCGAATTCGGTCGTATGGTCCGACTCATAGAGGAGCAGGACTTTCGCTCTGCACTCATCGCACACC
>JBAKGE010000150.1:0-2493 GCA_037191085.1 Porphyromonadaceae bacterium | reverse complement strand
GGTGAAAAGTAAACACGAGAAAAATTCTCAAGGAAGTGAGCAGAGCAATATATGTAGTGGTGGTGGTACTGAGCCTACTGACGGCAATTCCACTACTCTCCATACTGATAGAGCTGATAATAAAGGGGCATAAGCAGCTGAATATAGACTTCTTCACCCAAGTGGTACCGTCTTCGATAGAGGCTATGATAGCATTACACAGTGGGAAGGCGATACCTGGAGGTATCCTCAATGGTATCATCGGCACCCTGATTATGGTGGGCATAGCAACATTGGTATCTGTTCCGATGGGACTACTGGCAGGGATATACTTAGCGGAGAAGAAGGAGGCTCACTTTGCCACCATAGTGCGTGACCTTGTGGATATACTACAGGGAGTGCCCTCGGTGATATTCGGCATAGTGGTGTATATGCTGATAGTGAAGTACGTGCACAGTTACAGTGCCATAGCAGGGGGAATCGCACTCGCACTGATGATGATACCAATGATTACCCGTAGCACCGAGGAGACTCTACGCATGATACCTGACACCCTAAAAGAGGCAGGACTTGCACTCGGAGGGTCGTGCACGAGCACCATGTTTCGAGTGATCCTCCCAAGCGCATTTGGTGGTATCTGCACCGGTATATTACTGGCGATCTCACGAGTAATAGGCGAGACAGTTCCACTGATGATGACTGCACTCGGTGCGACGTACATCAACTTTGACATCACAAAGCCCATGAGTGCCATTAGTCTATTGATATGGGAGTTCTATAATGATCCTAACCTCGTAGCCTTGGTATGGTCAACATCTTTGATGCTGTTAATCCTAATCCTCGGACTTAATCTTTTGGCCAAATCTATTGCCGCGAAGTGGCGCATCCAATGATTTTCGTTATTATTGTAAGAGACTTAAAGATACAAGAGATATGCAGGGGATGGATATATTTCAAGGGCAGAGTTTGTTATCCGAAGCTGTATGTACCAGCATCAATAATGATTCTACAACATCCCGTGGTATGAACATCAACAATCTCACTACCGAAGAACTGAAAAACGGATCGGGAAACATTAACAACCCTACTGGAGCGCCCCATAGACAGGCTCTCAAGCCAATCATAGAGGTACGGAACCTTTCGGTATCGTACACCCCCGAGAGGAAAGCCATCCAAGGCATCAACCTTACCTTCTATGAGCATCTGGTGACATCAGTAATGGGTCCCTCAGGTTGCGGCAAAAGTACACTTCTCAGAGCTATCAACCGTATGCATGACTTGTATCCCTCCATCAAAACCGAGGGTGAGATCCTCATTGATAGCGAGGATATGATGCGCATGGACCCCATAAAGGCACGGCGCAGATGTGGCATGGTCTTCCAGCGTCCCAATCCATTTCCTACAATGTCCATAGCAGACAATGTGGTGGCAGGATACAAGTTGAATGGTATCCACCTCTCGAAACAGGAGAGCGAAGAGATTGTACAAACTTCACTGGAGAACGTAGGATTATGGAACGAGGTAAAGGATTCATTGAAGAAGAAAGGATCGTTTCTCTCCGGAGGGCAGCAGCAGAGACTCTGCATAGCACGCGCCATGGCTTTAAGACCGGAAATACTGCTAATGGATGAGCCAACATCTGCTCTCGACCCGATAGCAACAAACAAGATAGAGGAACTGATATACCGGCTCAAAGACCAATATACGATCATCGTCGTGACGCACAATATGAGCCAAGCGGCGCGTATATCTGACAAGTCAGTATTCATGTACCTGGGCGAGATAATTGAGTACGGGGATACTGATCAGATGTTCACAAAGCCGAAGTTCAAGCAAACTGAAGACTATCTTACTGGGGTGTTCAGCTAATGATTAACAATGACACAAAGACTTGTATGGGCGTAATCAAAGACCAGCAGATACAGATATTGGTGAACCAAGTAGATCTGATATCCAAAAATGTACTCCTCCAACTCGCTATCCTTGGAAAGATAGTAGAAGACCCCACAGAGGATGAACTGTACGAGGAGGCAAAAGACAATGAAGTAGTAATCGACAGACTGGAGATCAAGATACGCGAAGAAGTTGCTTTCATAATCTTTAAGTTCTCGCCCATGGCTGAAGATCTTCGCCGTATCATCTCCTATCAGGATATGACGACAAACCTCGAGCGCATCGGTGACATGGCCCTCAATAACATCAGATACTTACGTGAAATAGATCTTTCAAGCGACAGTATGCACCAGTTTAAGTTACTCGTGGCACAAATGATAGAGGACGTCACGCTAATGGTACGTAATGCTATCCTCTCCTACAGTAGCATGGAATTAGAGACAGCATACGATGTGATCAGGGCAGACGACAATGTGGACGACCGATACTTCATGCTCAAAAAACTCCTCACCGACAACTTTGCTGATCGGGTACTCTCTACTGAAGAAATAAACACACTCATCAAGCTAGAGAACATAGCACATAACCTTGAGCGATGTGGCGACTCTGTGCAAACCCACC